>BBSL01000162.1 GCA_001319865.1 Burkholderia sp. E7m39 | reverse complement strand
ATCGATCCGCCGGTCAGGATGATATTTCTGACTCAAGGTCTTGTAGGCCGCGCGGATCACCTCTTGAGGCGCGTCGCGCGAAACCTTCAGATTGTCGTAATGGCTGTGAATCTTCACGCCCTTCCCCGATCGCCGTGCTGGTATTTTCTGATAATTCTACGCGAGCAAAACACGCACCGTCCGCCAACAAGTCGAACGCTTGCGTTCGAAACGCCGCTTGGTCCAGGCCGTTTTTTCCGGCGGATGCGCCGCCGGGTTTCGCCGCCGGGTTTCGCCGCTGGTTCTTGCCGCCGGGTTTCGCCGCAAGGCGCTTCATGCAGCGCGGCACCTGCTTTTCAGGCGGTTCTCCGGTCCCGCACCCGCGCTGCCGCCGATTCTCCCTCTTCGTGACGCCGTTGCTGCTCGATCCAGATTTCGCTGTCGGGAAACCAGAACGCGCTTTGCAATGGCGGCACGGCCAGCCTGACGGGCAACGATGGACTGAATATCTTCGACCACGCCGACAGATACGACGGCGTCTTGACGAGATACCCGCAGCTTGCGAGCAGCAGGCTCGCGACGAGCGCCTCGCGCCCGATCGCGAGTCCCGGATGTCCGCTGAAATGCACGGGCGTGTCGCCCGTCGACAGCAGGCGCGCGGGCGCGACGCTGACGGGCACGGCGAACGCGCGCTTGACGAAGAAATCGAGGAACGCCTGTTCGTCGCTCGACACGAAGAGGTTCGTCAGCTGCGGCTGCTCGGCGAGCGTCCTGTCGATCAGGCTGCAAAAGTCTTCCCAGCCGATCGTGTGTGCTTCGAGCTTCTTGTCGGTACCCCGGAAATGCACGCCGAGCGTGGCCGCGCTGATGCCCAGCCGCGTGCGGATCGCCTCGACCTCCGCGCGGATCGGCGCGGAGGGCTGGTAGTGCGCGTGGAACAGCGCGCTCGAGCGCTTCAGTTCGAGCCGCGGCTCGTAGCGCCGGCGAAACCCGAGTCCGCCGAGATCGTGCACAACCGACGTGCGCAGCCGCATGCTCGCGCCTGGCCGCTGCGACGTATCGACGGTGTCGAAAAAAGTCGAAAACCAGTCGACCTTGCCTTCCGCATCGCCGTAAATCCCGCCGCGCGCGGAAATGAGTGGCGTCAGGCGCCGTTCCTCGCAATACATCAGGATGAACAGCACCATCTGCATCACGGAGAAAAAGCCCGAATGCGCGCGAATCTCAATGGCGAAATAGCCGCGGTTCAACCGTTGTTGCGCGTGCAGCGAGATACGGCCCGGCGTGCTGATGGAATTCTTGAAGCGTTCGCTGCGCCGGATATGTCTCGCAATGTCGATCAGCTTGTTCAACATGCCACGTCTCTCTCACTCTCCGGGCAGCGCTCCCGGTAAGGCGTTTGTTATCGACGTATCCGGCTCGTGGCGGCGAGGCGCGCATCATACGGTGCCTGTCCTGCGCGACTCGCTTGTTATCCCGGCCGAATGGCGGGCGTAATGCGAATTCGGCCAGCCAGTAGACGTTTTGCGTCATGCGCCATCTTATAGGGCAGAAGTGCAACGGTCGAGGCATCGCGGGACGGCAATGTGCGGCATCAAACATAGCCTATAGGACGTGCTAATCGTATGAATTTAAAGAGGTTTTTTCGAACATGCAGGAACTTCGCCGAAATCAGGGCGAAAACGCGCGCAACCGTGCGTTGCGCGCGTTTTGCCACACAATGGAAGGCCCGGACGCGAGTGCTCAAGAGCGTTTTGCCGGGTGTTCGCATCGGCTGGCGAATGCGCGCACAGGGTCGGCGGGCGGGATCAACCTTTCATGTCGACCCAGATGCGGCCCAGGCGGTCGCATAGTTGAGCGCCTGCTCGCCGTCGTAGAAGAAGTCGAGTGCGTGGAAAGTTCGCGGCGGCAGACCCGGCTTTTCGATGATCAGGTCGGCGGTGTGCAGGCCATCGTCGGTCACTGCAGCACTGGCTTGCAGGCGATAGCCTCGGTGTGTCGTCAGCATGGGAATAGTCATTGATACCAATCTGGCTTCAAGGGAGATAGCTGGCGGCGCGCCGCGCCCCCGTACGGCAGGCTCCGCGCATCCCGCCCGTCTCACGCTTGCTCTCAGGCCAGAACTCGCATTGTCGCGAGGCGTCGTTACTGTTCAGTGACGGCAGGCATCTTTTGCACGCCGGCCGTTTTTGTGCATTTTTCTGATCAATCGGCGAGCGGCTTGCCCGACGCGTCCTTGACCTTGGCCTTCCATTGCGTGCGGATTGCCGACACGACGGCATCCGGCAACGGGATGTAGTCGAGTTCCTGCGCGGTCTGGGTGCCGTTCCTGAATGCCCAGTCGAAGAACTTGAGCGTCTCCTTGCCGCGCTCCGGCTTGTCCTGGGACGAATGCAGGAGCACGAACGTCGCGCCGACGACGGGCCACGCGTCCTTACCCGGCTCGTTGGTCAGGATCTGATAGAACGACTTCGACCACTCGGCGCCCGCCGCGGCCGCCTTGAACGTATCCGTCTTCGGCTCGACGACGGCGCCCGCCGAGTTCTTCAGCGACGTGTACGTCATCTTGTTCTGCTTCGCGTACGCCCATTCGACATAGCCGATCGCGCCCGGCAGCCGCTGCACGAACGCCGCGACGCCGTCGTTGCCTTTACCGCCCGTGCCCGTCGGCCAGTTGACGGTCGTGCCTTCGCCGGCTTTGCCCTTCCATTCCGGGCTGACCTGCGACAGATAGTGCGTCCAGATGAAGCTCGTGCCCGAGCCGTCCGCGCGGCGCACGACGGCGATGTCCGTGTCGGGTAGCTTCATGCCCGGATTGAGCGCGGCGATCGCCGGGTCGTTCCACTTCTTGATCTTGCCGAGAAAGATGTCGCCGAGCACGGGGCCCGATAGCACCAGCCCGCCCGGCTTCACGCCCGGCAGGTTGACGACGGGAACCACGCCGCCGACGACGGTCGGAAACTGGAACAGGCCGTCCTTCGCCAGGTCCTCGTCTTTGAGCGGCGCATCCGAGCCCGCGAAATCGACCGTTCTGGCGATGATCTGCTTGATGCCGCCCGACGAGCCGATGCCCTGGTAGTTGATGCGGCCGCCGCCCGTCTTCTGGTAGGCATCGGCCCATTTGGTGTAGATCGGCGCTGCGAAGGTGCTGCCCGCGCCCGTGATGTCGGTTGCCTGCGCGAGCGAACCGGACAGCGCGCCGACCATCAGCCCCGCCGCCGCGAACATTGCGAATTTCATGGTCCGCCTCCTGTGTTCGACCAGAGCGGACGTTCGCGCGCCCGACGCCGGTCCATGCAAGTGGATTGCTGAAAGCTTTCGATGGGTCCGTTTCGAAATTAGAGGTGCTTTGTGACAATGCGGTGACGGATGACAGGTGCTGCCGGCATCGGCGCGCAGACGAATTCGCGCGCCTGATGCAGCGCGTGTGGCCGTGCGGCTGCGTGTGGCCGATAGGCTGCGCTGGCTGCGAGGCTGCATGGCCGGAACGCCGAATGGCTGAGAGGCCGAGTAGCCGAGAGGCTGCATGGCAGACTAGCCGCGAGGCTGAGTGGCTGAGTGGCCGAGAGGCTGCGGCGTTGCGAGGTCGTCAGGCGGATCGACCGAGTTCCGCGGCCAGCGTGCCGAGTTGGCGAAGCGCCGTGTCGATACGGTCGTCGAACGGCGCGGGACAGCTCAGACGGATGAACGAGCGAAACCGGTCCGAGTTCGAAAAAATCGATCCGGGTGCAAGGCGAATGCCGTGCGGCAACGCGGCCTCGAACAGCGCATCCGACGACGCGCCCTCGGGCAGCGCCACCCACAGCAGCAGTCCGCCCGGAGGCAAGCTGAGCCGCGTGCCCGCCGGAAAATACCGGCCGATGGCGTCGGCGCTCGCCTCGCGCTGCGTGCGCAGCTTCTCGCGCAACTGGTGCAGATGCCGGTCGTATGCGCCCGAGCCGATGAATTCGGCCGCGACGAATTGCGCGAGCGATTCGTTGTGACGCGTCTGCGCGAACTTCAGCAGCCGCACCCGCGCCTGCCAGCGCCCCGACGCCATCCACCCGAGCCGCATCCCCGGCGCCAGCACCTTGTTCAGCGACGCGCAATAGATCACGCCGCCGTCGCGGTCCCATGCTTTCAGCGGCCGCGCCGGCTCGGACGACTCGACCAGCTCGCGATAGGGCTCGTCCTCGATCAGCGCAACGCCCCGGCGCGCGCACAGCTGCACCAGTTCGGCCTTGCGCGCGTCGGGCATGACGCAGCCGAGCGGATTCTGCAGATTCGGCACGACGACGAGCGCCTTGAGGTCCGGACACGCGGTCGACGCGATGTCGAGGGCCTCGA
>BBSL01000161.1 GCA_001319865.1 Burkholderia sp. E7m39 | reverse complement strand
GAGGTTCACCGCCTCGACGCCGCCGCTCGTCACGAGGACATCGTCGGGCGCGACGCTCACGCCCGATGACAACGCGCGCTTTGCCACCGCCTGCCGCAACTCGATCGCGCCACCGTCTTCGCCGACTTCCGTCAACAAGGTCGGCCGACGGCGCAGGATGCGCGACGCCAGCGCCTGCAGCCGTTGCGTCGGGTACAGCACGGCGTCGGCCGTTGCGCCACCCAGATTGAGCGCGTCGGGAAACGCCTGCGCCCGCTCGATCACCCGCGAAATGCGCTCATGCAAGCCGACATAGCGCGCCGGCTCGGGCAGCGACGGAATCTCGGGCTCGGCGACGTTCGCGAGCCGCGACGCCGGCGCGCGGCGCACGAAGTAACCGGCGCGCGGCCGCGCCTGGAGCCAGCCCGCGTCCTCCAGACTGCGGAACACCTGGATCGCTGTCGACAGACTCACGCGGTGCTGGCTCATCAGCGCGCGCACCGACGGCATCCGGTCGCCGGGCGCGAGCGTCCCCGCCGCGATCACGCGGCGATAGTGGTCGGCCAGGCGTTCATAGAGCGGCGAGCCAGTTTCGGGCAGCGCGACGGGCGGCGGTTCGTTCAGCGGATTCATCGTTGTCATCGTGCCTGCAGCACGAGGGGTTGGCCAGATACAGACGGCGGCAATTCGGACGGAAACAGCACGAGAAATGGGATCGCTGTATCGGTACAGATTCTAAAGCGGTGAGTCTGTTGCGCTCGGGGCGCTGTCTCTACGCTGTCGACATGGAGCCCGTTGCTGCCGACGCCGGCGGGCCCGCCCCCAGGAACTGCCTCTCGCGTGAGCCCACCATGAATGTCTTCGAGCAACGATACGCCCCCGGCCAGATTCACGCCGCCTGGTTCAAACGCGGCAGCGCCATCGCCGTACTCGACGGCTCGCTTCGACTGACTTACCGCGACGCATCGCTGGACTGGCTGCTCGATGCGCCCAAGGTTTGCGTCGTGCTCTGCGAAGGCGAGCGCCATGTATTTCGCTACGAAGCGTGGGTCGAAGCCGTCGCGACGGGGCAGCGTGCCGCGAGCGCGCAAATCGATTTAAGACCGCAGCGGCGCACCATCGCCGCACATGTCAGACGTTGGCTGGCTTCTTCCGTCGCACGGCTTGGCGGCATGCGATTCCGACGAAGCTGAGCGCGGACGCGCCGCGCACGATCGCTGCCGGACGGGTGGAACTCACGCCGTAAAAGGCAGTTCGGCCTGCACAGGGAGCGGCGGCGCCTGCTCGCTCGCCAGCGATAGCCCGCTCACGCGCACGCCGAGCAGCCGCAGCTTGCGCGTCAGCGAGACACGTTTCAGGCATTCGGTGGCGGCGCGCCGGATCGACGCGGCATCCGACGTGGCGATGGGAAGCGTCAGATCACGCGTGACGGTGGAAAAATCGTCGAAGCGCAGCTTGATGCCGATTGTGTGCCCGACGTAGCCCTTGCGCTGCAGGTCTTCCGCGACACGCACGCACAGGCGCGTGAACGATTCGGACAGCGCGGGCCGGTCGTGACGCGGATGCAGATCGCGCTCGAACGTTGTCTCGCGGCTCATCGATTTCGGCTCCGACTCGACGACCACGGGACGTTCGTCGATGCCTTGCGCCACCTGCGTCAGCCACGTCGCGTATTTGAGGCCGAAATTGGCCTGCAGCAGGTCCGGCGCCGCTTGCGCCAGATCGCCGACGGTATGGATGCCGAGCGTGGCGAGGCGCTCGCTCGCCTTGGGACCGATGCCGTTGATCTTGCGCGCGGCGAGCGGCCAGATGCGCGACGGAATGTCGGCGGGCGTGAGGATGGTCAGGCCGTCCGGCTTGTCGAGTTCGGAGCCGATCTTCGCGAGCAGCTTGTTCGGTGCGACGCAAATGGAGCACGTGAGACCCGTTGCGCTGCGCACGGCCTGCTTGATGCGCGAGCCGATGTCGGAGGGGTCCCCGGGTACGTCGGTGAGGTCGATGTAGATTTCGTCGATGCCGCGATCTTCGATGCGTGTGGTGAACCTGGCCACTTCGGCCTTGAAGAGACGCGAGTAGTGACGGTACGAGTCGAAGTCGGTCGGCAGCAGGATCGCGTCCGGCGCAAGCTGGGCGGCTTTCATCATGCCCATGGCCGAAAACACGCCGAACGCGCGCGCCTCGTAGGTTGATGTCGTGACCACGCCGCGCCCCGCGTAGTTCTTCAGTCGCGCAAAGCGGCGCGTGCCGTCGGCCAGAGTTTGCGGCGCGGCGTCACGCCCTCCGCCGATCACGACGGGCTGGCCCCTCAGTTCCGGATAGCGCAGCAGTTCGACGGACGCGTAAAACGCGTCCATGTCGAGGTGCGCGATACGGCGGGCGATGACACTCATGTTGCGTGATGCGGAAGGCGGAAAAGAATGGGTTGCGGCAGTGTAGCAAGTTACCCGCGCACCTCATGGACAAATGCCTGAACCGCCACCGTCGCCGCCCGCCCGTCAAACGCGAAAGACGTTGCCGTCCGGGCCGATCTTGCGCGGAATGCTGCGATTGGCCGACCGTTTCGACGACGCGACGGACGGCGCGCGCTGATCCGCCTGCGCATGCCCGGGCTCGGTGACTTTCCGTGCAAGCCGCGGGGCTGCCGGTGCCGGCGAGCGCGGATGCGCAGGCTTTTGCGCGGTTGAATGACCGCGTGCTTCGGGTGGATTCCAGATTTCGATGTACTTTTCGGCGTGCGCCGCTGAAGTCAACGCCAGCGCGACCAGCAACCCGGCTAACAGATGCCCCGCTTTCATTGCCCGCTCTCCCCGCCCGTCACGGACGAGCGCGCCGTGCCGACCGACCGGCCGTTCTCACGCGCATAGAACGTGGGCTCGCCCGCCTTGCCGCGCCGGATCGCCTCGTCGATTTCCCGCTCGCCGAACGCCGATTTCAGGTTCGCGACAAACGCCGCGATCTCCGGCATCGGATGACCGGCCGGTTGATGCACACGCAGATCCATGACAGACGTTCCTCTTCAGTTGCACGTCACTACTGTATATCCATACAGGTGTTTGTGCAATCGGCACGTGACAGTGTTTCGAATAGGCGCACACGATTCGATATCAAACCGGGCGGCCGCGTTACCGCGCCGCCCGGCTAAGCGCGCGCCGCTCTTGCACGGCCGCGGCACGCGCCGTCAGAAGGCGTGACGGATGCCGACCATGCCGACGAACTGCGACGGTCCGGACGAAGGTGTTGTGTTCTGCGAATCGCCGACGACCGCCACGGCATCGTGGATCGCCACGCCCGAACCCGACGCAATCAGCGACTTGCCGCGCGCCAGTTGATACGCCTCGAGCGCGTAGAGCGTCGTGCGCTTCGACAGGTTGTAGGTTTGCTCGAGCGAAATCTGGTGGTACTGCGCCGGATCATCGATGCCGTTCGCCTTGGCCGCGCGCGTGTAGCTGTAGCCGATGCCGGCGACCAGCGCAGGCGTGAAGCGGTAAGTCGCGATTGCGCCGTACGTGTTGAACACGGCCTCGCTCGCGAACAGCGAGTGCGAGCCGGGCGCGTACTGCACGTTCGAGTAGCTCACGCCGACCATCAGGTTGTTGACCGTATAGCGCGCGGCCGCCGCGACCAGCTGCGCACTGGCCGCGCTCGCGTAGCCGTTGTTGACGGGCGAATTGATCGCGAAGCTGCCGAGCGACTGGCTCGTCGTGATGTTCTTCAGCTTCACATAGCCCACCGCGGCCGAAAACGCCCGGTAGTCATAGCGAAGCGCGGTGCTCAAGTTGCTGCCGTTCGCGACGCTGCCCGGCACGCCGCCAAGTCCGTACTGCGCGGCAAACGAAAGACCCGCGATGGTCGGCGACGCATAGGTGACCGAGTTGTTGAAGCGCAGCGTCGTATCGAGCGCATCGAGGTCGCCCGGGTGCGCGCCCGTTGCGCCCGTCAGTACGCCCGTTGGTCCCAGCGCGCCAACCATGCTGAAGTACGGCGTGTACTGGCGCCCGAGCGTCAGCGTGCCGTAGGTGTCGTTGCTGAAGCCAACGTACGCTTGCCGGTTGAACATGACGCCCGCGCTGCTTTGCGCGCCCGTCAGCGAATTGAATCCGCTCTCGAGCCGGAAGACCGCCTTCGTCCCGCCGCCGAGTTCCTCGGCGCACAGCAAGCCGAATTTGCTCGCCTGCAGGAAGCCGTTCCCCGCGCATCAGGCGAAGGTGTTGCAGACGCAATTGATGATGCGCGCGTCGCGCGACGCGCAACGCGAACACGCGCCGAACACACGGCCGTTTCTCGTGTCGCGCTCGGGCGGCGTCGGCATGCATCGTTATGTACAGACGTGGTCCGGCGACAACTACACGTCGTGGGAAACGCTGCGTTACAACCTGAAAATGGGTCTCGGCCTCGCGATGTCGGGCGTGTCGAACAGCGGCCACGACATCGGCGGATTTTCAGGTCCGGCGCCCGCGCCGGAACTGCTGCTGCGCTGGGTCGGATTCGGCATTTTCCTCTACGGCCGGGTCTGAGGCTGCCCGGCGTCGGCGCCGATCAATGCGCGAATTCGAACATTCGAGCGACATTTATCATCGGTCATCGTATCACTCGCGGACTTGCAGGATACCAGGGAAAACCATGTAACGCGCCCGCCGGAGTGTCGGAAAGCCCTGTCAGGCGGTCATTTCGCGCAATTGGCCTGCAACTGCGTGAGCAAACGGACAGGAAAATGCTCGGCGTCCCTATGTTCATTCGAACATCAGACTGTTCTCATTTGCGCTCAATCGAAAATCAGACGACTCGCCGCGCATAAGAATCCCCACGCGCGGAGGCCGCTCGTCTTAGGCATTTTTCCCGGTGCTGTTTAAGCTGAAAGCGCACATCACCCGACAAACGAATTTGGAGAACCTCATGTCTCAGACACTCAAGGCCGGCTTTATCGGACTCGGCATCATGGGCCGTCCGATGGCGGCAAATCTTCGCAAGCATGGCGTCAACCTCGCCGCCTTCACGCGCAGCGGCGTGCCCGACGAGTTGACGCAAGCAGGCGTCACGGCCTGCAGCAGCCCCGCCGACGTCGCGTCCAAAGCCGATGTGATCTTCGCCATGGTCCCGGATACCCCCGACGTCGAACGCGTGCTGTTCGGCGAAAACGGCGTGGCGGACTCGCTGCGCGCGGGGCAGATCGTCGTCGACATGAGCTCGATCTCGCCGATCGCAACGCGCGAGTTCGCCGCGCGCGTGCGCGAGAAAGGCGCGGATTATCTCGATGCGCCCGTGTCGGGCGGCGAAGTCGGCGCGAAGGCGGCGTCGTTGACGATCATGGTGGGTGGCGCGCAGGCCACCTTCGACCAGGTCAAGCCGCTGTTCGACATGATGGGCAAGAACATCTCGTTGATCGGCGAAGTTGGCGCCGGACAGGTGTGCAAGGTCGCCAATCAGGTGATCGTCGCCGCGACGATCGAGGCCGTCGGCGAGGCGCTGCTGCTGGCGTCGAAGGCAGGCGTCGACGCGGAAAAGGTCCGCACGGCGCTGATGGGCGGCTTCGCATCGTCACGCATTCTCGAAGTGCACGGCGAGCGCATGACCAAACGCACGTTCAATCCGGGCTTTCGGATCGAACTGCATCAGAAGGATCTGAATCTCGCACTTGCGACAGCGCAGGCGCTCGCCGTGCCGCTGCCCGCCACGTCGACCTGTCAGACGCTCTTTAACGCGTGCGCGGCGCACGGCGGCAAGGCGTGGGATCACTCGGGCATGGTTCGCGCGCTCGAAATCATGGCGAATCACGAGATCGGCCAGACACCGAAAGCATGAGTGGGGCATCGGCCAGCAAGTGCGTGTATCGATGAGATACGTCGTCGTACAAGCAAGAAGCACAGCGCGCTTCCGTTCAACGCTATTACTTTCTTTTACCTTTCTATTTTCTTTCGATTAGACTAGCGCCACCATCCAAACATCGTGGAGCGCTATATGGGGAATCTCGGGGGATTCATGCAGGGAGCTGTCGCATTGGGCGGCTGCATCGGACTGTTTACGACGATTGTCTGCATCGTCGAATTTTTTGCCGGCTGAATTTGCCGGATTCAGGCGCCGGAGACCACGTCACCTGGAGAGCCGTCGCACGTCGACGGCTCTTCGCTTTTTCAGTCCTGCTCGACGACCTGCGCTTCTTCGATCGTCGACGCCCTCACCCGGTCGGCGAAACTTTGCAGCGCCGCCAGCGAGCCGTGCACGCTGTGATATTCCTGCCGTCCGATCCGTGCTTCGAGCACGACCGTCATACCTGCTTGCCGCGCTACGTCGAGGATGTCCATCTCAACCTCCGAAATCCGTCTGATTCCTCAATGGCCTGGCACCATGAAAACCGGCACCGCTTGATGATCATTCTATGAATTCGGCGTCAAGCATCAATCGTATGCGCGAGGAATCTATGTTTGGCTGAGAACAACAATCGCGGCTCGACGCTGGCACGAAAGTTAACCCTCGCCGCGTCCGGCTGGTCGCGGGTACGATGCCTGTTGCCGCAACCGCGCACACGCGGCGCAACGGCGGACGAGGACCCAGCCATGATCGTCTACAAATTCGGAGATGGCGCAGGCACGATGGCGCCGGACATCAGTCCATTCGTCGTCAAGCTCGAAACCTGGCTAAGAATGTCGGGCATTCCGTACGAAGGACGTATCGGCAATCTCAATGCGATGCCGAAGAAAAAGCTGCCCGTTGCGGAAATCGACGGCGTGAGAGTCTGCGATTCGTCGGCCATCATCGACTATCTGCAGCGCCGGCATCCTCAGGCGCTCAACGACGCGCGGCTCGACGCCGTGAAACGCGCGCAATCGGCGGCGATCAAGGCGCTGCTGGAAACCCATCTGTACTTCGTGATCGTGTATTTCCGCTGGGCCGTCGACGGCAACATGGCGATCTACAAGCCGGTCATGAGCGGATACGCGCGCCTCGCCGCGCCACCGCCTGCGCGGCCGCTGATGGGCGCCCTCACGCCGCTCGTATTGCCGCTGGTGCGCCGCAAGGTGCTGCGCCAGGCGTGGGAGCAAGGCACGGGGCGGCACAGCTTCGACGAAGTCGCGCAGATGGGCATCGACGGATGGCAGGCCGTCGTCGATCTGCTCGGCGCCCAGCCGTTTCTGTTCGGCGACGAACCCACCACGATCGACGCAACGTGCTTTGCGTGGATTCACACGACGATCGCTCATCCTTTTGAAAGTCCGGTGCGCGATTTCATCGCGAAGCAGCCCACGCTGACCGCGTATCACGAACGGATCGCGCGGCGATGCTGGCCCGACCTGCTGCCGGCGGCGGATTAAGCGGCAGATCAAGCGGCGGATCAAGCGGCAGGTCAGCCGGCTCAAGCGCCTGACGCGGTTGAAAAGCGGTTGACACCGCCGCCCCCGCTCGCATGAGCGCCTTGGTGCGCGAGCCCAGCGGCGTCACCGCGCCCGGCCCCGATGATCAGACGCCCGCCCGAAGGCGTCGCGCCTCCTGCGCGAACTCGCGCGGCAGGACGGGCCTGCCGAACAGATAGCCCTGCTGCCGCTCGCAGCCTATCGAACGCAAAAACGCGGCCTGCTCGGTCGTCTCGACACCTTCCGCCGTCACGTTCATGCCGAGCGAATGCGCCATCGCAACAACCGCGTGCGTGATCGCCACGGCATCGCGATGCTCGGGCAGCCCCGCCACGAACGAGCGGTCGACCTTCAGGCTGTGCAGCGGAAAGCGCTTCAGGTAGGACAGCGACGAATAGCCCGTGCCGAAGTCGTCGACGGAAATGCGCACGCCCATGCGCGCGAGCGCCGACAACAGCGGCATCACGTTGTCGCTGTCGCTCATCAGCACGCCTTCCGTGATTTCCAGCTCCAGCGCCGACGGCTCCAGCCCCGCCAGTTCGAGACTCAGCGCCACGTGTTCGATCAGCTCGCCGTTGATCTGACGCGGCGACAGGTTCACCGCGATCATCAGATCCGGCGTGATCGTGCGGCGCCATTCGACGGCCTGCACGCACGCGTTTTCCATCACCCAGCGGCCGATCTCGACGATCAGGCCGGTATCTTCGGCCACGGGTATGAACTCCGCGGGCGACAGTTGACCCAGTTCGCTGTTGTACCAGCGCAGCAGCGCCTCCGCGCCGACGATGCGCCCCGTCGCGCCTTCGACGATGGGCTGATAGGCAAGACTCAATTCGTCCGACGCGAGCGCGCGGCGCAACGACTGCTCGATGGCGAAACGCCGCTGCAGGCGCTGGCTCAACTCGGCGGTGAAGAACTGGAAGTTGTTGCGCCCGCGTTGCTTCGCGTCGTACATCGCGGAATCGGCGTTGCGCATCAGGGTCTGCGCGTCGCGCCCGTCGCCGGGAAAAACGCTGATGCCGATCGACGCGCCCAGGTAATACTCGTTGCCGCCGACGGCGAACGGCTGCGCGATCGTATCGAGCACGCGCTGCGCAAGCGAGGTCAGGAACGACAGATCGCCGTAATGGCCCGTCGCGATGACGAACTCGTCGCCGCCGACGCGCGCGAGCGTGTCCTCGCTGCGCACGCAGGCCGACAGCCGCGCGGCGACGCTGCACAGCAGCGCGTCGCCCGCTTCGTGGCCGGCGATGTCGTTGACCTTCTTGAAGCCGTCGAGATCGACGAACAGCACGGCGAGGTTCGGCGCGGCCGGCTCAGGCGCGGCCCGCTCAGGCGCTGCATGCTCCGCCGCCGCATGCGGCGCGAGCAGCTGGCTCATTCTGTCCGCGAGAAACGCGCGATTGTAGAGGCCTGTGAGCGAATCGCGCGTGGCCAGTTGCTGCAGTTGCGCGCGCGCGGCCCGCACCGCGCTGACATCGTTGAACGACACGAGCACCGCATGCGGCTCCGTCTCGCCCGGCCTGACGATGGGCACGACGTTCTCGGTGATCCAGATCGACTCGGCCGACGTCAGTTCGAGCCGGAGCACGATGCCGACCACGGGATGGCCGGTGCGCAGCACGCGCTGCGTCGGCTGGTCGCTGGTCCTGACGGCGGAGCCGTCTTCCCAGAACGCAGTGCGGATGACCTTGTCGATGTGCTGGCCGATGACTTCGCCCGTCGCGCGCAGCATGCGCCGCGCGCTCGGATTGCAGGCGAGCACGATCCCTTCGCGCGTCTGCACGACGATGCCTTCGTTCAGATGATCGACGACCAGCCGGTGATGCTCCTCGCTTTGCGCAAGCCGCTTGCGCATCCGATCCTGATGCACGGCGAGACCCACGCTCTGGCCGATCTCGCGCAGCATCGCCTGCTCGTCGCTGTTCGGACGCCGCCGCGCGCGGTAATAGACGCCGAATGCGCCGAGCACCTGGCCCGCGTCGTCCTCGAACGGCACCGACCAGCACGCGCGCAGCCCGAATGGCAGCGCGAGATGGCGGAAATCGGCCCACAGCGGATCGCTTTCGATGTCGTCGACGACGACGAGCCGCCGCTCGTACATCGCCGTGCCGCACGAGCCGGCGCACGGGCCGATCGGCATGCCGTCGATGGCCGCGCTGTACTGCGCCGGCAGCGACGGCGCCGCG
>BBSL01000160.1 GCA_001319865.1 Burkholderia sp. E7m39 | reverse complement strand
ACTTCGCGCCCGCGCCGAGCAGCGCCTCGGCGCGCCGGCACACTTCCGCCAGCAGTTCCGGCAGCGGCGTGCTGCGCGTCAACAGCCGCAGCACGCTCTGCTCGGACGCGAACACTTCGGCGGCGAGATCGGACTCGTGGCGGGCGACGTCGGATGGCTTCCCGTTCGCGATGTCTGCGGTCACTTGACGGCTCATGGTTGCACTCCCTCGATGCAACAACGGCAGACGGACGCACGTCGCGCATCCGGGTTTACCCCTAATCGCGACCAGATACGGCACGTACGCTAGGCGCGACGCGGATTGAATATGCGTCCTTCGATCCGGCCGCGCTTCGCGACGATCGCGACCGATTCCGGCACCTCTTGCCACAGGCCTTCGAGGTCGAGCAGCGGCTCCGACAGCACGAGAAAGGCGTCGCTGCCGACAGCCGCGAAGCGCGGATCGTCGGGATAAAGCTCCATTAAATGACGAATCGACGTGCTGTGATAGAGCGAGCGCGAGTTCCGCTCGCTCGAATAGCGCGCGGCGACGATCTGTTCGCCATCCATCGCGCACACCGTCATGTTCAGCGGTTCGCTGACGCCATGCTTGTCCGCGGTCTCCTCGACGAAGCACGCCATCCGCTCCAGCGCCTGCACGGGCTCGATTTCGAGGCCGAAAGTCAGTGCGAGATAGAACATCACTTCCGAATCCGTCGAGCCTTCGATCGACGCGAACAGATCGGGATTGATGCCGAGCATCAGGTCGCGCCGCAGTCTCGGATAGTCGCGGATCAGGCCGTTGTGCACGAATAGCCAGCGGCCGTACCGGAACGGATGACAGTTGGTTTCCTGCGACGGCGTGTCGGTGGCCGAGCGGATATGCGCGACGAACACTGGGGAGCGCACGGCGCGCGCCGCGTCGCGCAGGTTGCGGTCGCTCCACGCCGGCTGCGCGCAGCGATAACGAAACGGCAGCTCGTCGGGCTCGCCGTACCAGCCGACGCCGAAGCCGTCCCCGTTGGTCGTGGTCGCGCCCAGTCGCGAATGCAGGCTCTGGTCGATCAGCGAATGCCTGGCTCGAAAGAGTACGGCTTCGAGCTGGATCGGGTTTCCTGTGTAAGCCAGCCAGCGGCACATGATCGCTCTCCTCGATGAAATACGACTTCGCGCGCGCCGGTTTCAAACTGTTCGACGGGATTCGTATCCGCGTCGCGGACGCCGCTCAGTTGTTCAGCCGCCCGTTCGCGATCGGCGCGAGAAACTCGGACAGCCCCGTCAAAATGATCTGCACGCCGATGCACAGCAGCAAAAACGCCGACACGCGCAACGCCACCTTGGTGCCTTCCTTGCCGAGATAGCGGCCCAAGGTCGCGGCATGGTTGTACGTGAACCAGATCGCGAGTATGACGAGAAACGAAATCGTCACGGACGCGATCGACGACATCAGGAATTCCGACAGCTTGTGACTGCGGTTCGCGTTCAACGCAATGGCCGTCGCCATCGTGCCGGGGCCCGTCGTAAGCGGCACTGTCAGCGGGAAGAAAGCCTTTGACATCGCATTGTCGGGATCGACGGGCTTGACGGCTGCTTCGTTCGGCTGCCGCTCCGGCGCATTGAGCATGTTCCAGGCGCTGACGGCAACCGCCAGCCCCCCGCCGATGCGCAGCGCCTCCATCGAAATGCCGAAGAAATGCAGGATCGGCGTCCCGACAAAGAATACGACCAGCAGCACGACGAACGCATTGATGGACACGCGCTTCGCGAGCGCCGCGCGCTCGGCGTCCGTCAACGAATCGGTGCGGTCGAGAAACACGAAGGCGATCGCAATGGGATTGATGATGCTGATCAATCCCGTGAAGCCAAACAGAATTTCCGAAATCAGGCTGGAAAGCATCGACGGTTCCGCTCTTTTAATGGTTCTGATTTTTTGCGCCGCGCCATGGCGCACGAGGGCGCAGCGGGGCGCGAACAGTGTAATGGCAAGCCGTTTCGCCCGCCACGATAGCAGGCATTATTCATGCGGCGCAGCAGGCGGCCGCACTGCTTTCGGTCCATCGGCGTTATTTTTGACAGCCTTTACCGAACGGGTCGGCCAGGCATACAGTCGGTGCGCGGTACTCTGTCATCGTTTCACGAAAAGACGTTCTGAGAGACCGGCTCATTCACCCCTGGGAGGGTTGTCCATGTCATTTCGTCTGCTCGCTGTGCTGCCGTTCATTGGCATACTGCTCGGCGTTCCGTTCGTCAACCGCGTCGAACCGCTCGTGCTCGGCATGCCGTTCGTGCTGGCGTGGATCGTCATGTGGGTCGTGTTGAGCGCGCTCATCATGGCCATCATCTACCGGCTCGACCCTACGAACCGCGATGCGTCGACGGGCGAGGAGGTGCGTTCATGAGCAGCGCACTCGTCATCATCGCCGCCGTCACGCTGTTCGCGCTGTATCTCGGCGTGCGCGCGCGTCACGGCCACGACATGAGCCTCGAACAGTGGACAGTAGGCGGCCGCAGCTTCGGCACCGCGTTCGTGTTCCTGCTGATGGCAGGCGAAATCTACACGACGTTCACGTTCCTCGGCGGCAGCGGCTTCGCGTACGGCAAGGGCGCGCCCGTCTACTACATCCTCGCGTACGGCACGCTCGCCTACGTGCTGTCGTACTGGATGCTGCCGCCCGTGTGGCGCTTCGCGAAAACGCATCGCGTCGTGTCGCAGCCGCACTTCTTCGCGCGCAAATACGACAGCACTTCGCTTGGCGTGCTGGTCGCCGTCGTCGACGTCGCCGCGCTGATTCCGTATCTGGTGCTGCAATTGAAGGGGCTTGGCATCATCGTATCGACGGCGTCGTACGGCGTGATTTCGTCGTCGGCGGCGATCTGGATCGGCGCGATCGTCGTGACCATTTACGTCACGATGTCGGGCGTGCGCGGCTCGGCATGGAACTCGGTCGTCAAGGATCTGCTGATCCTCGGCATCGTGCTGTTCCTCGGCATCTATCTGCCGATTCACTACTACGGCGGCCTCGGCGAGATGTTCCATGCGATCGACGCCGCGCATCCGAACTTCCTCACATTCCCGGAGAAAGGCTCGAGCGTCACGTGGTTCCAGTCGACGGTGCTGCTCACGGCGCTCGGCTTTTTCATGTGGCCGCATACGTTCGGCTCCGTGTTCACCGCGAGAGACGAACGCATCTTCCGCCGCAACGCGATGGTGCTGCCGCTCTATCAGCTGATCCTGCTGTTCGTGTTCTTCGTCGGCTTCGCGGCCGTGCTGAAAGTGCCCGGACTCAAGGGCGGCGACATCGACCTGTCGCTGTTCAAGGTCTCGCTGCAGACGTTCGATCCGTGGTTCGTCGGCGTGATCGGCGCCGCGGGCGTGCTGACTGCGCTCGTGCCGGGCTCGATGATCCTGACGACGGCCTCCACGCTGCTCGCCAACGACATCTATCGCGGCGTCGTGCAGCGCAACGCGTCCGATGAAAGCGTGGCCAAGCTCGCGCGCGTGTGCGTGCCCGTCGTCGCGCTCGTCGCGGTGTTCTTCACGCTGCACGGCGGCGAGACGATCGTCGCGCTGCTGCTGATGGGTTACAGCTTCGTGACGCAGCTGTTTCCCGCTGTCATCTGCAGCCTCGCGCCGCGCAATCGCGCGACGAAGCAAGGGGCGTTTTGCGGGATTCTGGCGGGCGTGGCCGTCGTCGCCGTGACGACGCTGATGCATATCAGCGTCGGGCAACTGATGCCGTTCCTGCCGGATGCCGCGAAGGACATCAATATCGGCTTTCTCGCGCTGGCAGTGAATGTGATCGTGTTCGTTATCGTGAGTGCGGTCACGCAGCCGCATGCGCAGGCGGAAGAGTCGCGCGTGCATACGCATTGATGTTCTTCCTATGCCGGCGGCGCGTTGTGGTTGTTTGATGGGTGCGCGCGTCGCTGGCCGCTTGAGCGTTATCCCCGGCCTCTGCGCGTCCCCATGCTTCCTGCCGCAACGGCTCACCTCGCCCGTTGCCTCCTGCTTTCAGTCGCCTTCTTTCGCATACAACGTCGAGTCAGCAAAATGCTCGGCATCGAACACCCGTCCGACAAGAATCAACGCCGTGCGCTCGATATCCGTCGCCGCTACCTTCGCGACGATATCTGCCAGCGTGCCCGTCACCTTCTCTTCATCCGGCCAGCTTGCTCGGTAGATCACAGCGACGGGACAATCGCTGCCGTAACGCGGCGTCAGCTCATCCACGATTCGCGCGAGATGCCGCACGCCCAGATGAATCGCCATCGTCGCGCGATGCCGCGCCAGATCCGCCAGTTGCTCGCCTTCGGGCATCGACGTCTTGCGCGCATAGCGCGTGAGAATCAGCGTCTGCGATACGTCGGGCAGCGTCAGCTCGACGCCGAGCGCCGCCGCGCACGCGGCCGTTGCCGTCACGCCTGGCACGATCTCGTACGGAATGCCGAGCGCGCGCAAGCGCCGGATCTGTTCGCCGATCGCGCCATACAAAGACGGATCACCGGAATGCACGCGCGCGACGTCCTGCCCTTTCGCGTGCGCTTGCGCCAGCAGCGCGACGATCGCATCCAGATCGAGCTCGGCCGTGTTAACCACTTTCTCCGCGACATTCCCGCTCAGCACGGCTTCGGGCACGAGCGACCCCGCATACAGAATCACGGGGCACGTACGCACGAGTCGCTGCCCTTTCACCGTGATCAGTTCGGGATCGCCAGGACCCGCGCCGATAAAAAACACCGTCATCTCTACTGCACTCCCTCTTCATTCAACGCGCGCAGCACCTGCGCGGGACTCTCGAACTCGCGATCGACGGCGGGCAGGGCGGGCCGCGTCAACATCACGACGGGCACCCTCAATTCGCGCGCGACGTCGAGCTTGGCTTGCGTCGCTGCGCCGCCGCTGTTCTTCGTCACGAGCACGTCGATGCCGTTGAGCGCGAACAGCGCCCGCTCGCCGTCGATATCGAATGGACCGCGCGCGTCGATGATGCGCGCGCGTTCGTTGCCCGCATGCGCATCGAGACAACGCACGATCCAGAACTGATGTGCGGGTATCTCGTCCAGATGCGACAGCGGCTCGCGACCCGACGTGAACAGCACGCGCCTGAACAGACGGATTGCATCGGCCAGCGCGTCCCAGCCGTCCACCATGCGCCAGTCGTCGCCAGCCTGCGGCGTCCAGCCCGCGCGGCGCAGCGCCCAGCACGGCACGCCCGCCGCGCGGCACGCTGCCGCCGCGTTCGCGCTCATCTGCGCGGCGTACGGATGCGTCGCGTCGATCACGAGCGCGATGCCTTCGCTTTCGATATACCGCGCGAGCCCTTCGCTGCCGCCGAAGCCGCCGACGCGCACCGCGCACGCCAGCCCTTGCGGCACGCGCCCAAGCCCCGCGAGGCTGTACACATCGCGCGAGGCAAGCTGCCGCGCGATCTGCAATGCGTCGCCCGTGCCGCCCAGCAGCAGCACGCGCTTCATCGCGCCGCTCCGATGATGTTGCCCTGCCGGTCGATGGCGAACATTTCGACGGCAACCGTTTCGGGCACGATCTCGCGCGCCACCGCGCGCGCGCGTTCGCAGACGATGTCGCCGAGCGGCACGCCTTGTTTCAGCGCCATTGCCAGCGCTTCCTGGCTGGTATTCGCGCCGACCATCGCGCGCCGCAACGCTTCATCGCTCGACGGATGTTCGCTCGACCACGCGGCCAGTTGCGGCAAGTCGATGCTCGAGTGGCGGCTGTGCAGATCGAGATGCCCTGCCGCCAGCTTGCTCAGCTTGCCGAAGCCGCCGCACATGCTGAGCTTGTCGACAGGCGCGCGCTTCAGATGCTTGAGCACCGCGCCCGCGAAGTCGCCCATTTCGATCAGCGCGATATCGGGCAAATGATAGTAAGCGCGCATCGCGTCCTCACTCGCGTTCCCCGTGCACGCGGCAATGTGCAAGTAGCCGTTCGCGCGCGCCACGTCGATGCCCTGATGAATCGACGCGATATACGCCGAGCACGAAAACGGCCGCACGATGCCCGTCGTGCCGAGAATCGACAGGCCGCCGACGATGCCAAGGCGCGGGTTCATCGTCTTCTGCGCGAGCGCCTCGCCGTTCTCGACGCCGATCGTCACCTCGAAGCCGCCTGTATAGCCGCATTCGGCCGCCAGTTCGGTCAGGTGCGCGGTCATCATCTGGCGCGGCACCGGGTTGATGGCCGGTTCGCCGACGGACAGCGTGAGGCCCGCGCGCGTCACCGTGCCGACGCCCGGTCCCGCATGAAAACGCACGCCGGGCGCGTCGCTCAAGCGCACGCGCGCGAACACGACGGCGCCGTGTGTGACGTCGGGGTCGTCGCCCGCGTCCTTCACCGTGCCCGCCTCCGCGCCGCCGTCGTTCGCGCTGTCGCTCGGGTCGGCAGTCATCAGCCGGCAAAACACGAGCTTCATCGGCACGAGCTGGCCCTTCGGCAACACGATCTCCGCGACGTCGCTGGCGATGCCCGTCAGCAGCAGACGCGCCGCCGCGAGAGACGTCGCCGTCGCGCAGCTTCCCGTCGTGTAGCCGCTGCGCAGCGGCGCGGGTTGTTCGGGGGTCTCGTTGCGCATCACGGTTTGCTGGTGTCGAGCAGCGTGATGGGAAGCGCGGCGCGCCAAGTCTCGAAGCCGCCGAGCGGCTGCGCCTGCGCGAGCGCGATGCGCGTGAGCGTACCGCCATGCCGCGCGCGCCATGCGGTGAGGGCCGCTTCGCCTTCGAGCGTGACGGCGTTCGCGACCAGGCGTCCGCCGCTTTTCAGCGCGTGCCAGCACGCGTCCAGCACGCCGTGCGCCGTCACGCCGCCGCCGATGAAGATCGCATCGGGCGCGGGCAAGCCCCGCAGCGCATCGGGCGCATTGCCCGCGATCAGTTGCAGATTCGGCACGCCAAGCGCATCGCGATTCTGTTCGATGAAGCGCTGCCGCTCGCCATTCGCTTCGATCGCGATCGCGCGGCACGCTGGGTGCGCGCGCATCCATTCGATGCCGATCGACCCGCACCCCGCGCCGACGTCCCACAGCAGTTCGCCCGGCGCAGGCGCGAGACGGCCGAGCGTGAGCGCGCGCACGTCGCGCTTGGTCAGTTGGCCGTCGTGGCGAAACGCGTCGTCGGGCAAGCCCGGCGTGAGCGCAAGGCGCGGCGCGGATGCATCGCGCGCGCATTCGAGCGCGATCACGTTTAGCGACGCCGTCCCGCCGATCTCCCACGAGTGGGCGAGCCCGTCGATCAGGCGTTCGGACGCGCTGCCCAGATGCTCCATCACGATCATGCGCGTCGCGCCGAAGCCGCATTGCGCGAGCCACGCGGCGACGGTGGCGGGCGTTGCGCCATCGGCGCTCAGCACGAACACGCGCACGCCGTCGTGCAAGTGCCGTTGCAACGCCGCGAGCGGCCGGCCGACCAGCGAGACCGTCGCGACATCCTGCAGCGGCCAGCCAAGGCGCGCCGCCGCGAGCGACACCGACGAAGGCGCGGGCAGCACGCGCAGTTCGTCGGCGGGAACGTGGCGCGCGAGCGTCGCGCCCACGCCGTAGAACATCGGGTCGCCGCTCGCCAGCACGCACACGGGCGTGTCGCGCCGCGCGAGCACGGGCGCGATGTCGAATGGCTGCGGCCACGGCTCGCGCGCGGCGGACAGGCACACGGGCAGCATCGCCAGATGCCGCGCGCCGCCGTAGATCACCCGCGCGTCGATCAACGCGCGCCGCGCCGCCTTTCCGAGGCCGGCAAAACCGTCGTCGCCCATTCCCACCACGGTCAGCCAGGCCGGCATGCGTCCATCCTCATTTGAATCTCGATAACGCCGCGGCAGCTTGTATTCAAAGGCCGCGGCATCGTTGTGCTGTTCGAAAAAAGGCATAATACCCGTTCGCCGGTGCCTTTCGGGGCCCAAGAGGGAACACAACACGGATCGCCGATGATTGTGGCTGCCCCCGCAACTGTATGCAGCAAGTCCACGCCAGCGCGCGCCCCCCGGGCATCGACGGGAACGCGGCGTCGACGTGCTGCCAGCCAGATACCTGCCGGCCAACCAGTTCGTGCCAGCCACATCGGGCGGGGTGTACCGATGCCGTGCCGCTCTCATCCGAGACGCCCGGGCCGTCGCGCGACGCTAACCCGGTGATGTCTTGAGCCCAGCTTTCCGTTCGTCCGATGCCTGCATGCCGCGCCCATCCGCCTGCCCGGGGCTGTTGCGCATCGTGCCCGCGCTCGACGGCGGCATCTGCCGCGTGAAGCTCGCGGGGGGCGCACTGGGCGCGTCGCAGGCTGATGCCATCGCCGACGCCATCGACGCGCACGCGTCGAGCGTCGTCGACGTGACCAATCGCGCGAATCTTCAGTTGCGCGGCGTGAAGCCGGGTCGCGAAGACGCGCTGATCACCGCGCTGCTCGCGGCCGGGCTCGGCCCGCAGGCACACGCTCACGCGCTGGCCGACGACGTGCGCAACGTGATGATCAGTCCCGCCGCGGGCCGCGATGCGCACGCGCTGTTCGACACGGCTGGGCTTGCCGCTGAACTTCTCGCCCTGCTGCAAGGCGATGCGCGCTTCGCGGCGCTGTCGGCGAAATTCGCGCTGCTGCTCGACGGCGGCGAGCGTCTGATGATGCTCGATCATCCCCACGACATCTGGTTCTCCGCGCTGCGGCATCCCGCGCACGACAACGTGCTGGTCGGGTTCGGTCTCGCGGGCTGCCCGCCTGTCGACGCGCGGCACGCGGGCGCGCTGGCCGCCGTCGCGCCCGAACACATCGTGCCGTTGACACAAGCACTCGTGCACACGTTTCTCGATCTCGCGCAGCCCGGCCACACGCGCATGCGCGATGTGCTCGCCACGCATGCCGCTGAAAGCGTGCTGGCGCAAGCCGCGCGCAAGGCCAGCGTTCGGCTGCTACGCGACGCATACGTCGCGAACTGGCGCCGCGAGCCCGCCGACGCGTCACGCAGACTCGGCGCGCACGCGCAGCGCGACGCAACACGCCTGCATTTGGGCGGGCAGCCTGCTTTGGGCCGCATGCGAAGCGCAACCTTGCGCGGACTCGCGAACATCGTGCGCAACAACGAAGGCGCGACGCTGCGCATGACGCCGTGGCAAGGCGTGCTGCTGACCGACATCGAGCCCGCAAACGTCGATGCGACGCTGCACGCACTCGCCGCCCTCGGCCTCGCTACGACGACACGCGATCCGCTGACTCGCGTGATCGCCTGCGCGGGTTCGACAGGCTGCGCGAAAAGCCTCGCGGACGTGAAAGCCGACGCAGCGACGCTCGCCCCGCACGTGCCCGGCCGCACGCAAGTGCATCTGAGCGGCTGCGCGCGATCGTGCGCGGCCGCGCATCGCGCGCCGTACACGCTGCTCGCAGTCGGCGGCGAACGCTATGACCTCTACCGCACACAAGACCCGCGTGATCCCGCCGGCTTCGGCCGTCCCGTCGCGCGCGGCCTGACGATCGACGAAGCGGCGACCGCATTGAACGCGTCCGCGCCGCCCTCTTTTGATGAGCCATTCGATGCCTGAATACATCCGCGACGGACAGGAAATCTATCGCCAGTCGTTCGCGACGATACGCGCGGAAGCCGACCTCTCGCACATTCCCGCCGACCTCGAAAAGCTTGCCGTGCGCGTGATCCACGCGTGCGGCATGGTCGATATCGTGGGCGACCTGCGTTTTTCTGACGGCGCGGGCCGAGCCGGACGCCACGCGCTCGCGAACGGCGCGCCGATCCTCTGCGACGCGCGCATGGTCGCCGAAGGCATCACGCGCGCGCGCCTGCCCGCGAACAACGAAGTGATCTGCACGCTCGGCGACGCGCGCGTGCCCGCGCTGGCGCGCGAGCTGGGCAACACGCGCTCGGCCGTCGCGCTCGAACTGTGGCGGCCGCATCTGGCGGGGAGCGTCGTCGTGATCGGCAACGCGCCCACCTCGCTCTTCTATCTGCTCGACATGCTCGACGCGGGCGCGCCGCGGCCGGCGCTGATTCTCGGCTTTCCCGTGGGCTTCGTCGGCGCGGCGGAGTCGAAGGCGCTGCTCGCCGCCGACAGCCGCGGCGTGCCGTTCGTCGCCGTGCAGGGCCGGCGCGGCGGCAGCGCGATGGCGGCGGCCGCCGTCAACGCACTGGCCACGGAGGAAGAATAAATGGCCAAACAGAACGTCATGCGCGGACGGCTCTTTGGACTCGGCGTCGGTCCCGGCGACCCGGAACTGATCACCGTGAAGGCGCTGCGTCTGCTGAAATCGGCGCACGTGGTGGCGTATTTCGTCGCGAAGGGCAAGAAAGGCAACGCGTTTTCGATCATCGAATCGCATCTGTCGAGCGAGCAGGAACAATTGCCGCTCGTCTATCCCGTGACGACGGAAGCGCTCGAACCGCCGTTGTCGTATGAAGCGATCATTGCCGACTTCTACGATACGGCGGCCGAAGTGGTCGCGGCGCATCTCGACGCGGGACGCGACGTCGCCGTGATCTGCGAAGGCGACCCGTTCTTCTATGGCTCGTACATGTACCTGCACGACCGGCTCGCGAACCGGCTGTCGCCGCGCTTCGACGCCGAAGTCGTGCCCGGCGTCTGCTCGATGCTCGGCGGCGTCGCCGTGCTGGGCCAGCCGCTCGTCTACCGGAATCAGACGCTGTCGGTGCTGTCTGGCGTGCTGCCCGAAGACGAACTGAAGCGGCGTCTGGGCGATGCCGACGCTGCCGTCGTGATGAAGCTCGGCCGCAACTTCGACAAGGTGCGCCGCGTGCTCGACGAACTCGGGCTCGCGGATCGCGCGCTCTACGTCGAACGCGCGACGATGGCGAACCAGCGCATCGTGCCCCTCGCCGACGTCGATCCGATGGCGTCGCCCTACTTCTCGCTGCTCGTCGTGCCGGGGGAAAAATGGCAAGGATGACGACGCCGCCCGCCGTCGTGATACTCGGCACCGGCGCGCTTGCGACCGCGCGGCGCGTGCAGGCGCTGTACGACGGCGCGAAAGTGCACGGCCTGCATGGCCGCGTCGGCGAAGCCGATGTCGCGTACACGGAACTCGGCGCGCATCTGCGCGAGCTGTACGCGAGCGGCACGCCGATCGTCGCGTTGTGCGCGGCGGGCATCGTGATCCGCTGCCTCGCGCCGCTGCTTGCGAACAAGGGCAGCGAGCCGCCCGTGCTGGCCGTCGCCGAAGACGGCAGCGCCGTCGTGCCGCTGCTCGGCGGATTGTCCGGCGTGAACCTGATGGCGCGCGAGATCGCCGCCGCGCTCGACGTGCAGCCGGCCATCACGACGAGCGGCGAACTGCGCTTCGGCGCGTGCGTGCTGAATCCGCCCGAAGGCTACGCGCTCGCGAGTCTCGATCAGGGCAAACGCTTCGTGTCCGATCTGCTCGCGGGCGAAGCGACGCGCATCGAAGGCGACGCGCCGTGGCTCGACGGCATGCCGTTGCCGCGCGCCGACAGCGCCCGGCGCCTGATTCGCGTCACGCCGCTCGCCTGGAGCGGCGCCGCCGACGAACTGGTGATCCACCCGCGCAGCGTCGTCGTCGCGGTGGACGAAGCAGCCGCCTCCGGCGACAGCTTGCACGAACGCATACTCGACGCGGCGCGCGCGCGGGGGCTGGCCTCGCAATCGCTCGCGGTGCTGCTCGCGCCCGCCGCGCTGACGGGCCATGCCACGCTGGCGAAGGCGGCGCAAGCGTTGGACGTCGCCTTGCGCTTCGGGGCCGACGATGCAGCCGGCGTCGACAGCGCTGCGTCCAGCGCCGTCGACCTTCTTCGTAAGACCTTGCGTGTTCCGCACGAAGCCATCGACGGCGATCCACACGCGCCCGTTGCCTTCGCCGTCGCTGCCGCGCCGCTCGATGCCGCGACGGTCGGCCGTGCGCGCGGCAAGCTGAGCGTGATTGGCCTCGGCCCCGGCGATGCGTCGCTGATGGTGCCCGCCGCGCGCGCCGCGCTCGCGCAGGCCACCGACATCCTCGGCTATGAAACCTACGTGAAGATGGCGGGCCCGTTCCGGCCCGACCAGCGCGTCCACGCGACCGACAACCGCGAGGAGATGCAGCGCGCCCGCCATGCGTTCGAACTGGCGAGCGCGGGACGGCGCGTCGTGATGGTGTCGTCGGGTGATCCGGGCGTGTTCGCGATGGCGGCGGCCGTGCTCGAAGCCCTTGACGAGGCGGCACAGCACGCGCCGATGCAAGGCGCGGCATGGGCCGCCGTCGAACTCGAAATCGTCCCCGGCGTGTCCGCCGCGCTCGCGACGGCCGCGCAGGCCGGCGCCCCGCTCGGTCACGATTTCTGCGTGCTGTCGCTGTCGGACAACCTGAAACCGTGGGCCCTCATCGAAACGCGGCTGCGCCATGCCGCCGAGGCCGATCTGGTGATGGCGTTCTATAACCCGATTTCGCGCGCGCGCCCGTGGCAGCTCGACAAGGCGCTCGATATCGTGCGCGAATTTCGCGCACCGTCGACCATCGTGGTGCTAGGCCGCGATATCGGCCGGCCCGGTGCGACACTGAAAAACACGACGCTTGCCGAACTCCGCTCGGGCGATGTCGATATGCGAACCATGGTGATAATCGGTGCTTCGACGACACGCGCGTTCCGGCCCGCCCAGAGCGGCCGGGAGTGGGTTTACACGCCGCGCTGGTATAAATGAAAGCCGGTTTGAACGTTTGCAGCGCTTTAAATCGGCCAATTACCTGCACCGAATAAACAAATCGTATAAAGACTGAAAGACAGACTGAAAGCGCGTGAATAGCGGATTGAAGTCGCGCATAAAAAATAAATTAAAGTTTTTCCATAGCGCGACGTATACAACGATTATCTCCGGCCAACGCTTCATTCGTCCCAATATGCAAACCAGTGAAGACACTGTCGATACGGGCGCGAACGCGCCCGCCGCCCCGCGTGAGCTTTCGCCCGACGCGGTGCCCATCGGCACGCCGCTCGATTTCCCGATCGTCGACGCCGACGGCGTGCTGCTGTTCGAGCGCGGCGCGGTCGTGATCGGCGCGGACGAGCATCGCTTTCTGTTTCAGAACTTCAAGCCACAGCGCGGCGACCTGGACGACGCGGCCGCCGACCCCGCCACGGCCGGACCGGCAGCAAGGGCGTCCGGCGGCGAGCCCGAATCGCTCACGCTGAAGGAAATGCATCTGACGATCGGCGCGCTGATCGGCGTGCGCTCGCAGGTCGGCATGGGCGCGCCGATGCATCCGTCGCGCATCATCGGCTTTGCGCCGAACGAGTCGCTGTTCGTGACGCCGCCGCTCGTCGACGGCAAGCCGATGGCGCTCTCCGTCGGCGAGAACGTCGAGATCGTCGCGATTGCGAGCCAGGCGGTGTTCCGCTTTGTCTGCACCGTCGATTCCGTCTGCCAGGTGCCGTTCCACTACCTCGTGCTGTCGAAGCCGGGCGCGGTGCGGCGTCTGCGCGAGCGCAAGTCGGTGCGCGTGCGCGCGAGCCTGCCGCTGCGCTTTTCGATCGAAGCGGAAGGCAGCGGTTACGAGAGTCTCGGCCTCGTGCAGAGTGTGAGCGCGATGGGCATGTCGTTCGCCGCGCCGTGGACGGTCGGTGAAGTCGGCAAGCGGATTCGTGTCGCGTTCCGCCTGCAGTCCAAGGACATGGACACGTCGATCGAAACGACGGCGATTATCCGTAACATTCAGACGGGTTCGAAGCCCGGTGATCCCGCCACGCACGGCATCGAGTTCGAGAAGCTCGATCAGGTCGAGCAGATGGCGCTGAAGGTGTACGTGTTCGACCGCATCGACGATGTGATCTTCTGGACGAGCGGACCGAAGTAAGTCCGGCGTTTCGCTCGCCCACGAAAGACGGCCCGGTCCTGCGCATGACCGGGCCGTCTGCTTTTGCAAACCGCCTTAGAACTCGTAGCCGACCTGCGCGCGCACGCCCGCATCGCCCGACGTCGTCACCGACAACGCGCCGTTCACGAGCCACTTGCCGTCACGCGAGCGATACGTCGCGCCCACGCCGACGGCCGAGCCGCTCTTGTAGTTGCCCACGCCCGCCGCGACGACGGTATTGCCCGGCTGCGACGGCGTGAGGTTCGGCATTGCCATCGCCGCCGCGACGCCCGCATAGGCGTTCTTCGCGACCTCGTTGACGGAGTGCTGCATCGCGCTGATCTGCTGGTCCGTGTAGTCCTTCGCGGTCATGCCCGCGGGCAGATTGCCCACGGCACTCGACACGGCCTCGTTCAACTGGCCGACGTTGACGGCAT
>BBSL01000159.1 GCA_001319865.1 Burkholderia sp. E7m39 | reverse complement strand
CGACCCGTCGCCGAGCGCGACAGCGTGATCGGCCGTCGCCTTCGCGTTCGCCCCCATCGCCACCGAGCTGTTGCCGCTCGCCTGCGCGTTGTAGCCGCTCGCGATCGACTGCGTGCCACTTGCATTCGCCGCCGCGCCCATCGCCATGGCATGCGTGCCCGCGGCCTGCGACGCTTCCGTGTTGCGGTCGCCATCGGCGATGAACAGCGAATCGACGCCCGTGCCGACGTTGACCACCGCGCTCTGGATCGCGGCTGTCATCTGGTTCAGGTTCACGGCATCCGTGCCTTGCGTGGCGTCCGCGACGTTGGTGATCTGACGCTCGTTGCCCAACGAGCCGACGGAAACGGCATTCGCGCGATTCGCGACCGAGCCCGTACCGAGCGCGACAGCGTTCGAAGCGGTAGCTTGCGCGCCGCTGCCGAGCGCCGTCGATGCCGCCGCCGATGCCGTCGCCTGGCTGCCGAGCGCGCTGGCGTTCGCGCCGCTCGCAAGCGCCGCGCCGCCGATGGCCACCGTGTTCGCGCCCCCCGCCGACGAATCGGCGAGTGTCGAACTCGTGTGGAAGTACTTCAGGCTGTTGCCGCTCGACCCGGTGCCCGTCGCGATGTTCGCAAGCCGCGTGTCGATGTTCGCGAGCGCCGTGCCGACGTTGCTGAACGTGCTGCCGCCGAGCACGTAGGCCGGGTTGCCGAGCGAGCCGTCGGCGTTGACGGTCGCGCCGCCGCCGAGCGCTTTCGCCTGCGATTGCGCCGCGCCGTACAGCTGCGCGCCGTTCACGGCGTCGGTGCTGGCCGCGCTGACGGCGCCTGCTTTCAGGTTCGTCAGCGTCGTGCCGTTCGCGCCCGCGAGTGTGACCGTGGTTTTGTCGAGGCTGTCGTAGCGGACACCCTGCGCATCGACGACGACAGGGTTGTCGAGCGCCGACAGCGCATCGCCGACGTTCGAATACGTGCCGCCGCCGACCTTGTACGCGGGCGCCGTGACCGCGCCGCTTGACGTCACCGTGGCGCCGCCGCCGAGCGCGCTCGCGACGCCCGCGAGCTGCGCGACGTTGGCGGCGTCGGTGGCTTGCGTGCCTGCTGCGACGTTGATGATCTGGCGTTGCTGCTTGCTGCTGCCCACTGACAACACGTTCGCGCGGCCGTTGTCGGTGCTGGCGTAGCCGAGGACGACATCGTTCGTACCGGTGGACACGATGTTCGAGCCGATGGCCATCGTATTCACGCCGCCGACCTGAACGTTGTTACCCATTGCGATCGCGCCATCGCCCTGCGCGAGCGTGCCGTTGCTGCCGATTGCAATCGCGTACCGGCCATTCGCGCTGACCTGCGAGCCGATCGCGACGGCGCTCTGCCCGTCCGTAATGGCTGTCTGGCCGATTGCGACCGTGCTGTTGTCGAGCGACTGCGCGTTATCGCCGATAGCCACCGCATAGTCGGCCGTCGCCTGCGAGTTCAGGCCGATCGCGATTGCGTCCTGGCCCGTCGCATAGGTCATGCCGATCTTGTCCGTCGGACCCGAGAAGAGCAGTTGATCCGGCGTCAGGCTCGAGGGGTTCGGCTGATACAGCGCCGTGGCCCGGAGGGACGATTGCAACGTGCTGGCTTTAGCGCTGTTGACGCTCGAATTCAGGTTGGCGATGGCCGCCTGGATGTCCGAGGTGACCTGGCCCACGGTGGCGGCATCGGTTGCACTGGTGCCGTCCGCGACGTTCACGATGCGGCGCGTCGATACCGTGCTGCCGACCGCGAAAGTATTCGCGGCGTTCGCAATCGAGTTGACACCCAGAGCAACTGCATTCGACGCCGTGGCATTCGCGCCGCGCCCAATCGCGACGGAGCCATCAGCGGTCGCAACCGCGTTGCCGCCAATCGCAATCGAATCCGCTCCGCCCGCCTGCGCGGCCGCCGCCGTGCTATTGCCGAACTTGATGTACTTCAGGTTCTGAACGATGTTCGACGTGTTGTTGTTGATGCTGGCGAGCGCGTCGCCGACGTTGGAGAACGTATTCCCGTACACGTTGTACGTCGGCTGCGCGATGGAGCCGTCTGCTTTCACCGACGCGCCGCCGCCGAGTGCCGTTGTCACGCCGACCAGTTGCGAGACGTTGACGGCATCGGTTGCGGACGTACCTGCTGCCATGTTCGTGATCTGGCGCTGTGCCGTTGCAGAGCCGACGGATACGCTGTTCGCGCGATCGGCAATCGCGTTAGCGCCGAGTGCGACGGCGTTGCTCGCGCTGGCTGTAGCGGCCGGACCTGCGGCGACGCTGTCCGCGCCCGTCACAGTCGAATCCGCCAGCGACGAGTTCGCGTGGAAGTACTTGAGACCGCTACCGCCGTTGCCAATATTGTTGACGACGTTCGTCAGATTGGCGACGTTCTGGTTGGTTGCGAAAAGCTGCGAACCGTTCACGGCATCTGTGCTGCTGCTGGCGATCTCTCCCGGCGCAAGCTGGGTGATCTGATTGCCGCTCATGAGCACAGCATTCTTCATCAGGATGCCGGCCGTGCCCGTGAGCGTGAGTGAGCCGTTGCCCCATCCCGAGATGCCCACCGTCGGAGAGGGACCCGTACCGTCATCGCCGCCCTGGTAGTTTTCACTGTTTCCGAGCGCAAACGCGATCCCTTGCGAGCAACCCACGATGTTTGTGTAAACCCCCGTGTATCCAATGGCGGTGCCATAGGAGGACGGGTTTGCACTGCAAATTGTCAAACCGCCGTTGCCTAGCGTGTTAGCGGCTGCAATCGTCCCGTGCAAACCAGCGCTAACTCCAACGAGGCCCAATACCGAACCGACAGCGAGCTTCCGGCTGGTCGATCGCTTCGCGCGGCCCGTTGCATTCTCCTGCACCGCAACCCAGGTTCCGGTCGACTCATTCCATACCGATCGATACGTCTTGTTCATTCGTTATCCTATTTAAAGCATCGATTTTTTTTACCAGACCACCTTTCGTGATTTGCAGTACGGACCACGGGAAGCAGTCGTCACCACTTCCGGACGTCATGCAAATCTAGCCGACGAAAGATATGAAAAGCGCTCGGAAAGCCGAATAGGACAGGTCTTATTGCGCGAAGCAAGGGCCCAATTTCGAAGGTTTCCTACATGCGGAATTGAAACGGGCAATCAGTCAACGTGCGCAGCGTATGCCGGTTCGAATGAAGGAGAAATGCAACGGACGTGACGAAGCAAGCGACGCGTCACCAGGATTTTTTTCTTTTGCAAGACGTGCAGAGGAATCGTCGCGCCGAATCGCGCAACGTGAATTGAAACTTAAGCGCCCATCAGCGCATCAAATGGAAACCACTCGCCGCTCCACTCGCGCGCGAGTTCCGCGCAGCGCCCGATGCGCGTGCGCTCCAGTTCGAAATCGACGATCATCACATGGTCGGCGTGCGCGGGCCGCGCAGGCATACCGCTGCTGCGGCCATCGGAAAGCACCCACAGCCAGCGTTGCTGCATCGGCCGACGCCGCGCGACACGTTCCAGCATTGCGGACGCCGCTTCAACGCCGAGGATCAACGGCGTCCCGCCGCCGCCGCCGATAGGCTCGATCCACCGCTCGTTCCACCAGCGCGGCGCGGCGGGACCAAACCGCACATCGGCGCGATCGCCGCCAAAACAGACCAGCGCCACGTCGGCACGCGCTGCGTGCGCCTGATCGAACATTGCAACGAGCAGACCTTTGGCGCGCGCGAGTTTTTGCCCCGACATCATCGACCCGGAGCAATCGAGCACGAAGCAATGCAGCACGCCGCCTCGCGCCTCTTCGCGTACATAGCGCAAATGGTCCGGGCGCAGGCGCTCATCGCGCTTCGCGGCCAGCGTGCGCGGCCATGCGATGCGCGCGCCGGAAGTACCGTCGCGTGTCGCATCGCCCGCGCCTTGGCGCCATCGAAAACCGCTGCGCATTGCACGCGCGGCCGCGTCCTTTCGATGGCTCAGTGTTTTTTTGCGTTGAGGGGAATGACGCTCTTGACGTTCGTGACGCGCGCGGTGCCCGTCGGTTCGGGCGGCAGATAACCGTAGTCGCTATCGGCAGCAGCATTCGCGCTTGCTGCCGCCGAAGGCTCTTGCGAAGGCGCCGATGCATCGTGAGGCTGCACGACAGGTTCATGCAACCGCCGCCGATGCAGCAACACCGATCCGGCCACGCGATCGACATGCGCGGTCGTCACCGCATCCGCCTGCTCGAAAGCGGCGAGTGCTCGAGCCGCGCGCAGCATCACGAGATCCGCGCGCAAGCCATCGACGCCCGCCGCAATGCACAACGCGCTGACATGCGCGTGCACTTCGTCGTCAAACGAAAGTTGCGCCAACGCGGCACGCGCCGCGCGAATGCGCGAAACGTACGCATCGCTTTGCCCTGCATGACGCGCGCGAAACGCAGAAGGATCAAGGTCGAACGCAAGCCGCGCCTTGACGATGTCCTGCCGGGTTTGCGGCTCGAAGCAATTCTCCAGCGCGACCATCAAGCCAAAGCGATCGGTGAGTTGAGGCCGCAGTTCACCTTCTTCCGGATTCATCGTGCCGATCAGCACGAAGCGCGCGTCGTGCGTATGCGACACGCCATCGCGCTCGACGGTATTGACGCCGCTCGCCGCTGCATCGAGCAACGCATCGACGAGCCCATCGGGCAACAGATTCACTTCATCGACATACAGCACGCCGCGATGCGCTTTCGCGAGCAGGCCCGGCGAAAAACGCACCGACGCATCACGCAACGCCGACTCGATATCGAGCGTGCCGATCAAGCGGTCTTCGCTCGCGCCCAACGGCAGCGTGACGAATTGCCCTTCCGGCAGCAACTCCGCCAACGCGCGCGCCGCCGTCGATTTCGCGGTGCCGCGCGGGCCGCTCACCAGCACGCCGCCGATGCCCGGATCGACAGCGGCAAGCAACAGCGCCTGCTGCAATGCCTGCTGGCCGATCAATGCGGAAAACGGAAACACCGCGCGCGTCCCGCTGGCTTCACTCATGATCGTGATCCTTCGATGTGTTGTTCGCTATCCAGCAGATGCCGTTCGACTTGCGCGCGATAGTCGCCAGGTTGTTGCCACAGGCCGCGCTGCATCGCTTCGAGCAGGCGCTCGCATACGGCGTGCAATGCATGCGGATTGTGCTGCCGCATGAACTCGCGCGTGTCGGTGTCGTTCAGATACGCATCCGTGACGAGCGCGTATTGATGATCGGCGATCACGCGCGCGGTCGCGTCGTAACCGTAGAGGTAATCGACAGTCGCCGCGATTTCGGCCGCGCCCTTGTAGCCGTGACGCTTCACGCCCTCCAGCCACTTCGGATTCACGACGCGCGAGCGGATCACGCGCGCAATCTCTTCATGCAGCGTGCGAATGCGCGGCGTGTCGGGATTGCTGTGATCCGCGTGGTAGACGTGCGGCTGATTCCCTGCGAGGTGCCGCACCGCCGCCGTCATGCCGCCCTGAAACTGGTAGTAATCGTTCGAATCGAGCACGTCGTGCTCGCGGTTATCCTGGTTCTGCAACACGACATCCATGGCGGCGAGCCGCGTGCCGAACGCATGCCGCGCCTCCTCGCCCGCGCACTTCTGCGTGTACGCATAGCCGCCCCACGACAGGTACGCGTTCGCCAGATCGGCGTCCGTCTGCCACTGCTGCGTGTCGATCATCTGCTGCAAGCCCGCGCCATATGCGCCGGGACGCGCGCTGAACACGCGAAAGCCCGCGCGCCGTCGTGCTTCATCGGGCGGGACGCCGCGCGCGATCCACGCGTCGCGCTCGCGCATCACGCGCGCGCGGATCGGGTTCACGTCCTCGGGTTCATCGAGTTCTGCGACGGCCTGCACAGCGGCATCGAACAGATGCATCACGTTCGCGAACGCATCGCGGAAGAAGCCGGAGACGCGCAACGTCACGTCGATACGCGGCCGGTCGAACGCGGCAATCGGCATGATCTCGAAGTCCGTCACGCGATGACTGCCCGGTGCCCACTTCGGCCGCACGCCGAGCAGCGCGAGCGCCTGCGCGATATCGTCGCCGCCTGTGCGCATCGTCGCCGTGCCCCACACGGAAAGACCGATGGCGCGCGGATAATCGCCGTGCTCCTGCAAGTGCCGCTCGATCAGTGTCTGCGCGGACTTCAAACCGAGCGCCCACGCGGCTTGCGTCGGGATCGCGCGCGTATCGACGGAATAGAAGTTGCGGCCCGTGGGCAACACGTCGGGGCGACCGCGCGACGGCGAGCCGCTCGGGCCCGGCGGCACGAAACGCCCTTCGAGCCCGCGCTTCAGATGCATCAGTTCGTGCGGCCCGCATGCGTCGAGTCGCGGCAAGATGTCATCGCGCAGACGTTCGAGCACTCGGGCCGCGTGCGGCAGTTCGTCGGTGCGAGGCGCGGCGTTCGTGTCGCTTTGCAAACCGCACACGCTGTCGAGCAACGAAGACGCCAGCAGTTCGAGCCGTTCGCGTGTATCGCCGTTGTGGCGCCAGGGCGCATCGCTCACGCGTTCCAACAGCGCGGGACGTGGTCCGCGCCACTCGGCAGACCAATCCGCCGACAGCGGATCGAACAGATGATCGACTTCGAGATCGCGCGCCAACGCATCGATCAGTCCCGCCTTCGCGCCCATGCCGTCGCCAACCGGAAAGCGCCCGAGCGCGAGGAGCGTATCGCGCCGCTGCACGCCCGCAGGCGACTGCCCGAACGTATGCAAGCCGTCGCGAATCTGCGCTTCTTTCAGCTCGCACAGCCAGGCATCGACGCGCGTCAGCAGCGTGTCTTCCGTATCGGCATCGCTCGGCGCGGCGAGACTCAGCTCTTCATGCAGCCGATGTTCGACGATGGTGTCGAGAATGGTCCGCCGCAATAGCTTCGCGCGACGCGGATCGACCATCAGCGCGTCGTAGTACTCGTCGACCTGGCGTTCGAGATCCTGCAGCGGCCCGTAGTTTTCCGCGCGCGTGAGCGGCGGCATCAGATGATCGACGATCACGGCCTGCGTGCGGCGTTTCGCCTGGCTGCCTTCGCCTGGATCATTGACGATGAACGGATACAGATGCGGCAGCGGCCCGAGTATCGCATCGGGCCAGCACGTGTCGCTCAACGCGACGCTCTTGCCCGGCAGCCATTCGAGATTGCCGTGCTTGCCGACATGCACGACGGCATCGATATGAAACTGATGCCGCAGCCAGAAATAGAACGCGAGATACGCGTGCGGCGGCACGAGTTCGGCATCGTGATAGCTGGCGTAGTCATTCTGCTCGCGCGAGCGCGGCGGCTGAATGCCGACGAACACATGCCCGCAACGCCAGCCCGCGATCATGAAACGCCCGCGCCGCACAGTCGGATCGCGTTCAGGCGCGCCCCACTTCGCATTCAGCGCATCGCGCAGCGCTTGCGGCAGACGCGCGAAGTGCGTCATGTAGTCGCTCAACGCAAGGCTCTGCAACGCAGGCCGCAGATCGCGCACGACGGGATCATTCGTCACGCCCTGCGTCAACGCATCCATCAACGCGTTGCCGTTCGCGGGCACATCGTCGATGCGATAGCCTTCGTCGCGCAGCATCGCGAGAATGTTCACGACGGATGCCGGCGTATCGAGCCCCACGCCATTGCCGATGCGCCCTTCGCTCATTGGATAGTTCGCGAGTATCAGCGCGAGTTTTTTCTCGGGGTTCGGCGTGCGGCGCAGCTTGCACCAGCGCTCGCTCAACTCAGCGAGAAACGCGATGCGCTCGTGATCGGGCTGATAACGAACCACGTCCACTTCCGTATGCGGACAGCGATACGCGAGCCCCTTGAAACTGATCGCGCGCGTGATGATGCGGCCGTCCACCTCGGGCAACGCGACATGCATCGCAATGTCGCGCGAATTGAGGCCGTGATTGTCCTTGAGCCAGTCTTCGCGATTGCCGCCGCTCAGGATCACCTGCATCACGGGCGCGTCGCCCGCGAGCGCGAGCGGTTCGGGATCGTCGATGGCGGAAGCGGCGAATGCCGTCGTGTTCAGCACGAGTGCGACGTGATGCTGCGCAGCCAGTTCCTGCACGACGTCGCGGCTGATCGTATCTTTGAGCGACGTGATGGCGACGGGCAGCGGATTCATGCCGCGCGCTTCGAGCGCATCGGTCAACGCATCGAACACGGCCGTATTCGCCGCCTGCAAATGCGCCTTGTAGAACAGGATCGCGACGACAGGCGCGGCTGGCTTCCAGCGTGCCTGCCAGTCTCCGACTGTCGCGATGTCGCGCTCCCGGTGATAGAGCGCGGCATGCGGCAATGGACTCGGCGGCGCAGGCTCCTTGCCCCAGCCGAGCGCGCGCCACGCAATGCAGCGCATGAACGCTTCGGCATTGTGTGCGCCGCCTTCGCGCAGATAGCGCCATAACTGATGGCACAGGTCGGCGTCGGCGGTGCTGCGCGCGAGCAGGTTCGGATCTTCCTGCAGATCGCCGGAAAACATCGCGAGCGTCTGCCCTTTGCGCTGCGCCAATGCGACGACCTGCTCGATGCCGTAAGGCCAATACGCTTCGCCGCCCAGATGATCGACGACGACCACGCGCGCGTGCTGCAACACATCGTCGACGTACAAATCCACCGACGCCGGCTGCCGCAGATACGTCACGTTGGCAAGCCGCACGCTCGGAAAACCATCGCCCAGACGCGGCACGATGCTCGCGAGCAGCGACAGCGTCGTGTCGGCGGAACTGAGAATGACGATGTCAGCGGGCTTCTGATCGATACGGATCACGCCCATCGAATCGTCGACGAAACCGCCGGGAACGGTGCGCAGCAGATGCATCGCGTTACCTTGTCAGGCCTGTTGTGTCTGCGCGTGCTGCACGTTCAGCGCTGCGTTCAACGCGGCGTCGAGCGCGCGTTGCAGCGTGGGCTGATCGAGGTCTGCGCCGATCAGCACGAAGCGGCTCAGCGACGACGCGTCGAGTTCGCCCGCCTGCCAGCGCCGGTCGAAGTAGCTGTCGAAACGCCTGCCCACACCCTGAATGACGAGGCGCATCGGCGCATTGGGCAGCGCGGCAAAGCCCTTCACGCGATAGATCGTGTGCGCTTCGACCACGCTTTGCAGCGCGGCGATCATCGTTTCGCGCGACACGGCCTGCGCACTGACGACGACGGAGTCGAACTCGTCGTGATGATGGTCGGCGTGATCGGGATCATCGGCGGAACCGTGGTGATCGTGACGCAATGAATCGTCTCCTCCGATGCCGATTCGAGCCCGAGCAGCGCGTGCAGATCGAGTTGCCCCCTATGCGCGCGCACCACCTTTACTTGCGGCGGGATCTCTTCGCGGATGATCGTCTCGACACTCGCCTGCTGCGCTTCGTCGAGCAGATCGGTCTTGTTCAGAATCACGAGATCGGCGGCGCAAAGCTGGTCTTCGAACAGCTCGTGCAACGGCGATTCATGATCGAGATTCGGGTCGGCCTTGCGCAACTGATCGACGGCAACGGGGTCTTGCGCGAACTGGCCGCTCGCCACGGCGGGACCGTCGACTACCGTCACGACGGCATCGACGGTAAAGCTGTTCTTGATCGACGGCCAGTTGAACGCCTGCACGAGCGGCTTCGGCAATGCAAGGCCCGACGTTTCGATCAGCACGTGATCGATCTGCTCGCGACGTTCGACAAGCTGTTCCATCACCGGGAAAAATTCTTCCTGCACGGTGCAGCACAAACAGCCGTTCGCGAGTTCATAAAGCTGGCCTTCCGTCTCGTTGCCGTTCTCATCGCAACCGATGCCGCAGCCCCTGAGTATTTCGCCGTCGATGCCGAGCTCGCCGAACTCGTTGACGATCACGGCGATGCGCAGGCCGCCCGCATGCTGAAGAATGTGACGCATCAACGTCGTTTTGCCGCTGCCGAGAAAGCCCGTCACGATGGTCACGGGAATCTTGCGCATCTGTGTCTGCATGATGACTCCGTTGCCCGCGCTGCGTTCGGGCGAACTTGAAGAAGTGAGGCACGGGGACGAAAACGGCGCCGCACGGCATTTGCATGCTTGAAGAAAGCACCACGCAAACGCCATGCAGCGCATGAGAAATCGTGAACGCAGCGCCGCATCCCCGCAGCGTAGCGTCGTCGTCTCGGGCCGGTATCCGGGCTGATGAAAGCGCCGCCTCTCCTTCCCGCGCGAGCATTTTCGCGCAGTGGATTGTTCTGCATGGGCCGCTATTGGACGCACATGCAGCGAGGCCGGCTCCGCATCGACTTCGCGATGCCTTCACCTACCGTTGCGGGGAGCAGCATAGTTTGGTTCTGCGATGTCACGCAAAACCGGCTATTTCCCGTTTAACTGCGCACGCCGAACGCGCGCGCGAGCACCAGAGTGCGTGCGAGTTTAGGCTTCGTCGCCAGGAGCGTCAAGAAAGGCCGGACAGGCTTTCCGGGCATCATCCCGAGGCGACGCGCAAGATGGCGTGTGCTATCGTATGCGCGCGTCTGGTGCCGAGCAGGCCAGCAACTCAGGGCCTGCAGAGTTAAACGGGAAACAGGGAAGCGTCGTCATCGCCATTGCGCGCGATTCATATGACGCCCAGCCTGTGCTGTCCCCGCAACGGTCACGCGGCAAGCGGAATGCCGACGCGTTCCGCGCAGTGCGTTCAAAGCCACTGCCTGCAGCACGCAGGCGGGAAGGCGAACGCGATGAGCCGCCAGCCCGGATACCGGCCAGATGCATGGAGGCGACGATCACCTCGCCATTCGCTGGAGCCGCGGGAAACGGCCGCCAGCGCCCGCGCGCGACTCTCACCGCCCTCGCGCGTCGCAAGCACCATCGGCAATCTCGAATGACCTATCACTCGCAAGCGTGCGCTCGTGCAGCGGCGCTTTTTTCGCAATGAGCCGCGCCTGGCTGATCGGCGCCGGCCCCGGCGACGTCGAGCTGCTCACGCTCAAGGCCGTGCGCACGCTCGCGCAGGCCGATGTCGTACTCGTCGACGATCTCGTCAACCCCGAAGTCCTGCAGTTCGCGCGCGACGACGCGCAAATCGTCCATGTCGGCAAACGCGGCGGCCAGGTGTCGACGCCGCAGCCGGACATCGTCGCGCAGATGCTCGAACATCTGCGCGCGGGCCGCAGCGTCGCGCGCCTGAAAGGTGGCGACCCATTCGTATTCGGCCGCGGCGGAGAAGAGCAACAGGCACTGCAGGCCGCGGGCATCGCGGTCGAAATCGTCGGTGGAATCACTGCGGGTATCGCCGCGCCCGCGGCCATCGGCATTCCCGTCACGCATCGCGATCACGCGCAAGGCGTGATCTTCGTCACCGGCCACGGCGCGGGCGAGCACGAGGCCGACTGGGCCGCGCTCGCGGCGACCCGGATGACGCTCGTGATCTACATGGGCATGCGCCGTCTGAACGACATCGCCGATGCGCTGCTGGCAGCCGGCATGCCGCCCGACACGCCCTGCGCCGCGATCGAATCCGCCACGCGCCCCGAGCAGCGCCATGTGCGCGCGAGCTTGCGCGAACTCGCGCAACACGTCGCCGATGCGGGGCTCGGTTCGCCCGCCATCGTCGTGATCGGCGGCGTCGCGTCGCTCGGCGTCTCATGAAGCTCGTCGCGGGCATCGGCTGCCGGCGCGGCGTGTC
>BBSL01000158.1 GCA_001319865.1 Burkholderia sp. E7m39 | reverse complement strand
GCGTGACGCGCTCGGCGCGACGCTCGACTTCGCGGCGCTGCACGCAGTTGCGTCGCTCGAATCCAAGGCCGATGAAGCCGGTCTCGTCGCATTCTGCGCGCAGCATGGGCTGCCGCTGCGCACCTTCACCCGCGAAGCCATCGCGTCGCTCGATGCGGCGACCAGCGTGTCGGCCGCCGCGCGCGAACATCTCGGCATCGACGGCGTATGCGAGCCGTGCGCGCTGCTGGCGTCGCGAGGCGGAACCCTGCTCGTGCCGAAGCGCGCGCGCGACGGCGTGACGGTCGCGATCGCGTGCGCTGCCGCACACTCTCCATCCCACGACATCCCCGCAATCAAGGAACATCGATGAAAACCGACCCCGAATCGCACGCACGCATGACGCAGCGCCGCCGCGAAGGCCACGAGAAAAAGCAGGCGCAGGCGACGGTCGAAAAAGGCCTGCTGATCGTCTACACGGGTACGGGCAAGGGCAAGTCGACGGCCGCGTTCGGCATGGCCGTGCGCGTGCTCGGCCACGGCCTGAAGCTCGGCGTCGTGCAGTTCATCAAGGGCGCGCTGCACACGTCGGAGCGCGATTTTCTCGGCACGCAGGCGAACTGCGACTTCGTCACGATGGGCGACGGCTACACCTGGAACACGCAGGACCGCGAAGCCGACATCGCGACGGCACGCAAGGGCTGGAACGAAGCGCGCCGCATGATCGAAAGCGGCGAGTACCAGATGGTGATTCTCGACGAGTTGAATACGGTGCTGAAGTACGAATATCTTCCGCTCGATGAAGTGCTGTCCGTCGTCAACGCGCGGCCAGAGATGCTGCATGTCGTGATCACGGGCCGCCACGCGCCCGACGCGCTCGTCGACGCCGCCGATCTCGTCACCGAAATGCGCCTCGTCAAGCATCCGTACCGCGAGCAGCACGTGAAGGCGCAGCGCGGCGTGGAGTTCTGAACATGCCCGCGTGTCCCGCCCTGTTCATCAGCGCGCCGGCGTCGGGCCAGGGCAAGACGACGGTGACGGCCGCGCTCGCGCGGCATCATGGGCGCATGGGGCGCGACGTGCGTGTGTTCAAGACTGGCCCGGATTTTCTCGACCCAATGATTCTCGCGCGCGCGAGCGGGGCGCCCGTGCTGTCGCTCGACCTGTGGATGGTCGGCGAGTCCGCATGCCGCGCGCTGCTCGCGCAGGCCGCGCGCGAAGCGGATCTGATCCTGATCGAAGGCGTGATGGGCCTGTTCGACGGCACGCCGAGCAGCGCCGATCTCGCCGCCAGATTCGGCGTGCCTGTCGCGGCCGTGATCTCCGCGAAGGCAATGGCGCAGACCTTCGGCGCCGTTGCGTTCGGCCTCGCGCGCTTTCGCGAGGACGTGCCGTTTCATGGCGTGTTCGCGAACCGGGTCGGCTCGGCGCGTCACGCGCAGATGCTCGAAGAAGCGCTGCCGCGCGATCTGAAGATGCTCGGCTATCTGTCGTCGACGGATTCGATCGAATTGCCCGATCGCCATCTGGGCCTGCTGCAGGCGGCTGAAATAGACGATCTCGACGCGCGGCTCGAGCGCGCCGCCGACGCGCTCGCCGCCACCCCGCTCGCCCAATTGCCGCCCGCCATCGCGTTCGACGAGCCGGAACACGAAGCGCCGCTGCCGCGTCTGCTCGACGGCATGCACGTCGCGATCGCGCGCGACGCCGCGTTTTCGTTCATCTATCCCGCCAATGTGCAGCTGCTCGAAGCGCTCGGCGCGCGCGTCACGTATTTCTCGCCGCTTGCAGACGAGCCCGTGCCCGGCGGCGCCGACGCGCTTTATCTGCCCGGCGGCTATCCGGAACTGCACGCGTCCACGCTGGCCGCCAATGCGCGCAGCGCGGCATCGATCCGCGCGCATGCGAACGCGGACAAAACCGTCGTCGCCGAATGCGGCGGGATGCTGTATCTGCTCGACAGCGTCACGGACACGCAAGGCGCGAGCACGCCGATGCTCGGCCTCCTGCCGGGCAGCGCGGCGATGCAGACGCGCTTCACGGCGCTCGGCATGCAGCAGCTCGACGACGGGACGCACGGCCTGCTGACGGGCCACACGTTTCACTATTCGCGCGTGAGCACGCCGCTCGCACCCGTGCGCCACGCGACGCGCGCCCAGTCCGACGCGCCCGGCGAAGCCGTCTATCGCCGGGGTTCGATCGTCGCCACCTATATGCACGGCTACTGGCCGTCCAACCCGGCCTTCGCGGCCGCCCTCTTCCATGGCCGAGCCTTTTAACGACGCCGAACGTGCCGCCGTCTATCGCGCGATCTACGAACGGCGCGACATGCGCCACTTCGTGCCCGCGCCCGTCGATCCCGCCGTGCTCGCGCGCCTGATCGACGCCGCGCATCACGCGCCGAGCGTCGGCTACATGCAGCCGTGGCGCATCGGCCGCATCACCGATCCCGCGCTACGGCAGAGCCTGCACGACGCCGTCGAACGCGAACGCCTGCTGACGGCCGACGCGCTCGGCAAGCGCCGCGACGAATTCATGAAGCTGAAGGTGGAAGGCATGCTCGAGTGCGGCGAGCTGCTGGCGATGGCACTGATGGACGGCCGCGAGAAACATGTGTTCGGGCGACGCACGCTGCCCGAGATGGACCTCGCGTCGGTCGCCTGCGCGATTCAGAACATGTGGCTCGCGGCGCGCGCGGAAGGTCTCGGCATGGGCTGGGTATCGCTGTTCGATGCCGACGAAGTGCGCACGCTGCTCGGCATGCCGGCGGGCGCGCGGCCCGTGGCGCTTCTGTGCGTCGGGCATGTCGAGCGTTTCTATGCCGAGCCGATGCTCGAATCGGAAGGCTGGGCCGCACGCATGCCGCTCAGCGCGTGCCTGTTCGAGAACACATGGCCCGCAGAACCCGCGCGAGCGTGCGATGACGAGCGGCAGGCGGGCAGCGCAAGCGAGGCGCGCGCAAACAACACCAGCACCGACCCGTCAGAGGCTGCCTGACGCGCGTTAAAGGGCTTTGGAAGGCGTTGGCAGCCTCTTGGCGATCGGTGCCTGCCGTCAGCTTTCGCCCTTCTCGATCCGCTCGAGCCGGTAGCCGTAGCCGTAAATTGGCATCAGACGGTAGCCGTTCTCGGGCCGCAGACCGAGCTTCGAGCGCAGCATCGACACGTGCGTGTCCATCGTGCGCGACGGAATGCCCGCAGCCTGCTTCCAGATCGCGTCGAGGATATGCGAGCGCGACAGCGGCCGGCTCAGATGCTTGAACAGCAGCAGCGCGAGCTCGAACTCCTTGTGCGTCAACGTGACGGCATTGCCGCGCACATGTACGCGCTTTGCGCCCGGCTCGAATTCGTATTCGCCGAACACCTCTTTTTCCGCTACGGGCTCGCGTTGCGCGCGGCGCAGCAGCATGCCGACGCGCGCGAGCAGCGTCGCCGCGCTCACCGGCTTGACGATGTAATCGTCAGCGTCCTTGTCCTGCGGCGGCAGGTCGCTCACGCGCCCCATCAGCAGGGCGGGTATGCGCTCGGCGAGCGTCTGCCGGACCCAGCGCAGCACCTCGTCGCCCGACAGTCCGGGCGCATGGCGATCCAGCACAAGCAGATCGAAAGGTTGGCTGCGCAGTTGCCTGACGAGCGAGTGCCCGTCGCCGAACGCATGACACGTGTGTCCCGCCGCCGACAAGGTCCTGCACACGAAGTCGGCTTGCGCCTGAGTCTCCTCCAGAACTGCAATTCTCATAAAACCCCGCAACGCTAATTCGTTGTTACTGTCCGACCGGGAAATCCCGATGAAGGATGACGACTTGCAAATAGGAGATTTGAAATCCACATTCGCTTTGTTCGCATGCCTTGCATCGATTGCCGGCAAATTGCTTCAAATCGCCAGGCAATGCCTCGATACCCGAGATTGCGTAAATGCCTGCGCGCCGCATTCCGGAGTTGGAACAACCGGTATTAAAGAGGCGCAACATCCACTTCTTTTTGCCGCATTGAACAACGCGGACTTTGCTGTTGCCTTTCCTGCCAGCCGGGCAATGCCTGTTTTCACGCGGATGTTCAGGGAAAACGCATGAAGGGGACGCGGCGTCCGGCGATTGGTATGACGTCTTTTGCGGCGGGAAATACTGGGTCACTTCCGAAAGCAGATCGACAGACTGTTCTGTCGACGGGTGGCGGCACTGCATCACGAGTGTCTTTTCGCGCCGGATTCCACGCGATGGAATAAAAGTTCGTGCCAGTAACCTGATGGATTTAACAATTCGAGCGTCGCCGCTGACGCATTCAATTTTAAATCGGGGTGAAGATTATTAGAACGAATTCGATCAGTCAATTAATCTCGCAGTTTTTATGTGGCGAGGCGGTCAATTCGTTAAATGGGGCTGACGAGACCGATAACATTTTACGGTGTCATTTTGCCCGCTACCATGCTTTTGCCGCACTGCACTTTAGCGTCGACGCGCAAGGCGCACGCCACGCGTGCATCGCCGCGTGCCCGCACGCAAGCCGCGATGGCTGATGCAAGGGCGCGCACGCCGATTAGACGTTTTCTTCGGCCTTCTCGCCAGAAGCAGGCGACGCGCAAAGCACGCCGACGCCCGCCCCCGCCAGCACTTTGGCGAGCCCTGCCGCCGGCGCCACGTCTGTGACCAGCATATCGAGATCTTCCGCGCTGAATACGTGCACTAGCGCACTATGGCCGAATTTCGTGTGATCGGCGGCGACGATCCGATGCTCGGCTTGTGAAAACGCAACGCGCGCCAGTGCGGCATCGGCGGGCTGCGCGTCCATGAAGCGCCCTTTCGCGTCGATGGCCGTGACCGACACGATGGCATGGCGCACGTGGAACTGCCGGAAGAAGGCAAGCGCGCTGTCGCCGACGGCGGATGCATCGTCGGCGCGCAACTCGCCGCCCGCCATCAACACGCGGTTGTCGTTGCGCGGCGCGAGCACGCGCGCGATCTCGGCGGAATTGGTGACGACCGTCAGGCGCGCATGCGATTCGAGCGCGTGCGCGATGTGCACGCAGGTCGTGCCGCCATCGAGCATCAAGGAATCGCCGTCGCACACCTGCTCCGCGACGCGTGCCGCGATGGCGCGCTTGGCCTCGCGCTGATCGACCATGCGGCGCCGGAACGGCGGCTCGTCCAGTTGCGCGGGCAGCATGATGCCGCCGTGCACCTTGACGAGCAGCCCTTCGGCGACCAGCGGCTTCAGGTCGCGGCGGATCGTTTCGTCGGACACCCCGAAGGTGCTGGCCAGATCAGCGATCGTGCAGGTCTCTTGCGTGCGGACGAGCCGCAGGATCTCGTTCTGTCGGTGAGTGGCGAACATCGGCGCGAGCGTGGGAAGTTGCGCGCAAGTCTAACAAATTTGCCCGCGTCAATTCAACACAAATCCAACTATTCCAACATACCCGACTCTTCCACCGATTGACGAATTCATTGCCGGACCATTGCATTTTCAGCGCTTTTTCTGCACAGTACGCAGCAACACACTTCCACACATATCCACTTAATTCCACATTCCGGTCATGACATCTCCTCTTCCCACGCAGGCTCGCGTCGTCATCGTCGGCGGCGGCATCATCGGATGCTCGGTCGCTTATCACCTCACGAAGCTCGGCTGGACGGACGTCGTGCTGCTCGAACAGGGTCAGTTGTCGTGCGGCACGACATGGCACGCGGCGGGGCTCGTCGGACAACTGCGCGCGCAGGAAAGCATGACGAGGCTGATCCGCTACTCGACGGCGCTCTACGCGGAGCTCGAAGCCGACACGGGTCTCGCGACGGGATGGAAGCAATGCGGCTCGCTGTCGGTCGCGCGCACGGCCGAGCGGATGACGCAGCTCAGGCGCACGGCCGCCGTCGCGCGCGCGTACGGCGTGACGTGCGAGGTGATCGGCCCGAAAGAAGCCGGCGAACTGTGGCCGCCGATGCGCACGGACGACCTGCTCGGCGCCGTCTGGCTGCCCGGCGACGGCAAGGCGAATCCGACCGATCTCACGCAGGCGCTCGCGCGCGGCGCGCGTCGGCGGGGCGCGCGCATCGCGGAAAACACCCGCGTTACCGCGATTCACACGCGACCGGCATCGAAAGGACGCGAGGCGAGCGGCGTCGCATGGCGCGACAAGGCAGGCAACGAAGGCACGATCGCCGCGCAGGTGGTTGTCAACTGCGCGGGACAATGGGCGAAAGCCGTAGGACGGCTATGCGGCGTGACGGTCCCGCTGCATTCCGCCGAGCATTACTACATCGTCACGGCGAAGATCGCGGGCGTGCATCCCGACCTGCCCGTGATGCGCGACCCGGATGGCTACATCTACTTCAAGGAGGAAGTGGGCGGCCTCGTGATGGGCGGCTTCGAGCCGGACGCAAAGCCGTGGGGCATGAACGGCATCCCCGACAGTTTCGAGTTCCAGCTGCTGCCCGATGACTGGGATCAATTCCAGATCCTGATGGAGAACGCATTGCAGCGCGTGCCCGCACTGGAGACGGCACAGGTGCGCCAGTTCTACAACGGACCGGAGTCGTTCACGCCCGACAACCATTTCATGCTTGGCGAGGCGCCCGAGTTGCGCCATTTCTACATCGGCGCGGGGTTCAACTCGATGGGGATCGCGTCGGCGGGCGGCGCGGGCATGGCGCTCGCCGAATGGATCGTCGCGGGCGAGCCGACAATGGACCTCTGGCCCGTCGATATTCGCCGCTTCGCGCGCTTCAACGGCAATGACACCTGGCTGCACGACCGCGTGAAGGAAACGCTAGGCCTGCACTACGCGATGCCGTGGCCCAATCGCGAGCTCGATAGCGCGCGGCCGTTTCGCCGCTCGCCGCTCTATGCGCAACTGCGCGACGAAGGCGCGTGCTTCGGCAGCAAGATGGGCTGGGAACGCGCGAACTTCTTTGCGCCGACGCGCGAAGAGGCGCGTATCGATTACGCGTTCGGCCAGCAGAACTGGCTGCCGTGGAGCGGCGACGAACATCGCGCCTGCCGCGAAGGCGTCGCGCTGTTCGATATGACGTCGTTCTCCAAATTTCTCGTCAAGGGACGCGATGCCGAAGCCGTGCTGCAACGGATCGTCGCGAACGATGTGGCGGTGCCGCCCGGCACGGCTGTCTACACGGGCATGCTCAACGAGCGCGGCGGCTATGAATCGGACTTCACGCTCACGCGCCTGTCGGACGATCAATATCTGCTCGTCACGGGTTCGGCGCAAACCACGCGCGACTTCGACACGATCGACAAGCGCATCCCGCCCGACAGCCATTGCATGCTCGTCGATGTGACGAGCCAGTACGCGGTGCTCGCGGTGATGGGACCGCGCTCGCGCGATCTGCTCGCGAGCGTATCGAAAGCCGACTGGCGCAATGACGCGTTCGCGTTCGGACAGAGCCGCGAGGTCGACATCGGCTACGCGACGGTGCGCGCGACGCGCATCACGTATGTCGGCGAACTCGGCTGGGAACTGTATGTGCCCGTCGAATTCGCGGTCGGCGTCTACGAGACGCTGCACGCCGCGGGAAAGCGCCTCGATCCGCAAAACGGCCTGAAAAACGCGGGCTATTACGCGCTGGAGTCGCTGCGGATCGAGAAAGGCTATCGCGCGTGGGGACGTGAGCTGTCGCCGGACACGACGCCGTTCGAAGCGGGTCTCGGGTTCGCCTGCAAGCTCGACAAGCAGATCGCGTTCATCGGGCGCGACGCGTTGCTCAAGCGGTGCGACGAGCCGCTGCGCCGGCGCCTCGTCGTGTTCACCGTCGACGGCGCGAGCGATCGCATGCTATGGGGCGGCGAAGCGATCATGCGCGACGGCGCGGCCGTCGGCTTCGTGACGTCGGCGGCATTCGGACACACGCTCGGCTGCCCCGTCGCGATGGGCTATGTGAAACGCGACGACAGCGCCGCGCTCGACGCAGCGTGGCTCACGAGCGGCCGCTATCAGATCGACGTGGCGGGCGAACGGCTGCCCGCCACGCTGCATCTGAGAGCGCCATACGATCCCGCAACGGCGCGCGTAAAAAGCTGAGCGGCCGGGCGCGTCAGTGCCCATCAACGCCCGGCGGCCCGCTCTTCATCGCGCAACTCGACGTTGCGTGCAAGCTCACGCGGCGTCACGCCGAGCAGCCGCTTCATCCAGTGCGCCATGTGGCTCTGATGCGCGAACCCGGCTTCGAGCGCGACCTGGCTCGCACTGAAGCGGCCTTGCAGCAGCAGCGATTTCGCGCGCTCGACGCGCCGCTGCACGACATGCCGGTGCACCGGCACGCCCATCGTCTCGCGAAACAGCACCTTGAAATGCGGCACGCTCAGGCCGACAAGGGCAGCGAGCGCCGTCAGCGTCAGACGTTCGTCGAGATGCGCCTCGATGTAGTCCAGCACGCGTGCCGCCGCCCGCGCCGACAACACACGGCTTCGCCGATCCCGCGACACGTCCGCGCCCGCGAGCCGTATGATCATCGCCGTGCACAGGCTCTCGGCGTAGAGGGGATCGGAGGCGTGGTCCGCTTCGAGTTCGGCGCGCATGGCCCACGCCAGATGCTGGAAGCGCGCATCGCGCATCTGGAATTGCGGGCGAATCTGCGCATCGGCGCCACGCACGCCGATCTGTTCGATCGTGTCACGCACGAAAACGGCGCTGAACCAGATGCGCAAGACCGTGCAGTTGGCGTCGTCGGACCATTCGCCATCGAGGCCTGCCGGGATCACGTCGGCGTCGCCGTGCGCCTGAATGCGTGCGAGGCGCTCGCCATTGCATCGGCACAAGGCACGCACGGGCGCACCCACGTGCACGCCCACGCGATGCTCGACGGCGGCGGGGATGCGGTGCGTGCCTGCGGAAATCCCGAGCAATTCAGCGCCAAAACCCGACCAGCCGAGCGACGCGCTCGACAGCAGGCTCTCGCGCGCGCCCGAATGCGGCTGCAACGCAGGAAGGACGGCATTCATCGCTTGCACCTCTTGGTCGTCTGATTGCCGCATTGTGCTGCATTGCGCCGGGTTTGGCGCGTGCGTGGCCAAGCGTCGCTTCGCGTATCGCGCGACGGCGTGCGCATCGTCATCCGGATCTGCTCTCCGTCATCCTTGCCTGCGCGTTTGCAGAGCGCTTGCCGCGCACGCTCGACACATTCTGTCGACGAAGGAGTCAAGCGATGTTCGTTATTTTTGGCGCAACGGGGAAAGTGGGCCGCTCGACAGCGGCGGCGCTCAGACACGCAGGCCATGCCGTACGCGCTGTCGCGCGCGATCCGTCGCAATGCGAAGCGCTGACGCGGATCGGCTGCGAAGTCGTGCGCGGCGATCTCGACGATGAGGCGTCGATGCATCGCGCGCTCGACGGCGTCGTTGCCGTGCAGCTGCTCTGCCCGGTGCCGCCGCAGGAACCCGACCCGGCGGCCGCGATGCGCAACACGATCGATACGGCGGCACGCGTGCTGCGTGCGCACCCGCATCTTCATGTCGTCGCGCTGTCCGACTACGGCGCCGAACTCGACGCGGATACGGGCATCACGATGCTGTTTCACTATCTCGAAGCGGCGTTCCGGGACGCCGCGCCGCGCCTCACGCTGCTGCGCGCAGCCGAACATATGCAGAACTGGGCGCGCGTGCTGCCCGCCGCGCTCGCGACGGGACGGCTGCCGAGCCTTCATCATCCTATCGACAGGCTGTTTCCGACGGTGTCCGCGCACGACGTCGGTAGCGTCGCCGCGCAGTTGCTGAGCGACGGGCCGGCACGCGACGGCGTGCGCGTCGTGAGCGTCGAGGGTCCACGCCGATACGCGGCAAAGGATGTCGCGCGCGTGCTGGGCGAGGCGAGCGGATGCGATGTCGTCGCGCTTGCGCTGCCGCGCGATCAATGGGAACCGACGCTGTCGCGCGCGGGACTCAACGCGAACCACGCAAAGCTGATCGTGGATCTTTACGACGCACAGAACGCGCAGCGGATCGATGTCGAAGCGGGCGTCGGCGAGCGGCGCTTCGGCACGACTGAACTGCGTGAGGTGTTCGATGCTCTCGTGCAAGCAAACAACGCGCGTTGAAACTATAGGAATGTGCCGGACGCATCGCTTCCTGTGCGCAACACAGCGTGCGAGTGCGCCACGCAATGGCGTGACGCGCGACCGCGCTAAAGCCCTCCATGGCCTTGCGATCGCCCTGGCCTCGCGGCTCGGACGGCATCGGCTGGCGCACCTGCTCGCGTCGATTCCCGACAGCAACGACGACTTCGCGATCTTCTAGCGATAGCGATGTTCCGACGAGCTTCCGAAGCCCCAAAAAACAAATGGCCTCGCGATGCGCGAGGCCATTCCTTATAACGCGTGACAACAGCACGCAATCAGCGTGGCGTTACTCGTTTTCTTCGAAGTAGTGCCCGAACTTGACCTGCTTGGTGCGGATGTAGCGCTCGTTTTCCTCGCGCATCGGAATGGCCAGCGCAACGCGCTCGCAAACGGGAATGCCATGCTTCGACAGCGAGTCGAACTTCTTCGGGTTGTTGCTCATCAGGCGCACGGACGTCACCTTCAAGAGCCGTAAAATGGCCGCCGCCGAATCGTATTCGCGCGAATCGTCAGGCAGACCGAGATCGAGATTCGCCTCGACGGTGTCGCGCCCCTGTTCCTGCAGCGCATACGCGCGAATCTTGTTCGACAACCCGATACCGCGGCCTTCGTGGCCGCGCAGATACAGCAGCACGCCGCAGCCTTCGGCCGCGATATAGCGCAGCGCGAGATCGAGCTGCTCGCCGCAGTCGCAGCGATAGGAGCCGAGCACGTCGCCCGTCAGACATTCGGAATGCAGGCGCGTGAGCACTGATTGCTTGTCGGCGACTTCGCCCATCACGAGCGCGAAATGCTCGGCGCCCGAGTCGTTGACGCGAAACACATACGAGGTAAAGGTGCCGTAGCGGGTGGGAAGCGTGGCCGTCGCGTCGAGCGTGACGCATTCGCCGGTGGGTACGCCGACAGCGTGCGACGGATCGTGAGACATGGGCATGGCGTTAGCGGTATTGCGGACATGAACCCGTCAACGAACGGGGATAAAGACCGGAGAATGATGACCGGCAGATCGGATACAGATGCGGAGTTTACCGCTAAACGATGAATTGTACCTGGCAGCCGCTTCGCCGCGGTGCGCATGCGCGCACACGATGGTGCACGGGCGGGCGTGTCACACAGCCGACGAAAGGCCACGCGTTGCCCAACATTCGTGCGGTATGGGTACGATCTTGCACACGATGCGTGTTATTCCTCACAGAACCCAGGCGAAGCGAGCGTCGCCGCGAGCGTCGTCGACGCCTATACTTGGTTTGCGTCTGTTCTGCGCTTGACGTGCCTCTCCCTCATCCCAGCGCGTCGCGGCCAGGCGTGCTGCACTGCAAACGGAGCCGCTCCATGACTAGCGTTGCACAAGTCCTTAAATCGAAGCCGAATCAAGACGTCTTCACGATCGAAGCAACCGATTCCGTCTACAACGCCATCAAGATCATGGCCGACAAGCAGATCGGTGCATTGATCGTCAAGGAAAACGGAGCGATCGCGGGGATCGTCACCGAACGCGACTATGCGCGCAAGATCGTGCTGATGGACCGCTCGTCGAAGACGACGCCCGTTCGCGACATCATGAGCACTGCCGTGCGCTTCGTGCGCCCCGAACAGACCACCGACGAATGCATGGCGCTCATGACCGAGCGCCGCATGCGCCACCTGCCCGTGCTCGAAAACGATCAACTGATCGGCATGGTTTCGATCGGCGACCTCGTGAAGAACATCATTGCCGAGCAGCAGTTCACCATCCAGCAACTCGAGCACTACATACACGGCGCGTAGCCGCTCCCTCGCTGGCGGCACTGGCCGAATTCCGCCAGCAAAAAAAGCCCAATCCGCGAGGTTGGGCTAAGCCACCTTGCGGCGGCGGAGGTTCATGCTTTCATTGACGGCGGCATTCGTGTGCCCTGCTGCGCATTGCGCCGCGCCGCCGTCTGCCTGGCTTTCACGCGCGCTTTATCTGAACTCTGAAGGCGCGCGCACCGGGCCGCGAACGTGCGGCCCGGCTTGCAATCAGCGATTAATGACCGAAGTAGACGTCTTGCGTCGGGTTCAGCGCCTTGACGGCTGCGCCCGATTGCGACGAACCGTTCGTCGACGCGCCGTAGCCCGTATCGGCGACGCGGGCTTGCGCGACAGCGCCGTTTTGCGCCTGGACGCGTGCCTCGGCGGCCTGGATGTCGGCCGGATAGGTCGAATCGACGGCTGTAGCGGGGTTGTAGCCTGCCTTTTCGAGCTGGATCAGCTGGGCGCGGACTTCGGCGCGCGTCACGGGCTGGTTCGACTGGGCGAACGAGACGACGGGAGCGGCGAGAACAGCAGCGATGGCAACAGCCTTGATCAGCGATTTCATGGTAACTACCTCCGAAAATTGTTTTGTCAGCCTGCTTCGCACAACCGTGTGTGAAGCCAGTGATGAAAGTGTAGCCAGCGGGGTACCGAGGGAAAACCCCTATTTCGGAGATACTTAATTGCAAGACTTGGAAAAGTAGCCCGTCGATGCGGCCGGGGCATCGAGGTTCAATGGACCGTTTGCAATAGTGCGCGACGTATCAGCCGGGCGCCGAGACGCGGCAACCGCCGTCGATTGCCACCCGCCGCGCGCCGCCGCGGTTATCGGGGACAGGAGAGCCGCGTCATTGCGGCCACCGCGTTTCGCCCGTCAGCAGTTTGCGCGGCCCGCTGACGAATGGACTGCCCGGCTCATAGAAGCGCAGCAGCCGATGCGTCTCGCGCGCGATGCCGATGCGCGTCGTCACGGCGTAGGGCGCGGGCGCGTCGCTTTCGGTGCTACTGGTGCCGCTCATGCTTCTCGTGCTTCTCGTACTTTGCGCGTCGTTCGCGCTCTCTGCGGCCCGGTGACGGCTCACGCCGAGCCACAAACCTTTTCCGGTGCACAGATCGGTGCCGTCGAAGCCGGAATCGATGCCCAGTGCCAGCGCGAGCCTCCCCGGCCCGCGCGCGAGGTCGAGCAACTTCGCATCCGCCCGCCGCGCCTGCATCCATCCGATTCCCTCCACCGGCTCCAGCGCGCGAATCAGCACGGCCGCGCCCGTCCCTTCCCGCTCGCTGACTACGTTGATCACGTTGTAGATACCGTAGGTGAGCCGCACGTACGCGTGGCCGTGCTCGAGGAACATCGAGCCGTTGTACGCGCGGCGCCCCGGAAACGCATGGTTGGTCGAATCCCCGACGGGATACGCCTCGGTCTCGACGATCCGTCCAGCGACGCGCCCCTCGGGCAGATCGCGGACCAGGTATTTACCCAACAGAAAGCGCGCGAGGTCAACCGTATCGACGGGTAGATCGTTGCGATGTAGAGGAATGATGGAAAGCGCGGTTTTTGCCATGCGGCCGTTTGCCCGGAATGGAGCTGCCCCTGTGGGCAGCGCCTGTTGCAGCATGATGACGCGCCGCGCCGTTCCATGCACGGCGCACGCGACCGTGCGGCAACGGGTGTCATCCGCTACGAATCGGTGTAATCGGTGCTATTGGCATCGATCCGTTGTAGCAATGCCGCAACTGCGCCACCCTCTTATCTCACTATGGAACCAATTGAGGTATCGTTACTGTCCGCCCAGCACGCACCGGCGCGCCTGGGCAGTCCGCTTCCCGGCACGCTATCGGTGCGGATACAACAGCAGGCGTTTTCATCCCGAAGTACCGAAGTGGTAGTGCAGTGGTCTCACGCGTGAAGAAGCTCTTCGCGGGCCTGTTTCAGGCGTGAAACTTCGCAAATCACGACAACAGGAGAAAGTGAATGAAGGCGATTCAGGCAATCAAGATGATCGGTGGCGCACTCGTGGTTCTGGCATCGATCAACGCATACGCTCAGGCAAGCGATGCCGACATGACCGCTCAGCCGAGCGCGAAGCAGACCGCCAAGGCCG
>BBSL01000157.1 GCA_001319865.1 Burkholderia sp. E7m39 | reverse complement strand
TGCAAGGCGCCGTGCACCTGTCGCTGTTCGCCGCGTATCTGTTTCTGTCGTTCGCGCCGTGATCTCCCTCTGAAGCAGGCCCTTCATTCGGTCCAATGCCGGTCGATCCAGTCGCGAAACAGATTGACCTTCTGCTGATGCGCGACGCTGTCCGGATACACGAAAAAGTAACGCGCGCCCGTCACGAGCACGGCGTCGAACGGACGCACGAGCCGTTGCGCGGCGACGTCCTCCTCGATCAGCGCGAGATCGCTGATCGCGACGCCGAACCCCTGTAGCGCGGCATTGGTCGCGAGATCGAGCGTATCGAAGCTCGGGCCGAGACCGGCATCGACGTCGCGCTCCTCCACGTAATCGAGCCACATTTTCCAGTCGCGGTGATCGCGCGTCGGATGCAGCAGCGTATGACGCGACAGATCGGCGGCGCTCGCGAGCGGCTTGCCATGCAGCAGTTGCGGCGCGCAAACGGGCGTGAGGCGCTCCTCGAAAAGCGGCACGGCCTGCACGTCGGCGCCCGTTGACCTGCCATAGACGATGGCGGCATCGAACGGCTCGACCTGAAAGTCGACGTCGTGCTGCCACGTGGTTGTGATCTGCACGTGAAGGTCGGGATATTCGGCCTGGAACAGCATGATTTTGGGCAGCATCCAGCGCATCACGCAGGTAGGCACCTTCAGCGCGAGATCGGTGCGCTGGCGGGTGAGACGCAGCGAAATCTCTTCGATGCGCGCAAAGCTCTCCTTGACGGCGGGCAGCAGCAGTTCGCCTTCCGCCGTCAGCGTGAGCCCCTTAGCATGACGCTTGAAGAGCGGGAACTGATAGTAGTCTTCGAGCGCGAGAATCTGTCGGCTCACGGCGCCTTGTGTGAGGCACAGATGTTCGGCCGCACGCGTGAAGCTGCGATGCCGCGCGACGGTCTCGAAGATCTGCAAGGCATTCAGGGGCGGGAGTCGTCGCATGATGGTGGGCCGTATCAGGAAAATTCATTGCGCGTGCTGCTTTTTGCTCGCGCATGCGGCAGACGGGCCTCAAGGATACGCGATCCAAAATTCGCCGCCATACCGCGCCATGCACATAATTCATGCGCGAGCGCGTGCGGGACAACCCTTACGGCATGAGCGCAAGTCATGGCGCCTATGCGCAGATTTCGATTGTTCGAGGTTTTTGGCGTACCTACAGTGACTTCACCGCCGTCCCAAACACTCAAGAAAGGATGCACCGATGACCACCGCCGCTCTCTTCCGCCGCCGCTTCTCCAACGCGTTCGCCGCGATCGCCTTTGTCGGCGTCGCGCTGTCCACCTTCGCGCCGCACGCGCATGCCGACGCGCTCGATACGATCACGAAGGCGGGCGTCGTGCGCGTCGGCGTGTTCATGGACTATCCGCCGTTCGGCTCGATCGGCCCGGATATGAAGCCGCAAGGCTATGACATCGACGTCGCCAACCTGATCGGCAAGTCGCTCGGCGTGAAGGTCGAACTCGTGGCCGTGACGGGCGACAACCGCATGGCTTATCTCGCCGACCACAAGGCGGACATGCTGCTGTCCGTCGGCCAGACGCCCGAGCGCGAGAAGGTGATCGACTTCTCGCAGCCGTACGCGCCCTACTACCTCGCCGTGTTCGGGCCGAAGTCGCTGAAAGTGAAGGACGCGAACGATCTCGCGGGCAAGAGCATTTCCGTCGCGCGCGGCACGCTCGAAGACCTGAGCGTGACGAAAATCGCGCCGCCGTCGGCGAACATCAAACGCTTCGACGATCCGAACGGCGCTATTTCTGCATTTCTTTCTGGTCAGGTACAGTTGATGGTCGTCGGCAACGATGTCGGCGCGACGATCCTCGCGCGCCATCCCGCCAACGATCCGGAACAGAAGTTCTCGCTGTTCAGTTCGCCCGATCATGTCGGCCTGAACAAGAACGAGCCGCGCCTGCTGAAGAAGGTCGACGACACCATCGCGCGCGCCCGCAAGGATGGCACGATGAACGCGATTTCGCAGAAGTGGCTGCGCGCGCCGCTGCCGGAAAATCTCTAACCTCGCCTTTCGATCAGACGTCACGATGAGCCGTACACGATGAGTTATACGTTCGATTTCAGCAGCTTCGATATGTATGCGGGGATGCTCGTGCGCGGCGTCGGCGTGACGCTCGGACTGACGGCTATCTCGACGGTGCTGGGCGGCATCGTCGGCATCGCGGGCGCGGCGGGCGCGGCGTCCGGGCCGAAATGGCTGCGCGCTCTGATCGCGGCCTATGTCGAGTTGATCCGCAACACGCCCTTTCTCGTGCAGCTGTTTTTCGTGTTCTTCGGGCTGCCGAGCCTCGGCTTGCACATCGACGAAATACAGGCCGCCATCTTCGCGATGACGGTCAATCTCGGCGCGTATGCGATCGAAATCGTGCGCGCCGGCATCGACTCGATTCCGCGCGGACAGATCCAGGCCGCTCAGGCGCTCGGACTGCAGCAGCGTCAGGTATTTCGTCATGTCGTGCTGCCGCAGGCCGTCGCCAACGTGTTTCCCGCGCTGCTGAGCCAGGTGCTGATCGTGATGCTCGGCTCGGCCGTCGTGTCGCAGATCTCGGTGCCCGACCTCACCTACGCGGCCAACTATATCCAGTCGCGCAATTTCCGCTCGTTCGAGGCGTACGTGATCATCACGGCCACGTATCTGGCGCTGTCGATCGTGTTGCGGCAGGTGCTGAACCGGCTCGGAAAGGGCCTGTTCGCCGGACGTGCGGCGCGTTCGGCGCCAGCGCCGCGCGGACTGTTGCGCGCGCTGTCCTGGACGCGCAGTGCGCGCGCGGCATCGACGACGGAGCGCTCGTCATGATCGAATTCACGCTATGGGATATCGCGCGCAATCTGCTGCTCGCCGCGCGCTGGACGGTGTTGCTGTCGCTGATCGCGTTCGTCGGCGGCGGGCTTGTCGGGCTGCTGCTGCTCGCGATGCGCGTCTCGCCGCTGCCGTGGTTGCGGCGCTTCGTCGTGCTGTATGTCGAGCTGTTCCAGGGCACGCCGCTGCTGATGCAGCTGTTTCTCACTTTTTTCGGCTTGCCCTTGCTCGGCGTCGACGTGTCGCCATGGGTCGCGGCGACTGTCACGCTGACGCTTTACACGAGCGCGTATCTCGCGGACATCTGGCGCGGCTGCGTCGATGCCGTGCCGCGCGGGCAATGGGCCGCGGGCGCGAGTCTGGGGATGACCTTCGGGCAGCAACTGCGGTACATCGTCTGGCCGCAAGCGCTCAAGATCGCCGTCGCGCCGACCGTCGGCTTTCTCGTGCAGGTCGTGAAGAGCACGGCGCTGACGTCGATCATCGGCTTCACCGAGCTCACGAAAACGGGGACGATGATCACCAATGCCGCGTTCAGGCCATTTCCGATCTACGGGATGGTGGCGCTGCTGTACTTCGCGATGTGCTTCCCGCTGACGTGGTATGCGCGCGTGCTGGAGCGCAAGCAAAAGGTGGGACGGGAGCGGTAGACACGCTGTCTGCGACGCGCAGGCCATTGCCTCAGCGTCGCAGACAGGCAGACATCACTTCGCCGTCACCTTCCTGACCTTCGCCACCTCGTCCGCGCTCACGGCAGGCGCGCTGTTGTTCCACCCCGCGCGAACGAAAGTCAGCACATCGGCGATCTGCTGATCGCTCAACACGGGCGCGTACTTCGGCATCGGATACGGCGCGGGAATGCCGCCGATCACCAGATCCTCCGTCCCGTTCAACGTCACGTTGATCAACGACACGGCATTCTTCTCCAGCACGTTCGGATTGCCCGCGAGCGGCGCGAGCATCGGCGCGAAGCCGCGTCCGTCGACGCCGTGGCAGTGCATGCAGTACGCCGTATAGACGCGCGCGCCGGCGTCATTGGCGGGACGCGTCAACGACACTTTCGTCGTCTTCGCGTCGTACGCATAGGCCGCGCCGCCCGCGCCGCCCGAGGCGGGCAGCGACTTCAGATAGCGCGACATCGCGGCGATGTCGCCATCCGTCATCGCTTGCGTGCTGTTGTTGATCACGCTCGTCATCGCACCGAACGCCGACGCATGCTGATTCGCACCCGTCTTCAGGAACTGCGCGACATCCGCTTCGGACCAGCGTCCCAGTCCGACGTTATGCTCGCCCGTCAGATTCGACGCGAACCAGTTGTCGAGCACGCCGCCCGTCAGAAACGCACTGCCGCTTTCATCGAGCGCCTTCTCCTGGAACGCCACGCCGCGCGGCGTATGGCACGAGCCGCAGTGCCCGAGCCCCTGGATCAGATACGCGCCGCGATTCCACGCGACGTCCTTGCCCGGCTTGTCCTGATACACGCCCTTGTCAAGGAACACCATGTTCCAGAACTTCAGCGGCCAACGCATGTTCATCGGCCACTTGATGTCCGGCTCGCGGTTCGCCTGCTTCACGGGCGCCACGCCGTTCATGAAGTACGCGTAGAGCGCATGCATGTCGTCGTCGTTGATCTTCGCGTACGACGGATACGGCATCGCCGGATACAGGTTGTGGCCGTCCTTCGCGACGCCTTCGCGCATCGCGCGCCGGAAGTCGTCCTCGCTGTAGCGGCCGATGCCCGTGTCGGGATCGGGCGTGATGTTGGTCGAGTAGATCGCGCCCATCGGCGTCATCATCTGCAGGCCGCCCGCGAACGGCTTGCCGTGCTGCACCGAGTGGCACGCGACGCAGTCGCCCGCCTTCGCCAGATATTCGCCGTGTTTGACGAGGGCATCGTCGGCGGCGCGCGCGTTGCCCGCGACGAGCGGCAGCGCGCATGCGGCCGCGAGCGCGAAAGCCTTCAGGCTGGGTTTCATCGTCGGCCTCTCCTCAAGCGTTCATCAGCTGGCTGCCGACGGGCAAATGACGCAACCGCTTGCCCGTCGCCGCATAGATCGCGTTGGCGATCGCCGGCTGCGCCGCGGCCGTCCCCGGCTCGCCGATGCCGCCCGGCGCTTCGCTGCTTTTCACGATGTGCACGTCGATGGTCGGCGTTTCGTGGATGCGCAGAATCCGGTAATCGGTGAAGTTGTTCTGCTGCACGCGGCCGCGATCGATCGTGATCTCGCTGTAGAGCGCCGCCGTAATGGCGAAGATGATGCCGCCCTGGATCTGCGCTTCGACGGTATTCGGATTGACCACCATCCCGCAGTCCACCGCGCACACCACGCGGTTCACCCTGACCTCACCCTGATCGACGCTGACGTCCGCGACCATCGAAAAGAAGCTGCCGAACGCGTGCATCACCGACACGCCGCGCCCCTGCCCCTTCGGCATGGCGGTGCCCCACCCCGCCGCCTGGGTCGCGACGTTCAGCACGTTCAACGCGCGCGGCGACTTGCCGAGCAGGTCTTGCCGGTACTTGACGGGATCGATCTTCGCCTGCGTCGCCAGTTCGTCGATGAAGCTCTCGACCACGAACGCGCCGCGCGTCGGCCCCACGCCGCGCCAGAATGCCGTCGGGATCGCGCGCGGTTCCTGGCGCACGTAATCGATCAACTGATTGGGCAAATCGTAGGGAAGATCCGCGGCCACTTCGACGGCATCGGGATCGACGCCGTTCTTCACGGCGGGCGGCGCAAAGCGCGCCAGAATCGACGAGCCGACGATGCGGTGCTGCCACGCGACGGGCTTGCCGTTCGCATCGAGCCCCGCCGATATCTTGTCGTAGTAGTACGGCCGGTACATGTCGTGCTGGATGTCTTCCTCGCGCGTCCACACCACTTTCACGGGCACGTTCAGCTGCTTTGCCACTTTCACGGCCTGCGTGACCATATCGAATTCGAGCCTGCGCCCAAAGCCGCCGCCGAGCAGGAAGTTGTGCACGACGATCTTGTCCGGCGACAGCCCCGTCACCTTCGCGCCCGCGTCACGCGCGCGCGTGGGCACCTGCGTGCCGACCCAGATCTCGCAGCTGTCGGGCTTCACGTGCACCGTGCAATTGACGGGTTCCATCGTCGCGTGCGCGAGGAACGGCTGCTGGTACACGGCATCGACGCGCGTCTTCGCCTGTGCGAACGCGTTGTTCACGTCGCCGTCCTTGCGCGCGACGGCACCGTTGCCCTGCGACGCCTTCTCCATATCGTCGACGAGCGTTTTCATCGACACCGTCGCGCCTTCGCCTTCGTTCCACGTGATCTTCAACGCCGCCGCGCCGCGTTTCGCGGCCCACGTGTGATCGCCGATCACGGCCACGCCGTTGTCGATCTTCACGATCTGCCGCACGCCGGGAATCTTCTTCGCGGCCGTATCGTCGACACCTGCGAGCGTGCCGCCGAACACCGGGCAGTTGACGATGGCCGCATACACCATGTCGGGCAAGCGCACGTCGAGACCAAACATCGCGCTGCCGTCCACCTTTTCCGGCGAATCGAGACGCTTCGCCTGCGTGCCGATCAGCTTGAAATCCTTCGGGCTTTTAAGCGGCACATTCTGCGGAACGGCGAGCTTCGCGGCGGCATCGACGAGTTGTCCGTACGCGATGCTGCGCTTCGTATCCGCATGGATCACCTGGCCGTTCTCCGCGTGACACGACGCCGGGTCCACCTGCCATTGCTGCGCGGCCGCGTTGATCAGCAGCACGCGCGCGGTCGCGCCCGCGCGGCGCATCGGCTCCCACGCGTAGCGGATCGAGGTCGAGCCGCCCGTCAGCTGGCCGCCGAGCAGCGGGTCGGTGAAGAGCTGTTCGTTGGGCGGCGCGTGGTCGATCGTCACGCTATCGAGCGGCACTTCGAGTTCTTCCGCGATCAGCATCGGAATCGACGTGTACACGCCCTGGCCCATTTCGACCTTCGGCACGATCAGCGTGACCTTGCCTGCCGTGTCGATCTGCACGAAGGCGTTGGGCGCGAACACGCCGTTTTGCGGCGTCTCGACGCCGTCGCCGCCGATCACGGACTTGCGTGCATCGCCCTGGCTTTGTGCGGGCATGCTGAAGCCGAGCATCAGCCCGCCGCCCGCCATCGCGGCCACGCTCGCGCTGAACTTCAGGAACGCGCGGCGATTGACTCGCGTGGCATCGTCATCGAGCGGCTTGCCGTTTTGCGCATCGAGCAATCCTTGCGACATGTCAGGCCCCCTTCGCGGCCTGCTTCACGGCGGCGCGGATGCGATTGTAGGTGCCGCAGCGGCAGATGTTGCCGGCCATGGCGGCATCGATGTCGGCGTCGCTCGGATTGGGGTTCTGTGCGAGCAGCGAGGCCGCCTGCATCACCTGTCCGGACTGGCAGTAGCCGCATTGCACGACGTCGAGCTGACGCCACGCCGCCTGGACTTTCTTGCCGGCGGGCGTATCGCCGACCGCTTCGATCGTCGTGATCTTTTTATCGCCGACGGCCGCGACGGGCAGCACGCACGAGCGCACTGCGACGCCATCCAGGTGCACCGTGCAGGCGCCGCATTGCGCGATGCCGCAGCCGAACTTGGTGCCCGTGAGACCGATGAGGTCGCGCAAGGCCCACAGCACGGGCATGTCGGGCGGTGCGTCGATGGTGTGAGTCTGTCCGTTGATGTTCAGCGTTGCCATGAGCAAATCCAAAAGTGGTGATGTATTTATCCGCCGACGCCAAACAAAATGCGGTCGTCGACCGGCTTTTGTTGGACGTGGCTTGCCAATCGCGCAAGCACGTGCATGTACACACACGGTGCAGCGACGCATTGCGCATGCAACTGGTAGAAGGGCCAACCGATTGTAGTGGGACGTTAAAAAACGTGCGGGCGAAGTGTCGCGCTCAGTGCGTCCGCCGCGAGCGGGACGGCCGGGCGCGCCGAAACAAAAAGAGCAGTGCGGCGGCCGCACTGCTCTCGTTCGTTGCATCTGCCTGGGACAGGCGCCTAGTCGTTGACAGGCAGATACGGCGACCTGAGCGGCGTGGGCGGAAACACATTGAAGCCCGTCTGCTTCGTGAACGCATAGCGCACGTACACGGCGGCGACGAACTCGCGGTACTCGTAGGCGTTGCCGAACGATGCGGCCGCACCCACCGTCAACTGCGGCGCGAGTTGATATTCGCCCACGGCATCGATCGAATACGACACGCCCGTCTTGCTCTGGCCAGGATAGATGGCGTTCGGATCGGGCACGGGCAGCTTCGCGCTCGCGAAGTTCGTCACGGCATCGTTTTGCAACTTTGGGTCGAGCGGGAAGTAAGGCGAATCGTCCTGCCGGTAATGCTGCACGCCGATCGATGCCTTCAGGTCGTAGGTGAACGGCCCGTTGCGCCCCGTCCACTGGATCGGCAGATTCAGGATCGCGTACTGCTGCGGGCTGAAGTAGCCGCCCTGCCCGTACGTGAAGTACGACAGGTTCTTGTTGTAGTGCATCAGCGTCGTGTTCACGCCGACCGTGAAGCTCTGGTCGGCGTCCTTGTACAGACGCGTGTACACACCGCCGCCGCCCTTGATCGAATTGTTCGACGCGACGTGATGGCCGTCGTAGTAGTCCCAGGCTGCATTGGCATAGAGGCCGCTCGTCCCGTCGTCCCAGCCGATGTCGCCGCGCAGGCCGTTGGATGTCACGCCGCCCCACTCCAGGTTCGCCGACTGATCGCGTGCACCGGCATAGGAGAGCAGGCTGTCGGTGACGGCACGGCGTCCCGCCGTCAGCGAGTACGAGACCTTGTCGGTCAACCCGCCCTTCCACTGCACGCCGCCGACGATGTTCTGCTCGCGAAAGCCGAACGGCGTCGCGCCGACGTCCGCCTTCAGGCCGCGATACTCGTAGCCGACCCCTGCGCCGACGCCGCTCGCCGTCTGCGAGCCATACGGATTGGTGGTCTGGTCGGTCCTCGCCGAACCGAAGCGGGCGATCGTATTGGAGTTGCTGCTCATCGTGCCCGCATCGAGCGTGACGGGCGTGACCGTCACGACCACATGCCCGTCGCCCGCGCGAATGCGCCCTTGCAGCGGCGCTTCGATGTCGGTCAGATTCGACAGGCCGTTTTCGCCGTCGCGATTGCGGAACTGGATGCCGCCGCTGATCGTGCTGGTCTGTTCGCGGTTGATCTGCGCGAGTTCTTCCTCGACGGTCAGCGTCTGCGTCTGCGCCGGCTGCGGATAGGGACGGTTCTGCTGATCCTGCGCACTGCGCGTCGGATACGGTGCGGGCGGCTGCGGAACATACGGCACGAGACCGTAGCCCTGGTTCGTATAGCCCTGCGGCTGCGGCTGATATGGCTGCTGATACGGCTGCTGCGGGTAAGGCTGTGGCTGATATGCCTGCTGCGGATACGGCTGTTGCGCATACGCGCGCTGCTGCGGATACGGCTGTTGCGGGTAAGGCTGCTGTTGCGGATACGGCTGCTGTTGCGGATACGGCTGCTGTTGCGGATACGGCTGCGGATAAGCCTGCTGCTGCGGATAGGGTTGCCCGTACCCTTGCTGCGGATAGCCGCCCGGCTGCTGTGCATACGCCCCCGTGTTGCCGGCCGCTCGCGCATTCTTCGCCGCCCGCTTCTTCGACGACGGTTGCGGGTTCGCCGGTTGCATCGGCTGCATTGCCTGCGACTGCGCGGCCTGCGCCTGCGGCGACATCGGCCAGGGCGTGCTCACATCCGGTTGCGCGTACATCGGTTGCTGATACGGCTGCGACGCCGGTTGCTGCGCATAAGATTGCTGCGCATAAGGTTGCTGCGCATACGGCTGCTGATACGGCTGCGGTTGCGCATAGTCTTGCGCGGGATACGCCTGACCCGGCGCGAGCCCGCCGCCTGCTTGCGACGACCCATATTGATCGGGACCGTAGCCGTCCGCGTCCTGCGCGCCGCGCGTATCGGCGGCCGCCTGCGGCGCGAGCGAGCCCAGCGAGTTGATCTGCATGGCCGGTTGCGGCTGCGGTGCGACGTAGGGCGCATTAGGCGCATTGGGCACAGTTGCCGGCTGCGTCGGCGGTATGTAGGCAGGCATGGCTGGCATTGGATACGGTTGAGTGTTCTGCGCCGGGAACGGCACACTGTTCGACGCATCCGTCGACGCGCGGTTCGCGAACGGGTTGGTGCCCGGCAACGGGATTGGACCGCGCGAGCGCAACGGCACGTCCCAGCCGCTCGGCACGGGCTGTCCGTTGGTGCCCGCCGTCGTCGCGCCCGGCCGCGCGAGCGGTGCGTTCTGCGCAATCAGCGCGCGTTGCAGATACTGCGCGGCGAGACTGTTGCGGCCTTCCGCGCGATACATGCGGCCCGCCGCCGCGAGCACGTCGGGGTTGTTGGGCGCGATGCGCAGCGCCTGCTTCATCGTCGACTCGGCGAAGTCGAACTTGCGGATCTGGGTGGCCGCGCCGGCCGCGTTCAGCAGCAGTCCGACGTCCGTCGGGTTCTGCGCGAGCGCGAGACGATAGGTGGCCAGCGCGTTCGCGTTGTCGTTGTTCGCCGTGTAGAGCCGCGCGAGCGCCGCGAGAATCGCGGGATCATTCGGCCTCGCGGCAAGCCACGGCGACAGCACGTCGAAGGCGCTCGCGAGAGCGTTGGCCTGGCGCAGCGCATCCGTGCGGCGCACGACGATCGCCACGTTGATCTTCTCGAAGTCGCTGCGCTGCTGGCCCGTCAGTTGCATCGACGCGAGTCTGCGCATCACTTCGCCAAGTTCGATGTCCTGGCCCGCGTTCAGCAGAATGCCCGCGTCGGTGAGCAGCAGCCCTGGGTCGTTCGGCGCACGCGCGACGGCGCTGCGCACCATCATCAGCGCGCGCGGCGTGTCGCCCGTAGTCACATACGCCGACGCGATCGCGCCGATCAGTTCGGCATTCGTGCCCGCGATCGGCTCCGCGTTCTGCAGCATCGCGCGCGCCTCTGCAATGCGTCCGTTCTTCGCGAGCGCCACGGCTTCGTCGCATTGCTGATGCACCCACAAGCGATGTTGCAGGATCGCCATTGCGTCGGTGCGTTTGGCGGCCGGAATGCGTTCGAGTTGCGACAGGCCGTAGCGCCAGTCCTGCATGTCGGCGGCGAGCAGCGCGCTCGCGTAGTACGCATCGGGCATGTCGGGATGCAGCGCGATGAGGCCGTCCATGATGCTCTTCGCATTCGCATACGCGCCCTGCTTCGCGTAGATGCGCGCGAGGTCGAGCCGCAGCCACGGATCATCGGGATCGTTCAGCAGCGCGTCCTCGAACAGGCTGCGCGCACTGCCCAGATCGCCGCGCGCCTCGGCGGCGCGTGCCTGCGCTGCCTGCGCTTCGCCGCGCAGACGGTTGGTGCCGCCCACTTTCGCGCGCTGCTCTTCCGTCAGTTGGTTCGCGAAACTGAGCGCTTCGTCGCCGCGCCCTTGCGCGGCAAGCGCGCCGACAAGACCGCGGATCGCGTCAGGATTGTCCGACTGACGACGCAACGCCATCCGGAACGCCGCTTCCGCGCCGCGCGGGTCGCCGCTTTGCATCAGCAGATCGCCGAGCGCGGTTTGCGCGGTGACGTCGCCGGGACTCACGGCAATGGCTCGTTCGAACGATGCCTTGGCCTGCGCGAGATTGCCATTGCTCTGCTCGCCGAGGCCTTCGCTCGTGTACATCCAGTACGTCGCGCTGTTGAGCGCCTCGCGCCAGCGCGCCGCGCCGCCCGCCTGCGACGCGCGCAGCAGATACTCGCGCGCCTGTGCGAACTGTTCCTGCTTGAGCAGCGCGACACCCATGCCGCCGAGCGCGTCGCCGTCGTTCGGCGCGCTCGCGAGCACCGACGAGAAGCGCGCCTTGGCCGTCACGAGATCGCCGCGATCGAGCGCCGCGAAGCCCTCGGCGACTGTGCGGCCGCGCGCGTCGGCGCCGGCGTTCTGCTGCGCGCGCTCGCTCGCGCGCCGGTCCTGCTCGGCGATCGAATCGGCGCGTGCCTTAACGGCGGCGTCGTCGGGATACGCGGACAGATACGCCTGGAAGAGCGGCGCATCCGATGCGCGCACGCCGAGCCACAGCAGCGCCTGACGCCAGCTCGCCTTGGCCTGCGCGCCGACGATCGAATCCTTCGACAGCTGCGCAAGCTGCTCGATGCCCTCGCGCCGGTTCGCCTCCCGATACGTCAGATGCTGCGCATAGGCGAGCGCGAAGCGCGGGTCGTCGCGATGCTCGCGCGCAAGCTGCTCGAGCCCCCGCCGCGCCTCTTCCCAGCCTTGCGGCGTGGAGCCGAGCGACTGGTAATACTCGAGCGCGAGCTGCGGGTTGGCCGGCTTCGGACCGAGCGCCTGCCGGTACGCCTGCGCCGCCGACGCCTGCTGGCCCGCCTGCGCGAGCCGACGCGCGTCGTTGACGGCCTGGTCGGCCGGACTGGATTCGCCGAGGCGCCGCGCAAGCTCGTCGATATTCGGATAGTTCGGCGCGGCCTGGCGCAAGCGCGCGAGATACTGCTGAGCGCCCACGCCGTCCTTGCGGTCGGCCATCACGATGCCCATTCCGTACAGCGCGTCGGGCTGTTTCGGATCGATGCGCAAGACCTTCAGCCACGCCTGCTCGGCCAGGTCGCCGCGACGATGCGCCTGCCAGTATTTGCCCTGATCGATCAGAACGTTCATCGGATCGTTCGGTTGCGCCTGCGCGAATGCCGGGGCCGCCGCGCCCGCGCCGAGCGTCAGCGCTACGCCGATTACGAGCGCGCGTTGGCGGATTGGCATGTGTTCTCCCAACGCGGCACGAGGCGGCCATTTTCATCGAAGCGGTAGCGGCCGTCTGCGGACCCTGTACCGAAGAGCATCAACACCTCGTCGTAGTAGACAGGCTGGTTTTGAGTGGGCTGACCTTGAGCGGACGGCGAGCCGCCAGGCGCTGCCGCCGTCATCGCTGCCAGATGCGTTTGCGCGAGCCCCGCCGCGCGCATGTCGCCGAGCGCGCGGAAGTACGGCAGCAGCGCGCCCCAGAAGCCGATCGGGCCTTCGCCCGTCGCGTTGCCCGTGGTGGTCGCGACTTTTTCGGGCGGCACGCCCGTCGCTGCAATCCGGTCGCGCATGCCGTGCAGCGCGGCGAGCCAGGGCCTCGCGAGGGGATCGGCGCTCGCCGTCAGCCCTGCCCACAGATAGACGCGGATCGCATCGTAACTGCCGAGATCGCCCTTCTGCGGATCGACGACGAACTGCCCGTCGCGATACGCCGCCCAGTCCGGCGCGAAGCCGAGCGGAGAGGTCGTCTTGACGAGCTTGAACGCGTTGTCGGCGATTTGCGGCCACGGGCCGTTGGGCGACTGCGCCGCGAGCGCGCGCAGCAGCGGCAATGGCAGATAGCTCGGGTTCAGGCGCGTCGTGTTGCCGCTGCGAAAGCCTTGCGGGCCAGGCAGCAGCATCGGACCGAGGCCGCGCAGATCGGCGACTTCCTGCTTCTCGATCTGCGTGGCAAGCGCGTACGCGAGCTTCGTGTACGCCGGCTCGCGCCACAGACGCCCCGCTTCGAACAGGTCATACGCGATCCACAGGTCCGAGTCCGCCGCCGAGTTCTGGTCGAGCACACCATAGAAGCCGTCGGGCTTCCTGCCCCACTGCCACGCAGGCAGTTTCACGTCATTGGCATCGAAGCGGCCCGCCGACAGATTCGCGCGCGTCCAGCGCAACACGCGGTCGAAGGTCGCGCGATCGTTCGCGACGAGCGCGAAGAACATGCCGTACGACTGGCCCTCCGACGTGGTCTGCTGCGTGGGCGTCGAAAAGTCGACGACGCGTCCGTCCTGCTGCACGAAGCGCGACACGAACGCGCGATACGCGGGCCAGTCGTCGCAGGCGGCGGCATGCGCCGGGCTCGCGAGGCCGGACATGATGCCCGCGATCGTCAGCATGGCGCGCAGCGGCGCGCGAAACGCGACGGGCATGCGCAACGAATGCGAAAAAATACCTGCCCGCATGTCAATCCTTCAGCCGGCGCGCGGCGACCGCGCGCAACAGCCGGTAGAACACGGCCGCGATGATCAGCGCCGCGAGCACGCCGCCCAGCAGCAACAGCAGCGGATGGACGGACAGCGCCCAGCGCATGTACTCGATCGGCGACAGATGGCCGACGTAATAGACGTCGCCGTTCGACACGACTTCGAGCGTACGGCCGCGCACCACCGTCAGTCCGCCCTGGATCGACTGCACGAGATCGGGGTCGAGCATCGCGTTGGTCAGATCCGTGTCCGACTGGCCCGGCGCCGAGATCAGCGCGACCACGCTGCGGCCTTTTTCGAGCGGCGACTCGAAGCCGGTGATGATCGCGTCCCCCGACGCGTTGACCAGCGACAGGTCCGCGCGCCCCGCCGTGCGCACACCGCCGCGATCGCCGTGCCACCAGTTCGCGATCCGGAACGATACGTTCGAGAACTGCATGCCGCGCGTGTCGCTTTCGGCGGAGAACGGCATCGCGGCCTGCCATGTGCCCAGTAGCGGCTGCTGGCCGGGCGCGCCGATCACGAGCAGGTCCTTGTCGGCCAGACGCTGCACGTCGGCGGCCGTCGCGACGGTGACGCCCGTCACGGGATACGCCGTCGACGCCCCCATGCGGCCCATCACCATCAGATACAGGCTGTAGTCGCTGGGGTTCGCGTTGGCGGGCAGGATCACGGCCGTCTGCGACAGGTCGGCGAGCTTCGTGAACGGCCAGCCGCTGTTCGCGAACGCGGCCAGATCGGGCAGCGCCATGTAGTGCGGGAACGACGACAGATCGATGGTCGAGTCGGGATCGATCTCGCCGCGCACGTTGTCGACGACCTGCCCTTGGCATTCGCCCGTCTTCGGCATGTCGTAGTAGAAGTGAAAGCGCAATTGCGCCTGCGACGCGAGCAGATGCGGCGGAATGTAGATGACCTTCGACGTCGGCGCCGTGTTGTCGGGCAGCATCCGGTTCAGATAGCGGCCGAGATCGAGGATCGACGACGACTGCGCGGGAATGCGCAGCGCCTGCACGAAGTTGTTGTTGACGCTGATGTTGAGCGTCGAGCGGTCCGGCGCGGGGCGCACCGTGAAGCGATAGCGCAGGTCGACGGGCACGCCCTTCGTGCGCCACGTGAACAGGTCGGGCGCGATGCGCAGGTCCACGCGCACCACATCGGCGTTATAGCCGCGCACGGACAGATCCTTCGGCACGGTCAGCTCGCCGAAACGCACGGGGCGGTCGGTCGGCAGCCAGCCGGGCGCGTCGTACGGCTGGCGCGCGCGCGGCGTGTCGACGTGCGTGATCGTCTGCACGGTGCCCGACAGCGCGGCTTCGCCCAGCGACAGCGCGTTCGCCGCAACCTTCAGCTCGCGTCCGTCGCGGCCGAGCACGAGCAGCAGCTTGCCGTGCGCGGGCGCTTCGCGATCCACCACGGCGAGCATCGGTCCGTTGATGGCGGGCAGCGTGACGCCGGCGGGACGCTCGTCGTTGGTCGCGAACACTACGGCGTTGCCCGACAGCGGCGCGTTGTCCAGTTGCGCCGGGAACAGCGCGCCTCGATAGCCGGCGAGCGAACCGAACCACGACGCGACGGCACCCGCTGCTTCAAGTGCCTGCGACGACGGCTTCGCGGCGAACACGAACGGCAGTTGGAGCCGGCGAATGTCGCGCCGGTCGAAGAACGGCAGCGGCAGCGCGCCGAGATCGGGTTTCGTCGTGAGCGACGCGAACGTCAGGTCGAGCGTGCTCGCGTTGCTGACGGTCGCCCACAACGCGCTGCTCGCCGGGTCTTCGCAACCCTGCGTGTAGTGGCCGATCAGCTGGATGTTCAGGTGATTGAACTCGGTGATGAGGCGCGGTTCGAGCGGAATGTCGCGCGCGAGCAGCGTGCCCGCCTGCTCGCGCGGCACGGGCAGCGTCGCGGCGACTTCACCGTTCACGAGCACCTTCAGGTGCGACAGGTTCGACAGCAGCGACGGCGAGTAGCTGTAGATCAGATGCAGGTTCGCGCCCGTCACCACTTCGTCGGCGCGCACCGAGAACGGCACGCCGTTCTGGCCGTCGACACCGCGCAGTTGCAGCGGATCGGGCGCGCCCAGTTGCGCGAACGTGAAGGTCTGCCGGCGTCCGCCCGTCACGGCCGTGCCGTTGTCGGCCGTGGTGGGCATCGTGTCGCGGCCGTTGCGCACGACGGCGAACGGCGACGGCGTCGGCTCGGCGAACGCGGGCTGCTGCGCCGCGCGCGGATCGACAGGCCGCGCGGCGGGCAGCGGCGGCAGTCCAGCGCTCGTGACGTTGGTGGCGTTGGCGGAAGCGGAACCGTTGGACGGCGCAGCGGCGAGCTCGGCCTTCGTCGCGGGAATGGCGCCAGGTGAGGTGGCGGGCGCAGCGGCGGGAGCAGCCTGCACGGCGGGCAGCAGCGCGCCGAACAGCAGCACGGCAGCCAGCGCGGCCCGCAGCGGCAAGCGCCATCCGTCACGCGCGCGGGCGCGTGGATCGAGACGCGAGCCAGCCGTCTTCGCCGCCGGAGAAGCGGCGTCGTATCGCATGAACCCCATCGTTATTTTCCGTTCTTCGTATCGTTTGCCACGGCCTTGCGTCGCGTGCGCAGCGTGCGCAGGTCCGCGTACAGGTGTTCGAACAGCCCCACGATGCCGCCCAGCCCCACGCGCATCACGTGCGACAGGCTCTTGAGCGGCGTATCGACTTCGCGCCCTTCCGCCCAGCTCGTCCACGCGTCGGCGCGTGCGAACGTGCTCTGCACGAAGTCGAGTTCCTGCTCGCGCGTCATTGGCGCGAACTTCAGGCCGACGCGGCCCGGCACCGAATAGGTGACGTCGGCGGGAAACACGAATTCCTCATGGCCGCGAAACAGCGACACGACGACGCTCTCGTGCAAAGGCACTTCGATTGCGGCGGGCAGCTTCAGCGCGACGCCGCCTTCCGCGTAGTCGACGGTTTCGCAGACGAGCGTGCGTCCCGTCGAAAAGCGCAGCGAAGCAGGAATGCGCATCGCCACGCGATGCGTGGAGCGCACCTGGCGCTGCTCGCGCGCCGCCGCGACGCTCGCGCCGAGAATCAGCATGTTGTAGCCGGTCCATGCGAGGTTCAGCACGGTTGTCTGCACCTCGCTGTGCGAACTGGCGTTGAGCGCGATATGCACGCAGCCGACGACGAAGCCGATCAGGTTCAGCGCCAGCAGGATCAGATACGGCCGGGAAATGCCCCAGTCGAAGTACTGCTCCTCGATGCGTCCGCCCTTCGCCGTCACGTTGAACTTGCCGAGCTTCGGGTTGATCAGCGCGAGCAAGGTGGGGGCCGTGATGTACGACGCGAGCACCGATTCGTACACCTCGGACCAGAACGAATGGCGGAAATGCCGCTGCATCCGCGAGTTCGTGATGTTCGCGTGGAACATGTGCGGCAGCGCGTAGATCGCGATCGTGCCCGCGGCCGCCTGGATGATGTGCGCGTTGAAGAACAGGAACGACAGCGGCGCCGTCAGAAACACCAGACGCGGGATGCCGTAAAAGAAATGCATCATCGCGTTCAGATAGCACAGCCGCTGGCCGAACGTGAGGCCGCCGCCCGTGAGCGGATTGTCGATGCGAAAAATCTGCGTCATGCCGCGCGCCCAGCGGATGCGCTGGCCGATGTGGCCGCCGAGACTTTCCGTCGCGAGCCCCGCCGCCTGCGGTATCGCCAGATACGCCGTGGTGTAGCCCTTGCGATGCAGCTTGAGCGCGGTATGCGCGTCTTCCGTCACGGTCTCGACAGCGATGCCGCCGATCTCTTCCACCATTGAGCGGCGCAACAGCGCGCACGAGCCGCAGAAAAAGGTGGCGTTCCACAGGTCGTTGCCGTCCTGCACGAGGCCGTAGAACAGCTCGCCCTCGTTCGGCACCTTGCGGAACGTGCCGAGGTTCTTTTCGAACGGATCGGCGGAAAAAAAATGGTGCGGCGTCTGCAGCATCGACAGTTTTGTGTCGCGCAGAAACCAGCCGAGGCCCACTTGCAAAAACGAGCGCGTGGGAATGTGGTCGCAGTCGAAGATCGCGAAGTATTCGCCGTCGGTGACTTTCAGCGCTTCGTTGATGTTGCCCGCCTTCGCGTGGCGGTTGTGCGAGCGGATCGTCCACGCCACACCGACTTCCTCGCAGAACGCCTTGAACTCGGGACGGCGGCCGTCGTCGAGCACGTGGATGGAGAGCTTGTCTTTCGGATAGTCGAGCGCGATGGCCGCATAAATGGTCGGCTTCACAACCGACAGCGGCTCGTTGTACGTGGGAATGAAAATGTCGACGGTCGGCC
>BBSL01000156.1 GCA_001319865.1 Burkholderia sp. E7m39 | reverse complement strand
TTGCGCACGGCGGAACAGCATCGCGCAGACAAAGCAGCAGATCGCGAACGTCAGCTGCTCGCCGAACGCGAGCGGCACCGTGAACACGAAGAACAGCGCGCCCAGCGCGAACAGCACCAGCAGGATCGTGACGGGCAGGCTGCCCAGGACGCGCCCGTCGATCAGATGCGATGCGAGACGGTCGAAGCGCGAGCGTCGCGGCGGCTCGGCGTCGACGGCATCGAGAATATCTTCTTGCGCCGTGCTCATGCGACGTTCCTTGGCTGCTTCGCCTCGCCGTTCAGGCGCGCGTCCAGCCAGTCGCCGCACGCGCGCAGATCGGCGGCCGCCTGGCTGTGCGGATCGTAGTGAATCACGGTGGTGTCGTACGCGAGCGATTCGCTCACGCCCTGATCGAGATGGATCACGCCGGGAAACAGATGCGCGGACAACGAATCGCGCAGCACCTTGACGACGTCCTTCGTGAGACTGCGGCTCTGGTCGACCTGGTTGATCACGTAGCCGTAACCGAGGAACGCGCCGCGCGGCACGCAATACGTCTGGATCAGACGCTCCATGTGCGGGATCGCGGCGTATGACGCGGCATCCGCGATCACGACGTTCAGCACGAAGTCGGCGGCCAGCAGCGCGGCGCGCGTATAGGCCGTCGCGCCAGGCGGCGTGTCGATCATCACGATGTCGTTCGCGTCGAGCGCGAGCGATTCGAGCGCTTCGCGAATCAGGTGCGGATGGCTGTCGAGCCGCGCTTCGAACACGCGGCGATCGTCTTCGTTCAGCGCGCCGTGCGGCAGCGCCGTGATTGCGTCCAAACCGTCGAACATCACCGTGCGCCACGACGCGCCCGCGAGCGTCGCGCGCGAGATGCCGTCGAAGTTGTCGATGGGAATGCCGAGGTGCAGACGCAGTGCATTCTGCGGATCGAGGTCGACGGCGATCAGCCGGCGTCCATTGGAACCGAGCACCGACGCGAGATTGGCCGCGAGCGTCGTCTTACCGACACCGCCTTTCGCCGAGACAACTGAGACCACTTTCATGCGTCACCATCCGCTTTACTGCGCGATCTCAGACTGTCGCGCAACGAACGAGCGGGCGCCGCCGTTCCCCGCGAAAGACGCGCGAACAACGTGGCGAGATCCTTCGACTGCGGATGACCGGCCAGTTCGTGCTGCGCGGCGCGCTTGTCACTGAACAGGCCCGCGAGGATCGAACCGCCTTGCTGGGAAGCGGGCGTCGGCGGCACGGTCCGGGCGCTTTGCGCGAAGGGATGTTCAATGGAGGCGCGAGCGAACGGCTGGCCTTGCGTCGTGCGTGCTTCGCGCTGCGGTGTGGCGAACGGCGACGCCGCGGGCGGCACATCAGCGGCGGGCTGTGGCGATACGGGGATCACAGGCGGCATGAACGACGTGGACGACAAAGGCGGCATCTGCGCGACAGGCGCAACGGACGCGGGCTGCACCCGAACGGCCGAAGCCGGCGGCGTCTGAACCGGGGACGCTTGCGCGGCACGCTCCGCCGTCTCGACAGCGGACGCCGTCGACATGCTCGCCGCGTTCGCGGCAGCGTTCGCACGATCCTCGGACGATACGGCAGCGGGCGGCGCGCTGAAACGGCTTGCGCCCGCTTGCGTCGGCGCGACGGGCGGCGGCATCGACGTGTGACGATGTCCGCGTGCAAATAGCGGCGGCCTCGCCGGCTTCGACGCCCCGGCATCCGTGGCCGCGTTCGACGCGTCGGCCGCGCGCGTGTCGTGAGCAACCGAAGTCTGGCGTTGCGCGTGTGCCCCGGAAACTGCGCGTCCCGCCTCGGGCACCGGTCCGGTATGGGCGATGTCGAGCGCGTTCAATAGCGGCCAGCGCAGTGCGGCATGCTTCGCGTCGTCGTCGCGCGCCACTTCCTGATATTTCCCGGCGTCGCCACCGAAGCGCCGGAAGAGATTACCGACGTCATCTGAAACGCTCATGTTGTTTCCCCCTGCGAGTCCTGCCCGTCTGTGCGCCCCGACAGCGCGACGGCCGTCATTCCCGGCTGTTCACTAGATGGTTACTGTTAACGTCGCTGCCTGCGGCAAGTTGAGTCAGCGCGCGTTCAGCAACCTGAATTCGTATGCATGAGCACTGCTGCTCTCGTATTGCTGCAACGCCAGTGAGCCCGCGCCCAGTTCATGCAGCCAATGTTGATAGGCGCCTTCCAGAAACGCGGCGGTCCATGGCGCGGCCCGTTCGCCAAATGCGGCAAGCGGCGCGCAACAATGCTCGATGGAAAGAAATTCGTCCTGTTCCGCGAGACGCACGAAGCCCCAATCGAGTTCCGACCAGATGCGGTTCAGAAATGAAGCAAGATCATCGAGCGTCGCGCACTCGCCCGCAGGATAGTTCGTGGCAAAGCGCGCACCGATGCGCGCCATCAGTACGCGCAGTTGCGATGTATCGAGCTGCGTCTCGAACTCTTCGGCGAGCGCGGTGAGAAAGCCGCGCCATTGCGTGGATGGCTGATGTCGCGTGTAATAGTCGAGCAGAGTTGCCGTGTGTTCGTCTTGCATGTCCGAGAGGTTGATTACGAAGGCGTATGGTTGACCGGATCGCACTGGTAAACCAGTACCGAACACCACTATGCAAACAGACTATCTGTTTGACGAATCGGGCTAATGGGCGTCGCCAGCATAGCATCGTTCAGTTGACTATTTAAAAGCAACTGGCACAGTTTCTGATGTGGAAACCCGACGACGGAGCGATTATTTTGCGCTTGCTCTTTTACGTCGGCTCTGTTCATCACGATTGAACAGACGTCCGCGTTTCCTTCCAGATCCTTACGCGCGGCGCTTTGATTGAATCACTGCCTTTGGAGCCATCGATGAAGATTAACGACCAACGCGCCATTCAGTTTCTTGGAGAAATTCGCAAGCCGCTACTCGTGCTGCATAAGGCCATACTCGATCACGAGCGCACATTGTATGAGAAGGAGTTCGGCCCCGTCACGCCTGCCGCCTTCCTGCAGGTATTGATCAATGGATCGGGCTTTCGCTGGCTGAGTCCGTTATCGGCGGTAATCGCCAATGTCGACGAAATTCTCGACGACGATAAAGCCACCTCCGCCGATCGCGTCGCGGCCGTCGAATCGGTCGTGGGGCTTTTTCGGAGGACGTGCCGGGCAATCTATTCTTGCCCCGTTATCGGCAAATCTTGCAGCACGACGCTGGCATTCTTCATGCGCACGGCGGCATTGCGCCAATATTGAAGTCGCTTGAATGACGCATGATTAGCTAACTTATTTGTCTCGCATTCGAGTCGATGATTCTGAAACGAGTTAGGACGATCGACTCAAATCAACATCACACGTACTCGTTTAGCGATGGAGTTGAAAGAACCATGACGCAATGGACGCTCGACCGGACCTTCACCTTTCGCGATCAGATCGTTCGTTATACGACCTTCGGCGATGGGCCGGCCCTCGTGCTGATTCATGGCACGCCGTTTTCGTCGTGGGTGTGGCACCGGATTGCGCCGTATCTTGCGCAGAACCGCAAAGTCCATGTGTACGATCTGCTGGGCTATGGCCAGTCGGAGCAGCGCGAAGGCGAGGACGTGTCGCTCGGCGTGCAGAACGGCCTGCTCGCGGCGCTCTTCGAACACTGGCGACTCGATGCGCCCGATGTCGTCGCGCATGACTTCGGCGGCGCGACGGCGCTGCGCACGCATCTGATCGACGGCTGCGACTACGCGAGCCTCACGCTGATCGATCCCGTCGCGGTTGCGCCATGGGGTTCGCCGTTCGTGCAGCACGTTCGCGAGCATGCAGCCGCTTTTGCGGGCTTGCCTGCGTATATTCACGAGGCAATCGTCAAGACCTACATTCGCGGCGCGCTGGCGAAAACGATCGCCGACGACGACCTCGCGCCTTATATCGCGCCGTGGCTTGGGGACGTCGGGCAGCCTGCGTTCTACCGGCAGATCGCGCAGATGGACCAGCGCTTTACCGACGAAGTCGAAGCGCGTTATCCGCAGATACGCTGCCGCACGCAGATCCTGTGGGGCGAAAACGATGCGTGGATTCCCATCGAACGGGGACGGCATCTGGCCAGCGTCGTGCCGAATGCGCGCTTTCAGGCGGTGCCCGGGGCCGGGCACCTGACTGCAGGAAGACGCGCCGGAAGCGATCGTCGCGGCGGTGTTACGGTGGATCGCTTGACCGCGACGCATGCAGCCTC
>BBSL01000155.1 GCA_001319865.1 Burkholderia sp. E7m39 | reverse complement strand
TGCGGTTATGCGCGTAGGCCGTCAAAAAGTCTTTGTTGTGCTGGACGATGATGAGGCTGCCGTATTCGTTCAGCCCCGTGCCGGCGAACATGACCTTGCCGTCGGCGGCGGCGCGGATGGGGTCGCCCGGCTTCCCGCCGATCTCGATGCCGCGCGTCTCGCCCGGCTGAAACCCCTCGATGACATTGCCCTGCGCAGGCCAGATCAGCGACACGCCTTTCGCGTGGCGCGCCAGTTCGGCGTTGACTTCGCGCGATTCGGCCGCGCTCGGTGCATTCGTGACGGGTGAGTTCGTGGCGGGCGCGGGAGCGGCATTGTTGGTGTCGACGGTATGCCCGGCGTTACCCGTGCCGCCGCCCGACGCGCTGCTCGCGACCGTGCCCGACGCGGCACCCGCTGTCGTGGCCGCAGCCGCAGCCGCTATCGTGCCGCTCATTGCGCCCTTCGCATTCGAAGCGCCGTCCGACGCTGCAGCAGACGCAGCAGATACAGCAGACGCGCCGGGCACGGCCACCATCTTCACGGCATCCGGCGACGACACCTTCAGCGCCTGACCGACATGCAGCCGCGAGGACGGCTTCAGGCGATTCCACGCGACGATCTGCTTGACCGTGACGTTATGGCTGCGCGCGATGCGTGCCAGCGAATCACCGCGCCGCACCTTGTAAACCACGGGCGGCACAGGTTGAGCGACCATTTGCGTCGCGGGCGCAGCGGGCGTCTGGTCGGCGGCCGTCGGCGTTCCCGATGCTGCGTCGTTGTTCTTTGCGTCCTGCTCGCCGACGTGCGCGCAGGCTCCCAACATCAAGGCGAGCGTCACGCTCGCGAAACTGGCCCAGGTTCTGTCGAAACCATTCTTCGACATAGGTTCTCCCGCGTTATTCGTTCACAGTCCGGATGCGCAGCCCAGTCGACGGCGGGCGCGACGGACGCCCGCGGACGGCGGCGCAGCATGCCGCCTCGTTGCGGCCTCAACTTTCCGGCATCTCCCTGGCTTGGCGCCGGGTGCGGAGCCGCGTCATACGCGACGCGATCTTCCACTAAAAGGGACGGATAGCCGGACAAATCCAAGCCGCATTGTAAAGTGCACGCGCCAGAAAAACGGGGCACGCAAACACTCTGATACAAAATGTTGATGGGCAGTATCGTTCGCCTGATGGCGCGCCGCGCAACAAGGCGCCGCCGCGCTTCGAACGGAACCGCTCATGTTCATATCGGCAACGCGTGCGCGAAACTTGAGACCGACGCACCGCTGCCCTCATCAAGGAGATCGACATGCCCGGCCCTGCCGAATCGAAAACCATCAGCGTGACGATCGCGCGCGACTGGCGCGAGGCGTACGCATTCATGGAACATCCGCTGTCGTTCGCGCAATGGGCGTCCGGCCTCGGTAAGCCGTTGCGCGGCGAAGGCTCGCAGTGGACCTTCGAGAGCGCCGATGGCCGCCCGGTGACGGTGCGGTTCACGCCGGGCAATCTGCATGGCGTACTCGATCATTACGTCGCCAGCGAACCCGGAGACGAAGTCTATGTGCCGATGCGAATCGTCGCGAATGGCGACGGCGCACTGGTTCTGCTGACGCTGTTTCGCACCGCCGCCATGAGCGATGCTCAATTCGCCGCCGACGCACTGTGGGTCGAACGCGATCTCGCCGCGCTCAAGCAGTTTCTGGAGAAGCGATAGCGCTCATGCCCGCACGATCGTCACGCCGAACGGCTCGAATGGTGCAATCGCGGCGTCGGGCGTGCTCTTTTCGACGATGATCGTGCTGGCTGCGTCGATCCCCGCAATCATGTACGCCGACGCGGCATTGAGCTTCTCCGATGACGCGAGCACGATCGTCTCGGCCGCCCTCGCCACCAGCGCGCGTTTGACGTACGCCTCCTCCAGATCTCCCGTGCTGAGCCCCGCTTCGGCATGCACGCCCGTCACGCCCATGAAGTACAGATCCGCGCGAATGTGGCCGAGCGCTTCGATCGCGGCCGCGCCGACCGTCACCATCGAATGGCGGAACAGGCGCCCGCCGATCACGATCACTTCCAGCTCTTCATGTTCGGCCAGCTCGACAGCGACGTTCGGGCTGTGCGTCACGATCGTCGCGCGCAGACCGGCAGGAAGATGGCGCGCCAGCTGGATGGCTGTCGTGCCGCCATCGACGAACACGATCTGTCCAGGCGCGATCATCTGCGCGGCGGCCCGGCCGATCGCCGCCTTGGCATCCGTGCCGATCGCCCGCCGCCCCGCCAGATTCGCCACCGCAGGCGACGAAGGCAGCGCGCCGCCGTGCACGCGCTGCAGCTTGCCCTGCGCCGCAAGTTCGCGCAGGTCGCGGCGGACCGTATCCTCCGAAACGCCGAATGCCTCGCTCAACGGTTTCGCCAGCACCTGACCATCGCGCTTGAGCGCGTCGAGTATCGATTTCTTGCGTTGAGAAGTCAGCATCGTATCTGTCTGATGAAGCGCATCATGGGACTGCACGAATTTTCTTGATTTCGCACGAAACTGCACGATACCATCGTTCGACGACGCGGCTCAACCCGGCCGTGTCGTCGCCCGATTGCACGCTGCGATCGGGCAATCCGGGTGCGGGAACAAGGAGCGCTGATGAGCGAAACCGCCGAGCGTGTGCGTATCGTCGACGTGCAGGTGCTGTCCGACGACTGGTACGTGCTGACGAAAACCACCTTCGACTACCGGCGCGCCGACGGCAGCTGGCAGCGGCAAAGCCGGGAAACCTACGACCGTGGCAACGGCGCGACGCTGCTGCTGTACGATCCGCGGCGCCGGACTGTCGTGCTGACGCGCCAGTTCCGCCTGCCCGCTTTCGTCAATGGGCACGAAGGGATGCTGATCGAGACGCCCGCCGGGTTGCTGGAAGAAGCATCGCCCGAAGCAAGGATTCGCGTGGAAGTCGAAGAGGAAACCGGCTACCGCGTCGAGTCGGTGCGCAAGGTGTTCGAGGCGTTCATGAGTCCGGGCTCGGTGACGGAGAAACTCTTTTTCTTCGTCGCCGAATACGATGCCGGCACGCGCGTGAGCCGCGGCGGCGGTATTGCGGACGAGGGTGAGGATATCGAGGTGATGGAACTGCCGATCGACGATGCGCTCGCGATGGTCGCGCAGGGCGCGATCATGGACGGCAAGACCATCATGCTGCTGCAGTACGCAGCGCTGCATCTGTTCGCGCGTTAGCGCGACGCTCGGCAATAAAAAGCCCGTCGGGCTTCGATTGAAGCGCGACGGGAAGCGTGGAAATCAGACGACACGATTGCCGCTGGCTCCATCACGTGATCAGAACTTGTGGTGAATGGCGGCACGGAACGCGAGCTGATTCGACGTCGACGACGGTGCCTGCGTGCCGAGGATGAATGCGTTGTCCATGATCGACTTCGACGTGTCGCCAGCGACCTTCTGATACACACCCTGCACATAGAAGTCCGTGCGCTTCGGAACGTTGTAGTCCGCCATCAGGCCGACCGTGTGCACCTGCGGCTTCACGCCGCCCGTCGATGCGTCGTAGTTTTCCAGCGTGTACACATACTGGCCGCCGACATAGAACGCAGGCGTCACCAGATACTTCGCGTTCAATTCGAAGTTCTGGAACTTCAGCGGATTCAGCGTCGCACCCGGCGCGACGATCGCGCCCGGCGTGCCGAGATAGCCGTTGCCCGTCGGGTTACGGAAGTTCGAGTTGGTACATGCGAAGCCGACCGTTGCCGAACCGAACGTATCGTTCACGCCCGCGCCGAACACGTGCATGCGCTGTGCGAGTTGGTTGCGATGGCGCCGCCTGAAGTCGCGCCCGTGTTGTCTGCCTGCAGATAGACGGCCGCGAAGAGAAGACCGCCCGTCGTGTATTGCGCGCCAAAGCTGTTCTGGCGGTTGTCGGCGAAGTTAGTGTCGTTGCTGAAGCTATACGTGCCGCCGAACTGGAAGCCCGCCATGTCCGGCTTGCGTACTGATCGGGCTGTTGACGCGGATGCGAGAACAGGTGCCCGGACCAGTTGCCCGTTCGACGTCGTTTGCGCGAGATAGTCGACGACGGAATCGTATTGACGGCCGAGCGTGATCCTACCGAACTTGTCGTTCGACACACCAACGTACGCCTGACGGCCGAACATGCGGCCGCCCTGACCGAGACGGCCTGTGTCCAGGTCGAAACCGTTTTCGAGCTGGAAGATTGCCTTGTAGCCGCCGCCCAGATCTTCTGCACCCTTCATGCCCCAACGGCTGCCTTGCGCCTAGCCGCTCTGCAGTTCGACCACGCTGTGGCCGCCGACGCTGTTCGTATCGTCAATGCCTTCATCGATCACGCCATACAGCGTGACAATGCTCTGCGCGAACACGGGCGCGGCGAACACCGCCGTAGCGGCCAGCACGATGATCTGTTTCCTCATTAGACGATCCCCGATCTTGGTAGCGGTATGGGTTGCCGCGTTTTGTAGGTTTGACTTTTTGATTCGGCATGCTTACTTTTTATTAAGCTTTGCCGTCCTGCCTGCCCGCATCCCTTATTCAGGGAACATCCAACGGGAGAGATGCCACCCGAACGAAAACTCGCCATCCAGTTGAAGTCGTGGCAACTGTAAAAATCGTTGTGAAACGCCCACGAATGGTGCATCAATTCGCGGAATTGAATGCGTCTGTCAGGGACATTCGAAATTTCAGCGCCCGTTTTCGCTAAAGCTCCCCTGCACGAAACTTCGACACCGTGAATCGGAATCGTCCGATAGGACTTGCGAAAAGGGATTCGTATTCTCTGCGCCTCTATGTGGCGCGCGCTTAGCTAGCGACAGAGATTCGAACCAGACCGTTCATCTCAATGCTCAACCGCGCTTCGCGCCAAGGCTCACCGATACGCGGCCGGGAGGCATTGATGAAAACGACTTACCACGATGTTTCGCGTATTCCAAACCGCGCCCTTTCAAATCAGACCGCGAGCCTTGGTACTCACGTTATCGGGATCTTCGTCTTCGACGGATTTTCGATGCTACCGGCCGTGGAAGTCGTAGACGTATTCGACAAAGCGAATCAGGTCTTGGCTGTTGCACATGATGTCGCGGCTTGCTACAGAACGGTGTTCGTTTCGAGCCACGGTGGTTGTGTGTCGAGTTCGGCGCGTATCGATGTGTTGACGCAATCAGTTGAACTGTTTCGGTCGGGTCGGGCAGTATTTGTCGCAAGCGGAAAAATGGCTGTAAACGCTACAAAAGATACGCTGTTCAGTGAATGGCTTCGCGGCGCCGCGTCGCAAGTTGATGAGGTTTTCGTTATCGGAAACAGCGATGCTTCGTTAGATGCCCGCAGAGAGTGCAGCCAAACTCAAACTTCACGGATGCCGAGCGCTGCCGACTTCCAAGCAACCGGTCCCACAGGAAACCACACATCCGATCACGCATCGCGCTCAGCGGTGCGGCACGCGCTTGAGATGATCAGGCAGGACTTTGGTTTGTCCATATTGCGACGAGTGCTCGAACATCTTCCTGATACTGGGTTGCCGGAATTCAATGCGATCGCAGCCAACGGTGCCAAGTCGATCAAGGAGAAGATCCACGAGAGCGCGCGGTGGATCACGCGCAACTGCAATAGACCAATTTCAATTACGGTAGCCGCGCAGACGGCAGGAATGAGCGACCGCTCGTACTTGCGGCATTTTCGAGCGGAAATGGGGGTGAAACCGTCCGAGCATCTGCGTCGGTCACGCGTTGAGTTGGCTGCGGCCATGCTTATATCAAGTGACTTGCCGGTCGACAAGATCGCACGGCGCTGCGGACTGACGAGTGGGGAATGCCTTGCGAGACTTTTTCGGCAGGTTTTGGATATTTCACCGACGGAGTATCGGAGCCGGCTGGTTTGAAGACATGACATCCGCATCAACCAAACGGCATCCTTTTATTCTCATTTCCTGATATACGCGATGCTTACACCCATTTCAAAAGCAACGGATTTCGTCTGCATTACCAGCGCCGCATATGTCTCGCAGAAGATCGTCTTTCACGATCAAATCGATCTTTCACACGTCGATGCTTTATTAGGCCTCCTCGGTCTCGCACTACCGTTTATCACATTTCGTTCAGCAAGGGTCTATCAACCTTTCCGAAACGATTCGGCAATCTCGCGCGCTGTCCGGACATTGGTTGCATGGCTAGCGGCTCAACTCATCCTCGCGATCCTGTCTAACCTGTACCCGGGCGTCGCTCTCCGAAATATTTGGTTGCTATGGTGGACAGTCATCGCCGCGTGCGCACTTATCATCGGCAGGTGTATGATTAAAGCACTACCGACCGTCTTCCGTTCATGGTGGTTCTCTCCTTCCCGAATAGCCATCGTCGCACCCTCCGGCGCCAATGACAAACTCCTGGAGCGCATAACCTTTCAAACGGGGGACGCATTCGCCGCAGAGTTAATATTCGATCCATCACTCCCGCACGATACGATGATCGATCGTATTCCGGTCGTCTACGAACTTCAATCCCTGGTTAATGCTGTTCGGACCGAAAAACTGCGCGAAATCTGGGTCCTGAACTCCCCTTTCCAGCCGATTTCGATCGAGCCATTGCTTCATGAATTCGAGCACGAATACGTCAATATACGAGTCCTGCCGTTATTGGACGAATGTGGACCTATAAGGTCGTATTTTGGTGATTATCGCGGCATCCGCCTTTTAAACGTTAAGGTAACTCCGGAACGTGGCTGGGGGACTGTTGCAAAGGAAATTTTCGATCGCATCTTCGCACTGTGTGCGCTGTCGTGCCTTTCCCCGCTATTCGTTGCCATCGCATTCGCCGTGAAACTGTCTTCCCCCGGACCTGTTCTGTTCCGGCAGTATAGAAAGGGAATGAATGGAACCATATTCTCAATCTATAAATTTCGAACAATGTATCAAGGCGCGGATATCCCAGGCGCTATTGTTCAAGCACAGAAAGGTGATGCGCGTGTCACTAGGATTGGACGATTTTTGCGCAGTACCAGTCTCGATGAACTTCCTCAATTCCTTAACGTTCTGGAAGGTGATATGTCGGTCGTCGGACCTCGGCCACATGCGGTCGAGCATGACGAATATTATAAAAATTTAGTCCAGGACTATATGTTTCGATATCGTACAAAACCCGGCATTACTGGACTAGCGCAGATCAACGGCTTCCGCGGCGAAACCGCGCAACTTGAAAAAATGGAAGGGCGGGTAAAATTGGACGCTTATTATATCCAGAACAGGACATTTTGGATGGATATGCAGATTATCGCACTAACCATGATCAAAGGCTTTTCAGGAAAAGGAGCTTATTAAAACGACTTAACATCCATCATGTTGGATTCCAATGTCTTCACTCCTTCGCAGCCAACTTTCAAACTTTATCGGCTCCAAGCATACGGGCGGTCGCTCATATGCTCAGAGTCAGCGCTTTTCCGAATACGCCGTGTTGAGCGCCCGTACTAACAGTGAACGTAGAGCGCTTCCCACCGCAATACGCGATAGGGACGTGCCTAACCTCGACCGTAGTGATCTTCAAAACGAACGATATCGTCTTCGCCTAGATACGCCCCGGACTGCACCTCAATGATTTCAAGTGGTATTCGCCCTGGATTCTCAAGACGATGAGTAACACCAAGCGGGATGTAGGTAGATTGATTCTCTGACAGCATGAAACTTTCTTCGCCTCGGGTTACGAGTGCCGTACCGCGCACTATGATCCAGTGCTCAGCGCGATGATGATGCATTTGCAGCGATAGTTTAGCTCCAGGGTTCACGACGATCCGCTTGACCTGAAATCGATCACCGTTGTCGATCGAATCGTATAGTCCCCAAGGGCGATGGATTTTCCGATGCTTGACGGCCAGTGTGTTGCGCTCACTTCGCACCCGATCGACGACTTTCTTCACATCTTGTACATACGACCTGTCCGCAACAAGCACTGCGTCGTCCGTTTCCACCACGATAAGGTCGCGTGTGCCCACGCATGCAACGAATCGTCGTTCCGAATGAACAAAAGTCGACGAGGCAGCTTCAAACATGACTGCACCGCCCTGGCCTACATTGTCGTTTTCGTCCTTTCGCATGATTTTCCAGAGGGAATCCCATGAGCCCAGATCAGACCATCCGGCTACCACCGGAACGACAACGCTACTGCAGATCGGATCACGGCTTCCCAACTTCTCCATAATCGCGTAGTCGATCGAATCAGACGGGGACGATTTGAATGCCTCGTAGTCTAATCGCACAAACGATCCGTCAGAAACGCTTTTCTCATATGCAGCACTACACGCTGCATGGATTTTTGGTTGGAACTGTTCAACAGCCTTGATCCATACAGATGCGCGCACAATGAAGATCCCTCTGTTCCATAGGTATCGGTTCGATTCGACATACTGCTTCGCAATATCCAGCGCAGGCTTTTCTATGAACCCATCGAGCCAGCGAGCGTTCATCACATCTTCGCCCGTCAGTGCTTCACCGAGTCGAATATATCCATAACCAGTTTCCGGGGATGTAGGCACTACACCAAGCGTAACAAGACGGCCTTTCGCCGCGTGCACGATGCCCACATTGACGGCAGCCTGGAAGCGTTCAATATCACGAAATGCGTGATCCGCTGGCATCACAACCATGATGCCGTCTCCTTCTGATTCGATGATCGCAACTGCTGCAACGGTTAGCGCAGGTGCGGTATTCCGTGCCATCGGTTCGAGCAGCAGCTTATACTGCTTTCCGCTCGCCCGTAGTTGCTCCGCAGTAGTAAAGCAATGCTCCTCGTTACACACGACGATCGTTCGGGAAGCGATCTGGTAGCTGAAATCAAATCCGTCCAGACGTCGTGTTGTTGACTGAAGCAACGACTCTTCCCCGATCAAGGAAATTAATTGCTTCGGATATTGTTCGCGAGACACCGGCCATAGCCGCGTGCCCGACCCGCCGGCAAGAATCACAGGATGGACTTGGAGCGACGTGTCAGACGGTCCGTCCATTTTCACTGGTTGCCGGTCGATCGGTAATTCAAATGATGCGGCCATGAGGTGCTCCCAAAATGTAAAAGAATCGCGCATAAAAATCGTTGTATGCAAACGTTCAAGTTTCTTTGCCCCGACGTCGCGTTAGATCGTGATGCTGTGATCGTGTGCACTGGTTGTGAATCCTCGTTGGCCGCTCGGACGCCACACTGGCCAAAATCCTCTCGACCCCTTCCACGTACGCCTGGGTACCAAACTTCCGCACGGCCGTCTGATAGCCCCTCGCAACAAGCCTGTCGCGCAGCGACTGATCCGCCCGCAACTCGGCAAGCGTGTCGGCCAACGCATGCGCATCGCCCGGTGTGCACATCAGCCCGTTGATGCCGTCGTCGATGATCTCGATCACCCCGCCCGCGCGCGCGGCCACCACCGGCCGCCGCGCCAGCATCCCCTCGACGATCACGCGGCCGAACGGCTCCGGCGTGATCGACGTGTGCGCGACGACGTCGACGGCGCACATGCACGCGGCCACGTCGTCCTGGAAGCCCAGGAAATGCACGCGCTCTTGCAGCCCGCGGCTTGCCACGAACTCGCGCAAGCTCGCCTCGTAGGCGTCCTCGCCGAACAGCGGCGCACCCACCAGCACGGCATGCATCTGCGGATTGAGCACCATCGCCTGCAACAGCACGTGCTGCCCCTTCCACTGCGCGAGCCGGCTGAACGAGCCGACGAGAAACGCGTCCTGCGGCAGCGCCAGCCGCGCGCGCAGCGCGCTCCGCGGCACGTCGCGCAACGCGCTGAAAGGCGCGGCGGAGATGCCGTTGAAGACGACGTCGATGCGTCCGTCGCCGAAATTCGTCAGCTCCGCAAACGCACGCGCCGACGCCGCAGAATTGGCGATCACATGCGCGAGGCCAAATTTCGCGCACCATTTGATGATCGCGAGCTGGCTGCGGCCGAAGTGCTCGGGGCTCACGATGTCGCGCAGATGCCAGACCACGGGGCGTCGCGCGAAGCGGCCCGCGAGCGCGCCGATCACCATCGCGCGCTGCGTATTGGCATAGATCACGTCGCTCTCGCGCGCACGCGCAACGGTTGCCCGCACCAGCGACGCGACACCCTTCACCGCTTTCGCCAGCGGCGGCACGCCACCCTGCTTGCGGATGTCGCGCGTGGCGCCGGGATCGAGCACTTCGACGGCGATACCTTCGCGGCGCAGCGCCGCGCGAAACGGACCGTCGTCGAACAGCACGACCCGCACGCGCGATCTGAGCGCCTTCACGATTTCCAGCAGCGACAACTCGGCGCCGCCCATCACGCCGCTCTGGTCGATCGCGAGCACGCGCAGCGCTTTCGACGCACGCGCTGCGCCGTCGTCGTTTGCGCGCACAGGGTCCGCAGGCAACGCGGCGTGACGCAACGCGGGCGCCGACTCGCGCACGTGGCCGAAGAACCGCTCGCGGAAATGACGGATCGAGAAGCGCTCGGCGTTCGCGCGGCAATCGGCGGGCCTGAAGCGAGTGGGATCGTCGGCGAAATCCTCGACGGCCGCGATGATCGAATCGACCGACTGCTCGTTGAAGAACAGCCCCGTCGGTTGCGCCTCGTATTGATCGCGCACCGTTTCGAGCGCACCGCCCTTGCCATACGCGATCACGGGTGTACCGCAGGCCTGCGCCTCGACGACCGAGATGCCGAAGTCCTCTTCGGCGGCGAACACGAACGCTTTCGCGCGGCGCATGTGATCGCGCAGCACCTTGAACGGCTGATAGCCCATGATCTGCACGTTGGGCGTCGCCTTTGCGCGCACCTTCTGCATGTCGGGGCCGTCGCCGATCACGACGAGCTTGCGCTGCGGCATCTGCGCGAATGCCTCCACGATCAGATCGATCTTCTTGTATGGCACCATCCGCGACGCCGTCAGATAGAAGTCGTCCTTCTCTTCGCACAGCGGGAACGCGTCGACATCGACGGGCGGAAAGATCACTTCCGCTTCGCGCTGATAGACCTTCCTGATGCGTCGCGCGATGAACGCCGAGTTCGCGACGAACGCATCGACGGAATTGGACGTGCGGATGTCCCAGTTGCGCATGTAGTGCAGGATCAGCCGCGCGAATGCGGACTTCGGCCCGCTCGTGAGCTTCGACTGCTGCAGATACTGATGCTGCAGATCCCACGCATAGCGGATGGGCGAATGCACGTAGCTGATATGCACCTGGTCGGGGCCCGTCAGCACGCCCTTGGCGACGGCGTGACTGCTCGAAAATCACGACGTCGTACGCGGACACGTCGAGCTGTTCGATCGCGAGCGGCATCAGCGGCAGATACGCGCGGTACTTCGTGCGCGCGAACGGCAGCTTCTGGATGAACGACGTGGTCACGGGCTTGCCGCGCAGGAACGAGCGGTCGTCGAGAAAATCGACGAGGCTGAAAATGTCGGCCTCCGGAAAACACGCGACGATCTGCTCCAGCACGCGCTCGGCACCCGCGTACGTGACGAGCCAGTCGTGAATGATGGCCACGCGCACGGGGCCGTCGGTGCGCGCGCCGCTGCGCTTTCCGGGCGGCTTCGCTTTCGGCGCGGCCGTGATCAGATCGTGGCCGGCATCGCGCGTCACGGCAGCGGGACGCAACAGGTCTTCTTCAACGATATCGTGGTTCATGCGCTATTCCTCGGATTGAGTCGCAACTTCAGACGCACAAGCAGCGAACGCGCAAGATCGCGCAATGCAGGGGTCATCGTGAGCGACCATGCGACGTTCGCGCTGACGACGAGCGCGCCCGCGGCAATGGCCATCGGCAGGCTGGAGAGCAAGGTGGCGAGCCACAGCGTGCCCACCAGGAAAGCGAGATGCGCGCACATGTCGAGCACGATGGGACGCGCGTGAATCGCCGACAGACGCAGCAGCACCAGGTAGTCGAACAGGCCGCGCGCGGCGACGACGACCGCGGCGCCCGTCAGCCCGAAATGCGCGATGCCGAACCACAACGCGGCCGCGAAGAACGGCAGCTCGAACAGGCCGACGCGCGCGGCCGTCGCCGGATGCACCTGCGACTGGATCAGGATGCGCGCGAGATTCGCCTGTCCGACGAGCCACACGGAGACGATCAGAATGCGCCCCACGGGTCCCGCGGCATCGGCGACCTCGCTGCCCACCCATGCGTGCAGGAAGGGCTCGAGCACGATCATCGCGACCAGCGCGACGGGCGTGAACACGCCGTTCAGGAATTCGAGCGACTGCCGCATGATGACGTCGGCGTGATCGCGTCCCACGGCGGACAGGCGCGGGAACAGCGTGCGCTGCAACGCGGTCGGCACGATGTTCAGCCGCGTGACGAGGTTTTGCGGCACGGTGTAGTACGTGACGAAACGCGCGCCGAGACTCGTGCCGAGCATCACGCGGTCGAGCGATTCGGCAACCATGCCCGTGATGCTCGCAATCAGCATCCAGCCGCCGAAA
>BBSL01000154.1 GCA_001319865.1 Burkholderia sp. E7m39 | reverse complement strand
ATACACCGTCTGCTCCAGGTAGCGCTTGGCGCGCTGACAAAGGGAGTCCGCGCCTTCGACATGACTTTCGTCGGCCCACGGTCCATGAAAATGGGACACCTGCGGAATGCCGCGCGTGACGTCCAGGCCCGGCAACGTGTAGAGCGCAAAATGCGACGAGATCACGTCGGGGCGCTGCTCGCGAATCTCCCGGCGCAACGCGCGGCGCGCGGCCATCAGGCGCAGCGGCAGCGACTGCGCGGCGGAACCGAAACCGCTGATGGCGCCGTGGGTGTCCTGCGCAACGCGCTCCGAGCCCGCGACGACGCCGCGCACTTGGACGCCCGCGCCCGGCAACGCGCCGATCAGTGAGTAATACATGCGGTCGAGACCGCCCGCGCGTTCCGGAAACCAGTGCATGCCGATTTGCAGCGACGCGATCGGAGAAGAAATGACCATGTTGTTACTCATGAGCAACCAAATCCGAGAAACACAATATTCATTGCGAAATCCGAGGCTCGCCAGTCGTATCAGATCCGATTGAACTCCTTTGGCAATCGACCATCGACGAAGCTGGCTTCAACTCGCCATGAAAATCAGCCAAATTTCGATATAGCGCGATATACCGTTGCGCCATACGCTCCCAGTCAAAATTCATCGCGGCCCTGACCGCCGCATTACTCATTGCACGTCTCTTGGCATTGTTGGAAATCAAATAAGTGACGGATTCCGCAAGTGCACGCGCATCGTTGGGATCGTCGAGCACGATTCCGCATTCGGATTCGATAATTTCCGTCCCACCCGCTGTGCGCACCGTGACGACAGGCAGGCCCGCCGACATAGCCTCAAGGAGAACCAAACCCATCGGTTCGTAAAACGATGGAAACACAAAGACATCGACGGAGTGCATCAGCACGGGCATCTCCGCGACGAGACCTAGAAAGTGCACGCGATCGACGATGCCGAGTGCTTTCGCTTCTTCCGGATACGGACTTCCCGGCAGGTAACCGGCCACTACGATATGCACTTGTTCGGGCAGATGCGTCATCGCATTTAGCACCGCGCCGAGATTCTTACGCGGCGTGCGCAGATCACCGACGAACAAAAGCAGGAACTTGTCTTCAGGCAACTTGAAGCGCGTGCGGTCGCCCCGCGCAGCGGCATAACCCTGCGTATCGACACCGTTGTAAATCACATCGAGCCGGTTGCGTGGCGTGAGGCCGATCGCGGCAATCTCGGTCGCGACCTTCTGCGACACCGCCGCGATCACGCGCGAACGCCGGTACGCCCACCGCTCCAGCATGGCATTCACACCCGTGTAGACGAACTGATAGCCAGACCACAACCCTTTGCTCAAACTGAAGGGGTAGTACTTGCTGTTGAACCACCCGCTATGAACGAAATGAGCGGTGTTCACGTCAGCCGGCATCCACGTAATGAAGCCGTTGACGTGCAGCACGTCATATAAGGCGCGATGCTTGCGCAACCACCACGCGCTCTTCAACGCGAACACCTGCTGGCGCAGCAGGTTAGTCGGCCAAAAGCGGCCGATTGTCACAGGAACCCAGCGCACCAGCGGATGCTCGAGCAGTTCGGGCGCGACATGCGAGGCGACCAGGGTGATCTCAATGTTCTCGTCGAGCGCCGCGCGCGCGATTTCGTAATTGACGCGGCCCTGTCCGTCATTATGACGCACAGTGTGCGTAACAATGGCGACTCTCAACGTCGACCTCGAGTGGCGGAATTCGTTCGGTGGTATTGCCTTTTCATGGGCTCTGCCGTAAGGATCAAAAATATGCTCCCATAAAACATAAGGCCACTCGTTCCCACCACCGAGTTCGTGAACAAGAGCATTCCAACAAGAGCCACTCTATAGATATGTTTGCCGAAACGAATCGATCGCCGGGAAGACGCCTGGATTTGAATGCCGCTCGCGTCAATAGCCAAATCAAGCCGGATATGTAAAGCAATGTTCCCGGCCAACCAAGGACGAATGGGATGTTCATCAGACCGCTGTCGAAGTTTCCATACTGGCCAAGATGGCCACGGTCGTTCGAGAGCTTTGTCGATGTGCCCGTCGCACCCAGTCCTTCACCCGTCAGGTCGGTGAACGCGGTACGTGCGAAACTTGTATAAAAGTCGTTCCGCGCGGCGTAGCTCTGATCGTCGCTCAAATTAATGAGCGTCTGCAGTCGAATCTGCATCCGATCAGCAGTCGAGCCGATCATCATCAGCGGTAGCAGCACAAATGACAAAACTAGGAAAGTTGAAGCAATACGTACTCTGAGCTTGTTATTCGACTGTACGAGCTGGATAAGGATCGCGATCACCCATCCTCCCCAAGCCGAACGAACTAGACTCAAACAGAATGACAGGAAACCTAATGTTCCCGCTACCCACCGAATGCGAGAGCTTGCCTCTATCACATAAGCCAGCGCCCCCATCATCACAAACGCAAAAGGACCAGAAGAATTCATCGTGCTAAACACACGCACACCAAATGGAACCGAATCGCCGAGTGAATTCATCTGGGAATTTGCCATCCAAAGAACGTCCCAAGGAGGCATGACGCAAAACTGCACAAAACCGTAGCCGCCCATCAGCAGCATGCCCCAGATGAAGGTATTGATGATGGTCCCGCGGAAATGCGGATACTGGCGTGAGTACGCCATGATGTGAAAGCCGATCAGGATCGGATAGACCCAATTCGCAAAGTCGTACAAGGCCGCCATCGGACCGCTGGAGACGACGCCAATCACGAATGCATATCCGAGCCCCGCCAATACCAGCAGAACGGGCAAACCACGCCGCTGCGCCAGCAAGTGGTAGAAACGGATTAGCGACAACCCGCTGATTATCGTCACGGCGAGGGGCGCAACCTGGATCAAGCTCGTTGGCGTGTACATACCTATAGACCAATCCGCGAGACGTCGCACTTCTGGACTCAAAAACCAAAGCCACCAAACATATCCGACATATCGAACAGGGCTCGCGAAATACAGCCAAAAACCGACCGCGATCGAAAGCACCGGGAAGGCGAGCGTGAGTACTGCGCCTTGATGCGCGACGATCAAGATGGCCGTAACGAGCCACAACAACGCAGGCGGCACCCACTCGTTCGTCTGACGCCTGTCGCTCTTGACGATGCGTACGGTGCTGTCGATTCCGGCGCGTGCAATCGACGACATCGCTTACATTCCTTCCCTGTTCTGCGACCGCACGCGTGCGGTTCCGCTGCCGTTCACGTTCTGCGCGGGATGCCGGTGCCGCGTTTGCCGGCGCAGCAGATCGCGTGTGATCTTGACGTGCTGCTGCGCATAGTGCTGCGTTGTGTGATCGCGCGACACGAGTTGCATCGCCGCCACCTGCGCCTGCTGCAGCGCCTCGTCCGGCGACGCGATGAGGCGGAGCAACGCCTCTCGCAGCGCGGCTACGTCAAACGGCGGCACGAATGCGGCCGCGCTCGCCGAAAAGTAATCGTCCAACCCGCCTACGTTCGTCACGACCATCGGTTTGCCCACGGCGGCTGCTTCCAGCATCACCGTGATACCGGACGCATGTGTATTAGGACGCAGCGGCACGACGACCACGTCGGCCCAGTCGTACAGTTCGCGCTGCTTTTTCAGGCCCGCTGCAGGCGCGACCTGCACGTTCACTGAGCGCAGCGCACGCGGAATGCGCCGGCGCGTCGCGAGCCGCACTGCGAAGCGCGGATCGTTGCCGACGGCTTTGATGAGCGTCTCCCAGTCGCGGTCGCGATCATTGCCGATGGCGGCGATGCGCAACGGCGTGTTCGGCTGCCACGCCTTCGACTGCTGCACCGGAAAGTCGCGCGTGTTCAGCCCGTAGGAAAGCTGCGTCGCGTCCCGGTCGAAATACTCACGGCACAATTCGGCGTTATCACGCGCGAGCGTCGTCAAGAGATCGGCACGCGCAATCAGCTTCCGATAGAACCAGCGACGCAGCGGCCCATAGTTCGGCCACTTATCCAACAGCCACACGCTTTGCGCAACCAACAGCGGTTGGGTTTCCCGTTTTCCTTCTATCAACAACATCAGCGCGACCGATAGCCATTCCTGTTCGGTGTGCGTCCAAATCACATCCGAGCGCAGCATCTCGTCGCGATTGCGCAGTGTGTGAATCAGGTCGAAACCCAGCAGCACCTTCAGCGCACGACGCGCGAGGCGCACTGGCACGCTCTCCTTCGTGTCCTGCGAATAACTCAACTGGAGATCGTCGGATTCGGCATGGTGATAGCCATATAGGCAGCCGATGTTCTCGCCGTGGCGATAGCAGCGCGGATCGCCACCGTAAAAAAGATGCACGTGAACCTTCGTGGTCATGCGTGCGAACTCGTAATCGGACCGCCATTTCTCCGTGAGTGCACGCGGCGCGCCTCACGTCCGCCAACGCGGACTGCCCGCCAACGCGCGACATCCGCTTGCCGTTCATTGGAGAGCAAAGCGCGCAGTAAAAGCACCATACCGGGATAGACGCGCGTGCCGATGAGCGCATACCACCACCACGCGACAGCGCAACGCAACGGAGGCAAGTGGTCTCTCAGTGTCAGATGCAAGTTAAATTCAGCGTTGCACACAGCTGCCATGCTCGGCGCGTCTCGACGATCTTCATCAAATCGTTCGGCAGGAAAGTGGTCAACCGCTACCTTTGGATCGTAGATCAGCTTCCAGCCAGCATTCTTCACGCTCATGCTGAATGCCATATCGTTATGAACCTGCGCTCCCGACCCGCGCAACCGTGTATCAAAACGGATATTGCGAATCGCGTCGCGACGGTAGCTCATATTGACTCCTTTGAGCACATCAACTTCGCGCGGTTCTCCCGCGCCCAGATGGTGATTACCAATGAGTTTGCCGCTGAGCGCAATCTTCCCGACAGTGGGACATTCGCCCAACAGCACGTTGTTCTTCAGATGCACCCAGTCCCGCCCACCGAGCCCACCCATTCTCGGGTCTGCACTAAAGGCAGTGGCTATGCGCCCCACCCAGTCCGGGCGTGGCGCCGCGTCGTCATCAGTGATCGCAATGACATCACCCGTAGCAGCATCCAAGCCACAGTTCAATGCTGCAACCTCACCGGGCACCTGACTCAGCGCGACGGTAAGCGGAAGCCCTTCTACGACTTCCGGATTCTTCAAACACGTCAAAGTAGCTTCGTCATCCGACCGCGCCACGACCACAACTTCATCGCATTGGCGCTCCTGCGTTCTCAACGCTTGGAGACACCGCACCAGATCCTTCTCCCGGCGATAAGTCGGAACCAGCACCGTTACTTTCATTATTTTCTTCCGTCAAACAGTTGAGGTGTCCGTAGTCAGGTAGCGATGTACGGCACCGTAGCCGTGTCGCCCGGAGGACGCCATACAATTGAAAATCCCCCCTTTCAAATCAATTCCAGCCACCTTGAGCCGCTTAATAGCATCGGCGATCTCAACCGGACGGTGCATGCCCGACCGCAGGACAAGGAAACTCGTCCCGGCATGCTCACCGACGAGCGATGCATCTGTGACTGCGAGCACAGGCGGTGTATCGATAAGAATCACGTCGTACAGCGATTCCAGTTCATGAAGACAATTGGCGAAACGAGATGACATCAGTAGCTCCGCGGGGTTCGAGGGCCGCTGGCCACACGAAATGAAATCAAGCCCGTCAAAGCGCGTCTCCCTGATCGCTTCCTCAACCGAAATGCTGCCGGCCAGAAGTTCCGCAAGACCGCCGTCAACCGCACAACCCATGTATCGCTCAAGCGCGCCCTTACGCATATCCGCGTCGATGAGCAAAACATCTTTGCCTGAGTTCGCGAGCAGAACAGCCAGATTCACCGCTAGGAAACTCTTACCAACGCCGGCAACAGGCCCCGTCAGCATGACAATCCGATTACGGGCATCAAGCATCGTGAATTGCATCGACGTACGCAAACTTCGAAGACTCTCTACACAAGGGTCCGCTGGACTTGCATGCGCCAACACCGAATGCGGCGACGCCTTTCCGGTCACGTAACGACCATCGATCTGCATGTGTTGCTCGCTTAACGGCACCATTCCGCAAATGGGCAGTTGGAACATGCGCTCGACGGCCTCTGGATCTTCGATTCCCTCGAACAGTCTTCTCCGCGCGAGGATCACGGTCACCCCAAGAATGAGACCCAGCATTACAGTTGCGGACATGATCAACAGTTTCTTTGGTTTGACCGGCGTGCCAGGCCGAAGCGCCATATCAACTATTTGTGCATTTCCGCCGGTGCCCGCCTTCTGAATAGAGAGTTCTTGCTCCCGTGTCAGAACCAACTCGTAAATCTCGGCAGCGACCTTGGCGTCACGCTGTAATTGCACAGCACGTACTTCCGCCTCTGGTAAATTTCGGAACCGACCTTCATAGCGGTCGTGCTGTGCTTTTAGCTGATCAACCTGATGAAGAGTCGCTTTAATTAGCGGATGATCGTCTCCAAATCGCTCCTGAAGCGCTGCGAGTTGCAGACGCATTGCCGACACCTGCTCTTCGTACTGCACACTCCCGGCGAGATATACTTTGGCTTCCTCGCCTGCAGTGATCGATCCTGATTGCCGTTGATATTGCGCCAGCGCAATCTCGGCCTTATCAAGCTCCCCTTTCAGGCGTGGCTCCTCGGTTTTCAGGAAAGACAACATGTTCTGAGCGTTGACCTGCTTACTCAGAACATGGCGTCGGAGATACGTTTGGGCCAGATCGTTGGTCACTTCGGCCGCAAATTCCGGATCGTCGCTTTCCATTGATACGTCGACGAGGCCCGTTAACTTTCCCTGCTCCTGCACCGTGATAAATTTCTGAAGGCTGATAACGGCGTCAACATCGTTTACCCGTACGACGGAAAATTGCGTTCCCGGACGAGCGATAAGTTGATTGACGAAAAGCGTGACGCCGTTCCCGCTTGACGCCTGTCCCACAGTTCCGTGTACGAGTAGTTTCCCGTCCGGATCCTGCAGATCGTATCGGCCATCGGGACGGCTGGTCAGTATGAGTCTTTCCCCTTCGAGCGCGCGCGGCACTTCGACGCTTCTTAGGTCTGCAACTTCCCCCCCCCATGCATACGAAGTTAGACCGAACCATGGATCGGCAGGCCGCCCTGGCGTCGCCAACCTCAGCGCCAATCGCCCCAAGACGGGGAATTCTTTCGGTTCAACAGAAATATCGAACTTGAACTTTTTGACAACTTCTCCCATCACGTCGCGACTCTGCATGATCGTGATTTCCGCATCGGCTGGGAGAGGTGTCATCGAGCTTGTGACACTGCTTAACTGCATCAGTGCCGAAGCGGCATCGTTTACCTGTTCTATCTTTATCAATGTGTTTGCGACATATACCGGTTTCGCAAAAGCACAATAGAGGCCACCGACAGCCACTCCCACCAGTGCCGCACCGACGAGCCACCAGACATCTTCCGCGATGACGCGCAACAACTCGCCGAGGACGAACTCCTCCTCCGGATCACGTCGCGTATTCGGATTCATAATCCCATTATTTTTCACTTCAGTACTCAAGGCTTCTTCTACATAATTGCGATAGGATAGGAACAAGGACCATGCGCCTATTGCTCGAAAGCGACTGCTTGGCACCTTAAGGTGGTCCAGATCCCCGAAATAGCCCCTAGTGCGTTAGCTGCTTCAAGTAGAAGAGCGTTTGCAATGTCGGTAACACTTGCTGCAAAACACGATTGAATGTTGCGGACGCCGCTGTTCCAACATATACAACGTCCATCGGCTGGAGCTGGAACTGCGTCGACAACATGATCGAGTTGGGTTGAGTCATGTCAAGATGAAATACGTCAGGTGTCGCCGGCTTTTCCTTCACACCTCGCAATACGTATATCTGACGAGGATTTGCGTCGGAATCGAGAATTCCTCCCGCCTGCGTAAGGGCGTCCGCAATTGTCAGACTCCCCCGGTACATCGAAAGAGGTGCTGGCGTCTTTACCTCCCCCATTACAAAAACGCGGCTGTCAGCGCGGTCCGGTACGTTAATGACATCGCCCGACTGCAAAAGGACATCCTGCGACATATCACCTCGATCCAGCATCCGATTTGCGTCGAGCACGTATAACTGCTTCTTGCGAACGAGACGAATCCGTTGAAGGTCGGCATCGCTCGTACTCCCTCCCGAACGCGTGATTGCATCGACCAAGGTAAGTGGTACATCGCTGACAGCCAAAGGCCCGGGCGCCTTCACCTGCCCCGTTACCTGCACTTTTTGACTGCGAAACGAAAGCACACGAACGTCAACTTGTGGGTTCTTGACAAACCGAACAAGACTGATCGCCAACTGATCGCGAATCTGACCAACTGTCTTGCCGGCAACCTGCAGGCGCCCGGAAAACGGAATGAAAATGGTGCCATCGGCTGCGACGGTCTGACCGTATGGATCTGCCTGCCCAGGTAACGCCGTGGTGTACGGCTGCTGCAACGTTGCGGCGAGCGTTTGAGTCGTGTTACCGCCAGACGAGAAGGAGGTGACTGTCGGCGTGGTCAATTCTGGGTGGTCCCATATCGTGACTCCCAGAATGTCTTGTGGCTGAACGTGATACACATAGCGCCCAGAACTCGCAAGCTGATCGGCCGTGGCCTGCTGTACTCGTTCGGCTTCTGCGCGGGACCGCGTTTGCTCAACAATCAGCTCGGCATCGATCGGTCTTACTGGATATATTTCCGCAGTCTCGACAGAGGACTGCTCTTTGAGCCGGGACGTATCGAGATAGTTGCCCGGTGCAGTCATGCACGCCGAAAGAAGCGGCACGATGACAAGACTCACAAAGTATTGCCTCAACATATACGTTCAATCCAGCCCGCCGCCAATCGCTCAATCAGAATCAAGGACGCGCGATATGACGACTCCGACTTACCATGAGGATCGACAACGTCGATCTCTTCCCAATTACCCAACGTAAACACCTTGCCCCGAGCCGTGCGATCGAGGGCTTCCACCTGGCCGATCTGATTTCGCGCGGCAACAAGTATGAGATCCGCCTCCCGCACCATGCTGATGTTCAAGCGTCTCGAACGGTGTGGCGCAACCGGCAGCCCCCGTTCCACCAGCAGGTTTTTCATAACAGCATCCATCCCCATTCCTTCGAACGCGCGAACGCCCGCCGAGTGATAGCTCACTGGTTTGCAGGAAATTCTCGGATGCAACGACTTGAAGATCACTTCTGCCGCAGGCGAACGACAGATATTTGCGTGACATACGATCAATACGTTCGAAAACATGGCCAAGACTCTTTTCTCAACTCGATCTGATCGCGGTAAAAGGAGGTCATCGAACTAACGCTTCAATCGATTAAACGGGTTGCCCGTCGGCGTATCGCTTTGATCCGCGACTTTCAATGCTTCG
>BBSL01000153.1 GCA_001319865.1 Burkholderia sp. E7m39 | reverse complement strand
CGCGCCCGTGACGAGACCTACGTAACCCGTGCCGATAATGGTGATTTTCATACGCGCCTAGCTATTCCTTGCGTCCAACGCGACGTGATGCTCAGAAGCACGCTGCTCGCCAAAGTGCCGCGCCTTGACGCGCGAAAATCCGGTTGGTCTTCGCTTCGCCTCAGTTGCCCCATGCGAAGCAAGACGGGAGGACTGACTTCGCCAACCCGCCTCCAAAGACCCGCAAGCATACGAACCCACCCACCACCCTTCCCGCCAATACCCGAACCGTTTTCGCCACACCCGTCTCATATTCGAGCCCAAACACCACGCACGCCGGCCACTCTTTCCAGCAAAAACACAATTAGGGGGAACTCTAAAGAGATAACGTCGGTCAACATGGGGTCGTGTGGCGATTCCACGTCCGGTCTCTATGCTGCAAACCTCATAGAAACCGTCACGAACCACCGCTGCGCTACCGCGCCAAAGCCCTCACGCGCACACCGCAGGGACAGCGACCAGCGCGGCAGCCACAAAGCCCCATTCCCGCCTCCCGACCCCGCGCTGCGCATCACCTGCGCACCGTCTCGCGGAGGCGTTCTCACCCAAAACACGCATGCACGCACCGAAAAACCGTTTGATCGAACTGGACTTCTTCCGAGGGCTGGTTCTTCTCTTCATCGTGGTCGACCACATCGGCGGCAGCATTGTGTCGCGCGCGACGCTGCACGCGTACGCGTTGTGCGACGCAGCCGAAGTCTTCGTTTTCCTCGGCGGGTTCGCGACGGCTACCGCCTACGCGTCACTAGCCCGAAAGCAGACCGAGGCCGACGCGCGCAACCGCTTCCTCAAGCGTTCGCTCGAGTTGTATAGGGCGTTTCTGATCACCGCGGTTCTGATGCTGGTAGTAAGCGCTGTGATGAGCGCGTTCAGCATCGACGCGCCCAACATGGCCACAACCGATCTCGACGACATGATGGACACGCCAACGTCCGTCATGCGCGACATCCTGCTGTTCCGCCGCCAGCCCTATCTCGCCTCGGTCCTGCCCATGTACGCGTTCTTCGCGTTCGCGGTGCCCGCCGTGCTGCCGCTCGCGCGCAGCAAGCCGTGGTGGCTGCTCGCGGGCAGTCTCGCGGTGTGGTCGACGGCGCCGTGGATGTTGCCGCATCTGCCCGTCGCCGAAGACGCGCAGTGGGACTTCAACCCGTTCGCCTGGCAGTTGATGTTCGTGCTGGGTGTGATCGCACAGACGCAGCCCGTCTATCAGCGCGCAAGCGCGCATCGTTACGGCTGGCTGCTCACGGCATTGGCCTGCGCAATCGTCGCGGCGGCAGCGTGGTTCAAGCTGTTCGGCGAGGTAGCGCCGCTCGACAGCAGCCTGAAGCAGAACCTGTCGTGGATGCGCGCAGTGAATTTCCTCGCGATCGCGTGGCTGGCGGCGAATATGGTGCGCCTCGGCTGGGCGAGCGCGCTTGCTCGACGCTTGCCGTGGATCGGGCTCGTCGGCCGCAAGGGGCTGTTGTGCTTCGTCGCGGGCACGGTGATTTCGCTCGTCGTCGATTCACTGCTGTACACGGCGACGGGTGGCTATCTGAATGTGCCGCTTGGTCTTGCCGCCGACGCCGTCGCGATCGGCTCGCTGATCGCAGTGGCGAAGGCGTCCGCGCCCGTCACGCGCATGTTGACGTTGCGCCTGCGCGGATCACGTGCCGCCTGAGCGCGCCATCGCGCGAGCCTCGCCTCAGGCCCGCTCGACATTTCTGGGAAGCACGGTTACCCCTCGACGTACTCGGACCACAGCACCATCAGCACCGTCATCAGCGCGGGACCGATGAAGAGGCCTAGCAGGCCGAACGTCTCCGCGCCGCCCAGAATCCCGAACAGCACCAGCAGGAAAGGCAGCCGCGCCGAATTGCCGATCAGCACCGGCCGCACGAAGTGCTCGGCGACGAATACGACGACGAACCCGAACACGGCCACGCAGATCGCCGGAACCAGGGCTCCCTGCACCAGGAAAAGCCACAGCGCGGCGCCGCAGAAGACGATCGGTGCGCAGAACGGCAGCATCGCGGCGATCGCTGTCACGAATCCGAGCAACGCCGCGTGCGGCACGCCCGTCAGCATGTACGCGACGAGCAGCAGCGCGCCCTCGCCGAATCCGACCACCACGAGGCCCGACACCGTGCCGCGCACGGCCGCCGCCATCCGCTCGGCGAGGTGCATCACGTCGTAGCCGAATGCGCGCCGCACGCCCTCCATCACCGAGCACGACAGGCGCGGGCCCGCCTGAAAGATCACAAACAGCGTCACGAGCATGAAGCCGAACAGCATCAGCGCATGCGCGGCGCGCGCGCCGAAGTGGCGGCCGAACGTCACCACCGCGCCGCCGTGCAAGCCTTTCATCGCGGGCGAGTCGCGCAACGGCTGCGCGAGATTGTCCTGCCACCAGCTCTCCAGCTGCGTCGCGCCGAACGGCAGATGGTGAACGAACTCCGGCACGGGAATGCCGTTTTCCTGCACGCCGCGCGCCCATTCGATCACCTCGTGCGCCTCGGCTCCCGCTTGCGCGATCGCAATACCGACGGGCAGCAGGAACAGCAAGCCAATCGCGATGGTCAGCACGGTCGCGATCAGCGTCGTGCGTCCCTTGAACAGCCTATGCTCCTCGATGCGGTGAAAGGCCGGCCACAGCGCAATCGCAATCACGCACGCCCACGCGATGGCAGGGACGAAGTCGCGGATAACCCAGACGGCCAACGCCACCATCGCGGCGTACAGCGTGACCGACGCGATGCGCTGCGCCTTGCGGCGATTCGGCAGCTCGGCCTCGGATGGAACGTCGGGCGGGCGTTGATTCATGAGACCTCGTGTAATGGATTCGATGCGCGATTTGACAATAGCGCGTCGCGACGTCGATGTCGAAACAGGCGCCTCGCGCTGGGCGAGCATTCGCAATGCCACCGCGCGCCAGCGCGGCCGGGCGCTTGCAGCGTTCCAGGCGCTCATCTTAATCGATGACGTCGCCCCCGTTGACTCGCCGGCGGTCCTGCCCTCTTATTCCTTCCATACAACAGTTCGTTGCAGATTTGCACGTAATTACAACAACAGCCGGGAAATCCGCTTTTTACCGTTCGTGTATATGCCGACTTCCCAATTATTGCGAAAAACGGAACAGTGTTTCTACGCAGGCACAATGGCTCTCACGCGCGCGCGGGACTACATTCGGCACACCACAACTACGGAGTCGACCATGACGACATTGGAGTGTTTACCGTTGATGGGCGCCAACGGGTTGCGCATCGAGATTCTGGAGCACTCTGACGAGACGCTGGTGATCCGCTGGATCGAACCCGGTCGCTGCCATTACGGCGAGCAGCGCTGGCGCCTTCGCTCGGCGCACACGTCGGGCACCTGCGCCGTCTCGCGCCGCAAGATCCGTCGCGGCGACGCTGTGTTCAAGCCGGCCGAACGCCCCGCTCCCGCCAATGCATCGGCGATGATCGCAGCCGAAGTACTCGAAAGCGCACTGGCGGCATAACCGGCATAACCAGCGTTTCCGGCAACAATCGGACAATCGGGGTCCAGGCTTTCGATAAGAAAACGCGCACCAGCGGTATCGATACAGCGGGCGTTGCAACGCTCAGCGTGCTGCCTGCTCCGTCAGAAAGCGACACACCGTGCGGTGCATCCATTGCGCGCCCGGACTTGTCGCGAGCGCGCGCCATGCTCCATGCACGAGGCCAACGCCGATGGGCGCCTGCGCGTGCCCGCCGGCTGCGCGGATACGCTCGGCGAAGACCCGCGCGTCGTCGCACAACGGATCATGTTCGACACCGATGGCAAGCGTCGGCGGCAATGCATCATAGCGTGATGCTTCGAGCGGACGAGTCCATGCGTGCTCATTGCCCGTGCCCGCAGAGCTACCCCAATACAGCGAGGCGTAGCGCCGCACATCGGCGAGCGTGAGCATCGGTGCGTTCGCTTCGGAATCGCGCGCGGGCAATTGCGGCTCCCGGCCGAGCATCGGATAGACGAGCGCGACGCCTCGCACGCCCGGCGTCCCTTCATCGCGCAAGCGAATCGCGACGCTCGCAGCCAGTGTGGCGCCCGCGCTGTCGCCCGCCAGTTGCAGCGAGCGCGGCAGCGGCCCGAACGGCAAGCGCCCTTCGAGCGCCGCACGCGTGACGGCAAGACAATCGTCGTGCGCGGCCGGCGCCGGATACTCGGGCGCCAGCCGGTAATCGACGGCCACCACGCACAAGCCCGTATCCGCCGCGATGCGCGCAGTGATCAGATCGTGGCTCGCAATCGAGCCGACCACGAAGCCTCCGCCATGAAAATACAGGACGGTGCCGGGCGACCGCGCGCGGCCAGCGCTCGCGTACAGCCGCAGCATCAGCCCATGCCCCTGCGGCGCGATGAAACGCGCGTCGTGAGTCTCCACGCCCTCGGGACGCGGCGGCGTCAGCGCTGCCGCGAAGC
>BBSL01000152.1 GCA_001319865.1 Burkholderia sp. E7m39 | reverse complement strand
CCACCACGCGATCGATCAGTTGATCGGTCAGTTTCGGCGCAACGAGTTTCGTCCACGGCAATTCGAGCGCGGGCCCGAACTGCTGCATGAAATGGCGCATCCCCGCGTCGCCGCCTGCGAGCGTATAGGTGAGGAACGTGCCCATGAACGACCAGCGGATGCCCGCGCCGAAGCGTATCGCGTCGTCGATCTCGCCCGTGGTCGCCACGCCTTCATCGACGAGGTGCAGCGCCTCGCGCCACAACGCCTCGAGCAGGCGGTCGGCGATGAACCCGGGCACTTCCTTGCGCACATGCAGCGGCCGCATGTCGAGCGAGCGGTAGATACCCAGCGCGGCATCGATCGTGGCGGGCGACGTCTGCGCGCCGCCCAGCACTTCAACGAGCGGCAACAGATACACGGGATTGAACGGATGTCCGACGATGCACCTTTGCGGATGCAGCGCACGCGCATAGAAATCGCTGGGCAAAAGACCCGACGTCGACGAAGCAATGATTGCATCCGGCTTGGCCGCGCGACTGATCTGCTCGTGCAACGCAAGCTTGAGCGACTCGCGTTCGGGCGCGCTTTCCTGAATGAAGTCGGCGTCGCACACGCACGCTTCGATGGTCTGCACAAAGCGCAAGCGCTCTTGCGATGCGCCGGGTGCGAGCCCGACGCGCTCGAGCGCCGGCCACGCATTCGCGACGTTGTCGCGCAACTGCTTTTCCGCACCCGGCGCCGGGTCCCACGCGATGACGTCGAGCCCGTGCGCAAGCGCCCGCGCTACCCAGCCGCTGCCTATCACGCCCGCGCCAATCGCTGCAAATGTCTTGATGTCGGTGATCACTGCCATTGCCGATGATCCTCTTGAGTTGTGTGAACCGTCATGCGTATTGTTCGACTGCGCGCCGTTCGAGCAGACGTTCGCCGCGCGCGGGCAAGCCGAGCTTCTTGCGGCCTTCGGCGGGCGTCAGTGCACGGCCGCCAAGCCGCTCGATGATCTCGATCGCACGCGCGACCAGCGAGCCATTGCTCGCGGGCACGCCCCGGTCGAGCCAGATGTTGTCTTCGAGCCCGACGCGTACATGTCCGCCGAGCAGCATCGCCTGCGCAACCATCGGCATCTGCATGCGGCCGATACCGAAGCCCGCCCATTGCGCGCCCGTCGGCAGGTTGTCGACCATCGCCTTCATCGTCGTCGTATCGGCGGGCGCGCCCCACGGAATGCCCAGACAGAGTTGGAACAGCGGCGGCGCATCGAGCAGGCCTTCCTTGAGCAATTGCTTCGCGAACCACAGGTGGCCTGTGTCGAAGATCTCCAGTTCCGGCTTCACGCCGAGTGCCTGAATGCGCTTTGCACCCGCGCGCAATTGAGCGGGCGTCGACACGTAGATGTAGTCGCCGTCGCCGAAATTGAGCGTGCCGCAATCGAGCGTGCAGATCTCAGGCAACAGTTCTTCGACATGCGCAAGCCGCGTCAGGCCGCCGACCAGATCCGTGTTCGCGCCGAAGCGCATCGGGTCTTCGCCCGGACCGATTTCGAGGTCGCCGCCCATGCCCGCTGTCAGATTGATGATGACGTCCGTATCGGCTGAGCGAATGCGATCGACGACTTCACGATACAGATTCGGATCACGGCTGCCGCGCCCCGTCTTCGGATCACGCACGTGGCAATGCGCGACGGTTGCGCCTGCCTTTGCGGCTTCGATGGCGGCATCGGCAATCTGTTTGGGCGTGACGGGAATGGCGGGATGCTTGCCGACGGTGTCGCCTGCGCCCGTGACAGCGCAGGTCACGATAACTTCATGGTTCATGCGTGCAATTCCTGTAAGCGGTTTTCGATCTGAAGAGTCGCAATGAAAAAGTACTCTCTGGTGCTTTGAAACACGGCGCCCGGTGAAAAGCGTTAGAGGCCGAGATACGCCTTCACTGCGGGTAATCCGTCCTTGCCGTCATATGTCTTGACACCTGCAAGCCATTCGTCGAGTACTTGCGGATTCTTTTTCAAATAGGCTTTCGCAGCGTCAGCAGGTTTGTCCTTGTTCATTACCGACTGCATCACCACGTTCTCGATCTGCGTCGTAAAGCGCAGGTTGCTGATCAGCTTGCCCGCATTCGGGCAGCGCGTCAGAAAGTCCGGCGACGTCAGCGTGTAGACGCGCGCTTCGCCATCGTTGGGACCGAATACGCCTTCGCTGCCGGTCAGATATTTCATGTCGATCTGAATGTTCATCGGATGCGGCTGCCAACCGAGGAACACCACCCATTTCTTGTCCCGTACCGCCCGCTCGACGGTGACGAGCATGCCCGCTTCACTTGACTCAATCAGCTTGAATCCGCCAAGGCCGAACTGGTTCGTGGCGATCATCTTCTGAATAGCCGCGTTCGCGCTGCTGCCAGGCTCGATGCCATAGATCTTCCCGTCGAGCTCCGCGCGATGTTTGGCAATATCCGCGAAGGTCTTCAGGCCCGCGTCGTACGCATAGGTCGGCACCGCGAACGTCGCCTTCGCGCCCGTCAGATTGGGCGGCTGCAATACGTTGATGGATTTCGACTCGACGAACGGCGTAATCGCTTTTTCCTGCACGGGCCACCAATACCCGAGCGACACGTCGAGCTGCTTGCTCTTCAGGCCCGCAAACGAAATGGGCACAGACGCGACCGTCGTCACCGGCTGATAGCCGAGTCCCTCGAATACCGTCGATGCGAGCGCGGTTGTCGATGTGATATCGGTCCAGCCGATATCCGCGAAATGAACCGCGCGGCAGCTCGCCGGGTCTTGCGCAAGCGCGGGCAACGACAGCGCCGACAGAAGTCCGGCAACGCATGCCGTCACAGCCTGGATGAACAACTTCATGACGATCCCCTTCGACACAATTCGATATGTTTCTGAACGCCCGCGGGCGGCTGATCAAACGGAGAAAACGGAGAAAACCGAATACGATGCGAGTGCGTTAAAGGTACAAATCCATATTGCCGGCAAATCGACCGCCAGCGACCCGTTCTTGCTTGCGTGCGACCATACGGGAAAACCATCATGCGGGCCTTGCGTGCCGTGCCCGTGCGATTTGTGCACTGCGCCATGCGCGCGCCGGGCATTTTTGTCGGCTTGCCGCATTGCACACCCCTTGCTACGCTCGCCGGATTCGACGAATCCGGCCAACCCGACATCCAGACAATCCAGCGATGCCCGAAGATTTTTCGTTTCTGCTGCTGCCGGGCTTCTCGGCCATCGGCTTCATGTCGGCCATCGAGCCTTTGCGGGTGGCGAGCCGCTTTCGCGAGAATCTGTATCGCTGGCATATCCTGAGCGTGGACGGCGCGCCCGTGGCCGCAAGCAACGGCATTTCGATCAACGCAGAAGCCGCCTTCGCCGACATCGATCACGCGCAAACGGTATTCATCGTCGCGGGCTTCGATCCCCTCGCATGCCATAGCCGCGCGCTCGGCGACTGGCTCAAGCGCCTTGACCGCGCGCACGCCACGCTCGGCGGCATCGATACGGGCGCGTTCATCCTTGCGGAAGCGGGACTATTGCGCGCGACGGACAGTGTCACGCTGCACTGGGAAGCGCTGTCTGCGTTTCGCGAGCGCTACCCTTCGGTGACGGCCAGCGATGAACTGTTCGAAATCGGCGCGCGCCGCATCACCTGCGCGGGCGGCACCGCCTCTATCGACATGATGCTCGACCTGATCTCGCGCAGCCACGGCGCGGCACTGGCCGCATCGATCTCGGAGCAGTTCGTGCTCAGCCGTATCCGGCAACGGTCGGATCATCAGCGCATGGAAATCGCCGCACGATACGGCGTGCACAATCGCAAGCTGATTCAGGTGATCGGCGTGATGGAACAGAACATGGAAGAACCGCTGGCGCCCACCGACCTCGCGCAGGAGATCGGCGTGACGCGCAGACAGCTCGAGCGGCTTTTCTGCTCGGCGCTCAACGACACGCCGACGCATTTCTATCTGCAGTTGCGGCTCGATCGGGCGCGCGAACTGCTGCAGCAAACGGACATGTCGATTACGGCGATTTGCGTCGCATGTGGGTTCGAATCGCCATCGCACTTTTCGCGCACCTATCGTGCGAGGTTTGGTGCAAGCCCCAGACATGATCGCAGTCCGCTTCGAATCCATGCCGCGGGCGCCGCTCGTTCGACCTCAGAGGCCAACATTCGTTGAAGTGATACCGGGTTTGCGCCGCCGTTCACGCGCGACGCCAACCTCATCCCAGCAATCAGAACGAATGGCGCATGCCGATCCGCACATCCGCTTGGGTCGTAGTCGTGGACGGCGTGAAGCTATAGCCGATCACTGCGTCGACGCCACTCGACGCCTTCAAATAATCGCCTGAAATATAGACATCCGTGCGCTTGGATAGCAGATAGTGCGCGCCGAGCGAACCCTGATTCCAGTGGTGCCCTTCGAAGTTCGTGTACTGATACCCCCCGATCAGGCTGAACGCCGGTGTCACTTGCCAGTTCGCGCCGCCCTCGCCGACCTTCATGTGCGACGTCACACCAAGCCCCTTGATGGTCGTGTAGCTGAAGTTGCCCATCAGCGTCACGTCGCCGATCGCATAGCTGCTGCCGATGCCGAACGTGCCCTGCTTGTCGACGGGAAACGGCGTGCTCGAATAGAGATCGGTTCGCGCACCGGTGGCGGGATCGACCGTGACCGTCTGCTGGCCCAAAAAGGTGTGGACGCCGAGCATCGCGTAGGGATCGAATGCGTAAATGCCGTGAGGGTTGTTCAATTGCGTATAGGCCGTCCCCGCCGTGAACGGGCCGTTTGCATAATGCGCACCGACGCTCCACGCGCTGTCCTGATGGAAATTGCCCGCCACATTGCCGAATGAGTACATGCCGCCAAACATGAAGCCGGCGAATTCATTCGACAGGAACTTCACCGAATTGGGCAAACGGTCGCCGTTGAAGCGGTCGAAGTCGCCCTGGTGAATGGCATAGCCGCTCGCCCACGCGGACACGTTGTAGAGGTACACCATCTCTTCCGTCATATCGAGTTGATTGCCCAACGACAGCGTTCCCCATTGATTCTTCAGCCCCACATAAGCCTGACGGCCGAATAGCGTGCTGCCGAAACCCAACTGACCATTGCCGAGATGAAAGCCGTTTTCAAGCACGAAAACCGCCTGCAGTCCGCCACCGAGATCTTCCGTTCCCTTGATGCCGAAGCGGTTGCCATAGGAAATGCCGTCGTCGAACTTCACGACGTGCGCTCCGCCTGTGTTGTTGACCCACGTAAGGCCCGCGTCGATGACGCCGTACAACGTGACGCTGCTTTGTGCGTGACTCGCTCCGGAAACACCTGCGAGCGCGAGTGCGACGCCCGTCAATGCTGCGGCATTCAGCTTTTTCATTTGTATCGTTCTCTCTTGCCTGGCTATCTGGGTATAGGGATGCGAATCGCACTGTCGGGCATGTGCAAATCGCACGGCGATTGATGCACAGTACAAATCCATTTTTCTTCTAACTCGACCAAAACCGACATGCTTTGGTCTGCCAGCGACACGACGTATAAAAGAAAAGCGCGCGGGCTCCCTTCAGCGCCGCGCGCTCTTTTCATGCCGAACAAATGCGATTTAACGAATGCCGAGTTGCGCTTGCACGGCTTGCAAACCATCTGCACCGCTCGTCGTCGTCACGCCTTTGAGCCATGCATTGAGTAACGCGGGATTTCCTTTAAGCGCATTTTGCGCCGCCGCATTGATGTCCATTTTGTTTTGCAGAACATTCGCAATGATCTGGTTTTCCAGATCGACATTGAACGTCAGTTGCTGAAAGAGCTTTGCCAGGTTCGTGCACTGCCCGGCGAAACCGGGCCGTGTCACGGTGTTTACCGTTGCTCCGCCGTAGTTGGGTCCAAAGTACGCGTCGCCGCCGGACAGGTACGTCAAGTGGAATTTCGTGTTCATCAAATGCGGCTCCCACGCGAGAAACACGATCCATTGCTTGTCGCGCACCGCGCGCTCCACTTGCGTCAGCATGCCCGTTTCGCTCGACTCGACGATCTTCCAGTCGCCGAGCCCGAATGCCTTGTCGGCAATCATCTTCTTGATGTTCTGGTTTGCGGGGGCGCCAGGCTCGATGCCGTAGATCCTGTCGTTGAACTGGTCCGCGTGCTTGGCGAGATCCGCGAAAGTACGGATGCCTGCTGCCGCCACATAGTCCGGCACGGCGAGCGTGAACTTAGCGTTCGTCAGGTTGGCGTGCAATACGTCGATCGAATGCTCATCGACGAATGGCTTCACGAGCGGCTCCTGTGCAGGCATCCAGTTGCCGAGAAACACGTCGATTTGCCCTTTTTTCAGGCCCTGATATGTGATCGGCACCGACAGGTTAGAGACGTTCTGCTGATAGCCTAGCGCTTTCAGCAGCACGCCCGTTACGGCATTTGTCGCGTCGATGTCCGTCCAGCCGGGATCGGCCATGCGAACCTGCGTACAGCTTTGCGGCTCTGCCGCAACGGATTGTCCCGTCAACGCCATGCTCAACGCGGAAAACATCAGCGCGGCACTGGCAAGCGATTTTCTCTGGCGTGGTCCCATCGTAAGCTCCCGTATCGAGGTGTCTTTCATTGCCCGTCGTTTACCGCACGCCCGCGCGCGGATAGCGCGCCATGGCTTCCAGCGTATCGAGTTCGATGTGGTTGCGCATATAGCGCTGACTCGCGTCGCTGAACGGCTGCCAGTCCCATGCGCGGATCGTGCCTTGCGTGGTCGCTTCGAAATGAAACCGGCGACGACGCTGGCTTGCGAGCACCGCGCGATGCAGCGCCGCAATATCCCAGCGCTGCGCGATCTCGTTGCGAAATGCGCCAACCAACGCAGCACACGCCGGATCTTTGGCAAGGTTCACTTGTTCGTGCGGGTCGTTCGCGAGGTTGTAAAGCTGATCCGGATCGACAGGCGTATGAATGAATTTGTACTGCCCGCGGCGAATCATGATCATCGGCGCAATAGCGCCTTCCGCGAAGTACTCGACAATCGCTTCGTCATGCCCGCCGTCGTCTTGCAGATGCGGCACGAGGCTGCGTCCATCGACGGGATCGGGCCACGCGGAGCGGCGCGTGCCCGTCGCGATCTCGGCGAGGGTCGGCAGAAGATCGACGTGCGACACAGAGGCCGCCACGCGATGCGCACGGTAGTGCTTCGGCGCATGCACGATCAACGGCACGCGCACGCCGCCTTCGAAACAGGTCATCTTGTACCAGAGTCCACGTTCGCCGAGCATTTCACCGTGATCCGACGTGACGATGACGATCGTATCGTCGGCAAGGCCCGTTGCCTTTAGCGTGTCGAGAATCGCGCCGAATTGCGCATCGACATACGACAACGCCCCATAGTACGCACGACGTGCATGCCGGACCTGCTGCTCGGTAGGCGGCGTCAGATCGGCTTCGTAGACATCGCGCAGCCGCTGCGAATGCGGATCGCTCTGCTCGCGCGTCAGCGTGACATGCGGCATGTCGATCTCATCGTCGCGGTAAAGATCCCAATACGGCTGCGTGATCGCATACGGATCATGCGGATGCGTCAACGACGCCACCATGCAGAACGGCCGCGCATCGCCGCCCGCCGCGCGCTCGCGCACGATGTCGTAAAGCTTCTGGCGAGTCGTATAAGTCACCTCGTCGTCGAAGTCCAACTGGTTCGTGCGTACGCACGGGCCCGCGTCCAGCACGGAACTCATGTTGTGATACCAGCTAGGGCGCACGTCGGGTCGATCCCAGTCCGGCACCCATCCAAAGTCCGCCGGGTAGATGTCAGTCGTCAGCCGCTCCTCGAATCCGTGCAACTGGTCCGGGCCGCAGAAATGCATCTTGCCCGACAGGATCGTCCGATAACCCGCGGCGCGCAGATAGTGCGCGAACGTCAGCGTTTGGGCGGGAAATTCGGCCGCGTTATCGTAAGCACCGATTGCAGCCGGCAACTTGCCCGCCATCATCGAGAAACGCGCGGGCGCGCACAGCGGGCTTGCGCAATAGGCGGAGTCGAACACGACGCCTTCTTGCGCGAGCGTATCGATGCACGGCGTCAGCGAAACCTGATTGCCGTACGCGCGCAGCGCAAACGGCGTCATCTGGTCGGCCATCAGGATAAGGATATTCTGCTTTGTTTGAAGGCTCATAAGCGGGGCGGATTAGAATCGTACGGTTACGCTTCGATGCGCGGCATGGCAGAGATGGCCGCACGCTTCACTATTGCCGCTCATTAAACTGTTGTGAAGGCGGTATGCGCTTATCGGCCCATAAGGGGATGTTATGCCGGCACCAGATCGTCTTCCGCCCATGCAAACGCTATCGGCCTTCGAATCGGCCGCGCGCCTCGCGAGCTTCACGGCCGCCGCGCGCGAGTTGGGCTCGACGCAGCCGGCCGTGAGCCAGCGTATCGTGCAACTCGAAGAAGACCTGGGCGCGCCGCTGTTCGAACGCGGGCATCGCGGCGTCACGCTCACGCCCGAAGGCGCCTTGCTCTACGAAGCCGTGCGCCACGGCCTCGGCATGATCCGCGAAGCGACGGCCGACATACGCGCGCGCCGCGCCACGGGCGCCCTGACGATCCTCACCGACGCGGGCTTCGCCACCTACTGGCTGATGCCGCGCCTCGCGCGCCTGAAGGAGTCGATGCCCGGCGTCAACGTGAAAATCGTTACGTCGCAACTCGGCTATGATCCGCACCGCGATCACGCCGACATCGCCATTGCGTTCGGCGACGGTCACTGGCCACCGTGTACGTCGACGCGTCTTTTTGCCGAAGCCGTCACGCCCGTCTGCTCGCCCGCGCTGCGCGACCTGCACCCGCGCGTGAGCCGCGCTGCCGATCTCACGACGCTGCCGCTGCTGCATGTGCAGCCAACGGAGCCCGAACGCTGGCTCGCGTGGCATACGTGGTTCGCCGCGCACGATCTGGCCGCGCCGGAAGAAAGCGAGGGGATGATGTTCAACAGCTATTCGCTCGTCGTGCAGGCCGCGCTGATGGGCCAAGGCGTCGCGCTCGGCTGGACGCCGCTGATCGACGAACTCGTCGCCTCGGGGCAGCTGGTGCGCCTGCTCGACACGCCCGTGACGACGGCGCGCGGCTACTACCTCGTCTGTCCGCCCGCACGCCCGGCGCCCGCCGCCGTGCCCCTTTTCAGGCGCTGGCTGTTTGGCGAGCTGCACGGCGATCTCTCCGACATCGGCGAGCACGTGCACGCCTGACGCTCCCGTACCAGTCGCACGGCGCATCGATTCTATGCGCGCGCAAATTGGGGTGATTAACTTGATCATCCCGCTTGCCGCGCGGGCGCGCCGTCGTGCGTCCTGCAAAGCCATGCGGGCATCCCAATCGAAACACAGAGGACTTGCATGCCCGCCACCGATCGCCCCCATCAGTTCGTGCTGACTCTTTCGTGCCCGAGCGCGGCCGGCCAGGTCGCCGCCGTTGTCGGCTTTCTCGACCGGCACCATGGCTATATCGACGAGCTGACCGTTTTCGACGACGACATCAGCGAGCGCTTTTTCGTACGCTGCGTATTTCATGGCGTGGCGAAGGCGCCCGAAGCGGCGTTGCAGATCGACACGCTGCGGCACGAGTTTCGCCCCATCGCCGCCGATTTCGACATGACATGGGCCATGCACGACCTCGACACGCGTCCCAAAGTGCTGATCATGGTCTCGAAGCTCGAGCATTGTCTCGCCGACCTGCTGTTCCGCTGGCGCATGGGCGAGCTGAAGATGGACATCGTGGGCATTGCGTCGAATCATCCGGATTTCGCGCCGCTTGCCGCGCAGCACGATTTGCCGTTCCATCATCTGCCCATCACGCCCGACACGAAGCGGCAGCAGGAATCGCAGATTGTCGACCTGTTCGAATCGAGCGGCGCGGAACTGATGATCCTCGCGCGCTACATGCAGATTCTGTCCGATGAAACGAGCCGCAAGCTGGCGGGCCGCGCGATCAACATTCACCACTCGTTTCTGCCCGGCTTCAAGGGCGCGCGTCCCTATCATCAGGCGCACGCGCGCGGCGTCAAGCTGATCGGCGCAACCGCGCACTTCGTCACCGACGATCTCGACGAAGGCCCCATCATCGAGCAGGAAGTGCAGCGCGTCGATCACTCGTATGGTCCGGAGCGCATGCTGGCCGTGGGCCGCGACGTCGAATGCATCACGCTGGCGCGCGCGGTGAAGGCGTTTGTCGAACGGCGCGTGTTCATCAACGGCGACCGGACAGTCGTGCTCTGACATCTCGCTGCCGCCGCGCGCGCAAGAATTGCGAACGCGGCGGCAGAACGTCACTGCCTGCAGATCAAAGAAACGGTCTCGCCAGATCGTGCGAGAACCACACGACGAACACGGCCAGCAACAATGCGCCGTATGGCAACAGGCCGCGCAGTCCGGCGGGTCGTTTGCCGCCTTGCCACTCCATGTCCTGCGCCATGCGCACCGGAAAGCGCCCACGGTCCTGCCAGTAGTGGCGGAACATGAACACGGGCACGATCAGCAGCATCGCAATGAGCCCGTTGCGCATCGTGCCCGCGCCTTGCATGTCCGCGCCCGCCCCGATAAACGCGAGGTTGAGGTAGCCGCACAGCGCGCCCGCCCCGAGCAGCCACGCCGGGCAGCGGAACGGGCGATCCGCGTTCGCGCGATCGAGCCGATGAATCCAGCCCGATTGCAGGTTCAGGAACACGAAGATCATGTAGCAGACGTTCGAAATCGACAGCACCGTCATGTAGTCGGACATCAGCAGCAGAACGAGGTTGAAGCCGAGGTCCGTCCACATCGCGCGCGTCGGCGCGCCGTGCTCGTTGACGTGCGACAGATACTTCGGCAGCCAGCCATCCACCGACGCCTGATAAAGCGTGCGCGACGAACCCATCATCGATGTCATCACGATAAGCAGGATAGTCAGCATCAGCATGATCACGACGACGTCGAATACGATCGCGCTGCCGCCCACCATATGCGCCATCGCGGCCGCCACGCCCGTGCCGTCGGCGATCTTCGGATCGAGCATGCCCTTCGTGCCAAGCACGCCCTGGAACGCGAGCGGCACGAGCGTCATGATGATCAGGCACGCGATGCCCGACCAGAAGATGGCCTTGACGGTATCGGTGCGCGGATTGCGGAACTCGCGCGTGTAGCAGACGGCCGTTTCAAAACCATAGGCGGCCCAGCCCGCCATGAACATCGCGCCGCATGCCATCGTGATGCCTGCGCCATTCCACGAGCCGAACGTCGATGCCGTCACGTTGCCTTGCGCGTCGTGTCCGAGCGGCAACAGCGGCCAGAGATGCGCGGCGGGCACGTCGCCCGTCACGAACGGCACAATGCCGACGATCAGCAGCGGCGCAAGCGACGCGATACCGAGAATGCGCTGCGTCTTCGCGGCTTTCGACGCCCCGCTATGCTGCAGCTTGAATGTGATCAACAGAAAGATCGCCGCGACAATGAACGTCGCGTTGATGCGCAGCGTGAGTCCCGGCTTGATGAAGCCCAGGTCGAACAGCGTCAGGCGCCACGTGTTGATGGCGGCATCGGGCGCGTAGAGACTGCCGAGTGCGTAATTCGCCGCGAGGCCCGTACCGAGCGCGAGCATCGGCGACCACGCAAGCCAGTTGCACCACACGGAAACCGGCGCAATCGTCTTGCTGTAACGCACCCACGCCATCGCGCCATACACGGACGCGCCGCCCGACTTGTGCGGAAAAAGCCCTGAAATCTCAGCGTAAGTCGCGCTCTGGATCAGGCCCATCAACACGGCCGCGACCCAGATGGCCCATGCGGGTTGTCCGATCGTCGCCGATACGCCGCCGATCGTGAACAGCACGCCGCCTGGCACGCCGCTCGTTACCCAGAATGCGTCTTTCCATGTGAGGCCGCGTTGCAGCGAATGGGCCTCATGGGCGGCGCCCTCGTTTGCGCCTTCGATACTGCGCGTGCGCAGTCTTGCCTGATCCATTCAGAGTCTCCCTGTTGAGAGCCTGCGCGCTGAATGGAGCACGAACAACCGGATACGGCAGGGATGCGAAGGCGCGCGCAGCGCCTTCACATCGCCATGTTACGTTCGACCGAACGCGTGACAGAAGGACGGTTATTGTGCTCCACCCACCCAGCTGTTCACGCGGTCGCCGTGGGCGGCGATCCATGATCCGGCTGCGTCGGCAGGCTTGGCGCCGTTCTCCGTCGCCAGCATCACGCTGTCGATTTCGCCCGGCTTCCATTGAAATTTCTTCAGAAACGCGACCACTTGCGGCGCCTTCGTATCGAGACCCGGATTGACGACGCTATCCACATGCTCGGAGTCGCCGTACACCTTCTTCGGGTCTTCGAGGAACTTCAGCTTCCACTTCGCGAACATCCAGTGCGGTACCCAACCCGTGACGATCACCGGTTTATTCGCATTCATCGAGCGAGCCAGTTCCGCCGTCATTGCACTGCCCGAACTCGGCATCAGCTGATAATCGAGGTTGTAGGCCTTGATGGCTTCCGATGTTTTCTTCATCACGCCCGCGCCCGCATCGATCCCGACAATGCGGCCGGAGAAGTCCGCCTTATGCGCCTGCAGGTCCGAGATGCTTTTTTCGGGGACGTCGGCGGGCACGATCAGGCCGATCTTGGCGTCCGTGTAGTTGGCGCCCAGATCCTGCACCTTGCCCTTGAACTGATCCCAGTACGCGCCGTGCGTGACGGGCAGCCAGGCCGACAGCGTCGCGTCAAGATCGCCGCGCGCCACGCCCTGCCACATGATGCCCGCGGCAACCGGCACGAGCTGCACCGGATAGCCGAGGCGCTTCTCGATGATCTGCGCAGCGACGTTCGACGTCGCGACGCTGTCGTCCCAGCCTTCGACGTAGCCGATCTTGATCGTCGGCTTCGTGTCCGCTACCGCGATACCCGTTCCCACTGCACTCATTGCTGCGAGCAGCGCCCCGCACAACATCAGTTTTTTCAGGTGCTTCATGGTCGATCTCCTTGTGGCCGCGTGCCGCGGTGTGACTTTAGAATCGCTAGCCAGAATGCATAGGGTGGTCGCGTTTGCGACGTCTATTTGTCTGTATGCGACGGGGCGCTGCGTTTGCCCTGCGGACAAGTACGGTTGCCGTTCGCGCTCAATGCAAACACGAGCGAATGACGAGCCGAGTCACTTATCGACGACGAGGTCGCTCAGTGGCTTGCTGCAACACAGCAGCACCATGCCCTGATCGATTTCGCGCTGACGGATACCGCCGTTGTGCTTCATCTCGACTTGCCCCGACACCAGCTTCACCTTGCATGTCCCGCACATGCCCTGCGTGCACGAAGCAGGCAACCGCACCCCGGACTGGCGCGCCGCGTCGAGCACATGCTGGGACGAGCCGCATTCGATCGTGCGATTGCTCCTGGAAAAGCTCACCGCAAAGGTCTGCGCGCCGTTTGCATGGCCCGTTTGCGCATGCTTCTCCGCTTCCAGCACCTGCGCCGCGACGTCGGGCTCGGTTTGCGTCAGCGTTTCGAACGAGAAGCTCTCCTCGTGATATTGCTTGCGATCGAAGCCCGCTTCGTCGAGCAGATCGCGCACCGCCTTCATGTAGGGCGCGGGACCGCAGGTGAAGATCTCGCGCTCCATGAAATCCGGCGCAATCAGCTTCAGCAGCGGCAGCGTGAGAAAGCCGGTGATGCCCGGCCAGTTCGTGCGATTGCCAAGCCGCTCGCAGACGAACGACGTCCTGAAATTCGCCTGGTTCGATGCGATCAGATCGAGTTCGCGCGAGAAGATGATGTCGTCGGGCGAGCGCGCGCTGTGCACGAATACGATGTCGCGGTCTTCGCTGAGTTCGTGATGCGCGCGGCTCATCGACATCAGCGGCGTGATGCCCGAGCCCGCGGACAGAAACAGATACTTGCGCGCAGGATGCCGCGCGCAGGTGAATTCGCCCGCCGGCCCCAGCACGCGTACGCGCGCGCCGGGCTGCAGGTTGTCGTGCAGCCAGTTCGATACCTTGCCGCCCGGCACGCGCTTGACCGTGATCGAAATGGTATGCGGGCGCGTCGGCGAGGAAGAGATCGTATAGCAGCGGTTGATCGTCTCGCCTTCGATATCGAGTTCCAGCGTGACGAACTGGCCCGGCTCGAACGCAAACGCACGGCCTTCCGGCGAACGGAAGAAAAAGCTCTTCACGTCGTGCGTTTCCTGACGGACCTGGCAGCAGACGAGTGCTTCCTCGACATCGCTCGTCCAGCGCGCCGGCAACGCGCTCCAGAACTCGGGCTTCGTCAGCCGGCTTTCGGCAGGTTCGAAGGTTGCTGCATCGCGCATCATTGCTTGCTCCACATGCCGCCAGGCATCCGGTTGGGGTTGATCAGTGCGGCTGTCCGACGCCTCAAACGGCCTTGATATTGATCGTGCGCGGCTGCGCTGTCTCGCCTTCGAGATGGGCATCGAGACGCCGCACATACCAGTCGCTGAACTTCTCGACGAGCCCTTCCGTGTATGGCGAATACGGACCCGGCTCATACGCGCTGCTCGCGGCGCCTGCCTGCGAGTACTCGACGAGCGCGCGGTCCTGATCGTTGGTCGCATTCCACACGGCCGTCAGGTTCTTCACGTCGTAATCGATGCCCTCTTGCGCGTCCTTATGCACGAGCCATTTCGTGCGCACGAGCGTTTCGCCCGCCGACAGCGGAATCACCGAGAACGTCACGATGTGATCGCTCATGAAGTGATGCCACGAGTTCGGCTGCGTCCAGAACGACAGCCCGCCCAGATCGGCACGCGTAAATTCGCCGAGCAGCTTCTTCGACGCGACATTCGCGTCGAGCGTCTGCGATTCGCCGCTGCGATCGAGCGGCAGGCGTTGCGTGCGAAAACCCGTCACATCCGACAGTCGGTCGATCTCCACCGAAGGCAGATTCATCTCTTCCCACTCTTTCGCGCGCTCGATGCAGGTGCGCTCGAACGCGTCCATGCCGTCCGCGTTCGCGGGCGAACGCTGATAGCCGAAGCCGTATTCGTAGAGCGAGATGGTCAGCTCCGGATGGTTCGCGACGCAGTGGTAGCACTCGCGGTTGTTTTCCATCGTGAGCTTCCAGTTGCCTTTCTCGATGATGTCAATCTGCGCGGCGATCTTGCAGTTGGGCAGATCGTGCGGAAGCAGATACGGTTCCATCGCGGCGCGCATCACGGCGAAATCGACAGGCGGCCGCTCGGCGAGGCACACGAAAATCAGGCCCGCGAGGTTCTCGACGTGCACGCTCTTCAGGCTGTGCTTGCAGCGGTCGAACTGCTCGCCCATGTGCTCGGCGAACATCAGATCGCCCGACAGGTTGTACGTCCAGCTGTGATACGGGCAGACGATATTGCCGACGGTGCCCTTGTCCTCGTTGCACAGGCGTGCGCCGCGATGACGGCACACGTTGTGAAATGCGCGCACCTGCATGTCGTCGTCGCGCACGATCAGGATCGAGTCGTGCCCCAGTTCGACGGTCACGTAATCGCCCGGCTCGGGGACGTCCGGCTCGACGGCGACCTGAATCCAGTGCTGACGGAAAATCGCGTCCATATCGAGCGCAAAAACCTCCTCGCTCAGATAGAACGGTGCTTCGAGGCTGTAACCTTTCTTGCGCCGGTCGACCAGCGCGCGAATGTCTGCCGATACTTTCATGTGTGCTCCGGGTTTGCGAGGCCGTCGATGGTGCGGCGCAAATCAGTAATCGATGAGTTGATGCTCGCGCAAATAGTCGAGGATCACTTGTGCTTTTTCGACTGAAGTCCCTTCAATTACGACGCTGCCGCCCCGGCTTTCCGTGGTCGTTGCAGACATCATGCGGGCATGGCCCGAGCGCTTTTCGGCGGCGGCGAGGCGCACCGGCTTGCGCGTGACGGGTGAGAGCGTCCATTGCGCGGCTTGCGCGTCGGCGGCGGCCAGCACGCGCTGCGGCTGGATCGCGCCGGCGCGCAGGCGCGCGTAGGCGTAGCGCGGCGTGACGGTGGCAAGCGGATGCACGGCGACCACAGCCGGCAGCGCGACTTCCACGCGACGCCGCACGCCCTTCGGCAGAAACTGCCGCACGGTCGCGCGGCCGCCCGCTGCCGTCACGTCGACGGCCGTGCCGACGAGCGGGTAACCCAGCGCGTCGGCAAGCCGGTAAGGCAGCATACCGGTGTCGAACGCGCCTTCCGCACAGGTGCCCGTCAGCACCAGGTCGTAGTCTTTCAGACGCGCCGCGAGCAGGCCGACGGCATCGCCGTTCTCGGCGCAGGTGAGCACGTCGACGCGTTCCGCGCCGAGCGCCAGATATTCTTCGAGTGCGGGATTACCCGGATCACCTGCATGCAGCACATCGAGCCGCGCGCCATGCTCGCCCGACAGCTGACGGCCGATTTCGAGCGCAGCGGCGTCGTTGCGGCTATAGCGCGCGACGCCGCTGACGGGATGTTTCCCGACCGACACCAGCACTGCGATTTTTTCGAGCTTCCCGTTCATGCCGCCACTCCTTCGACCAACGGTTTCACGAGGGGCGCAGCCGCCGCGGGACGTCCGGCGCGCGCGCGATGAATCTCGTCGATCAGCGAAGCAATCATCTGCTGCGTGTCGCCGATGATCGTCAGATTCGCGCGCTTGACGATGGGCGCACTGCCGTCCAGATTCACCGCGATCACGTGGCGGCAGTCCTTGATGCCCTGCAAATGCTGCACGGCGCCCGAAATGCCGAACGCGATATACACGCTCGCCTCGACGGTCTTGCCAGTCGCGCCGACCTGCTTGTCGCGCGTGAACAGGCCGTTGTCGACGGCGACACGGCTCGCGCCGATCGCCGCGCCGAACGTGCCCGCAAGCTTTTCGAACGCCGCGACATCCGTCACGCCGTTGCCCGCCGACACAATGAAATCCGCTTCTTCGAGCGCGACCTGTGCGGCGTCGATTTCCTCGATGCCCAGGTCGCGGTATGCACTGCTTGCCGCATGGCTTACCTGCATCAACGCGGGAATCTCCAGCCGCTCGCCCGCGCCGACGAACGGCAGGCGCGTGTCGACCGCGCCCGCTGCCAGCAGAATGACATCGGGCAACGCGCGCGTCGCGTAGGCTCTCTTCGCTTGCGCGTACGTCGACACCTGCTTCGCGTCGATCTGCACCACATGCGTTGCGATGCTGGCGCCCGCGAGCGCGGCATAGCGACGGCCGAGATCGCCGTCGCCCGTCGCGTTGTCGGGCATCACGATGTACTTCGGCGCGAGTTGCGCGACGCACGCGGCCACCGCCTGCACTTCGCGTTCCGGCGCGAACGTGCGGCGGTCGAATGCGGGCAGCTCGATCACCTTGTCCGCGCCCAGCGCGGCGGCATCGTCCTTCAGTTCGCCGAGCACCAGCAGCGCCACTTGCGTGTTGGCGTCCGCGATCAGCGCGGCTGCGGCGAGCGCCTGCCGCGCGTGATCGTCGAGTCCGCCGCGGTCGCTGTGCGCGACCACCAGCAGCGTGTGCTGCGCGGGCTGCGCCGTGCGCAACGGCTTCGCCGCCGCATGACCGTGCGCCGCCGCGTGCAGCGCGTGGTCATACGAAGCACCCGCCAGGTGTTCG
>BBSL01000151.1 GCA_001319865.1 Burkholderia sp. E7m39 | reverse complement strand
CCCGACATCGCCGATGCCGGCAGCAACGTGTACAGCAGCAGCCCGAGCGCGAACGAGCCGAGCAGCCACGGCAACGTATCCCACGGACCACGCGAAAGACGCGCGGGCACGTCCTTCGCATGACGGCGGCGCCATACGAACACGGCACCCACCAGCATGATCAGCGCAGCCACGAAGATCAGCCGGTCGAGCCACGGTGAGTAAATTGCCAGGCCGTAGTTGACGAACACCAGCGCGAACGCCGCAATCGCGCCGCCAGCCGTCGCGACGTGCGTCTTCGCGATGTACGGGTCGCGCGCAACCACGTGATGCAGATCGACGAAATAGCGCTTCGGTATCGTCAGCAGGTTCGTCCAGCCGAATGCGCCGGCTGCCGTTGCCCGTCCGAGACGCCAGTAAGCCGCCCGTTTTGCGACCGCGAACGCAAGGCCGGCGACGGATATCCACAACAACGCGGTGATGAGAAACGCCGGGCTCATCGTCAAAAGTCCTTGCAAAGGCGCAGCGCGTCGTAGATCGCGCCGTGGATGTTGTGCATCGAAATGCAGTCGCCGACACGGAACAACAGAAAGCGGCCGTTACCGAGTTCTTCCGACAGCGACGGCTGCGGTTCAGCAGCAAAGAGCTTATGCACGTCGACCTGGCCGCGATTCACGGATTCGGGCTTGAGCTTCCAGTAGAGCGTGTCGTTGGGCGTGCTGCCGTTTTCGATCACGACCTGATCGACGACACGCTCTTCCTGCTCTTCCGTGTACTCGTTGCGAATCACAGCGATCTTCTTGCCGTCCTCCTCGTACACGCGATCCAGCCAGTAGTTCGGCGTGTGGATCACACCTTGCGCATAGAGGCGCCGATAGAAGATCGGGAACGTCGTGCCGCCCACGTCGTCGGCCACCTTCACGTCCGGCGTGACGATCTCGACCTTCGAACCGCGGCTCGAAATGAAATCGGCCACGCCCGCGCCCGCATGCGTGCTGACACCGTCATAGACGAGCACGTTATGTTTCGGCTCGACCTTGCCCGACAGAATGTCCCACGAACTCACAGCGAGACCTTCATCGACGCCCCACGCGGGCACCTGCTGCGTGAAGCTCGAGCCGCCTGTGGCGAGCACGATGATGTCGGGCTTCTCGGCGAGAATCATCTTCTCGTCGGCTTCGACGCCCAGACGCCGGTCGACTCCGAGGCGCTTCGTCTCCATATCGAACCAGCGCACGATGCCCGCCATCTGCTCGCGCTGCGGCGCTTTCGCGGCCAGCATGATCTGCCCGCCGACGGCGTCGCTCTTCTCGAACAGCACCACATCGTGTCCACGCGAACGCGCGACACGCGCGGCTTCGAGTCCAGCCGGGCCTGCGCCGACCACCACCACCTTGCGGCGCGGTCCGCGCGTTTTCTCGATTACATGCGGCATCGTCGCTTCGCGCGACGTCGCCGCGTTCTGCACGCACAGCACGTCGAGGCCGTTGTACTGACGATCGATGCAGTAGTTCGCGCCGACACACTGCTTGATTTCGTCCTCACGTCCATCGCGAATCTTGATGACCATGTGCGGATCGGCTATCTGTGCGCGCGTCATGCCGACCAGATCGACCATGCCGTTCGCGAGCAGACGCTCCGCCTGGCCCGCATCGCGAATGCTTTGCGCGTGCATCACGGGCAGCTTCACGACCGACTTGATACCCGCCGCGAGATGCACGAACGGCTCGGGCGGCAGCGCCATCGGCGGCATGCAGTTGGCGAGCGTGTTGTGCGTATCCGCGCCGGAACCGATCACACCGATGTAATCGATCAGGCCGGATTCGGACATCGCTTGCGCGATCTCCTTCAGTTGTTCGTGATCGAGACCGTCTTCATGGAACTCGTCGCCGCACATGCGCAGGCCGACGCAGAAGTCGCGGCCGACGGCTTCGCGCACCGCCTGCAACACTTCGACGCCGAAGCGCAGACGGTTTTCGAGCGAGCCGCCCCATTCGTCGGTACGGAAGTTCGTGCGCGGGCTCCAGAACTGGTCGATCAGATGCTGGTGCGCAGCCGAAATTTCGATGCCGTCCATGCCCGCGTCTTTCACGCGCTTCGCCGCCGCGGCGAAATCGCCGATGATGCGGCGGATTTCCTCGACCTCGATGATCTTCGCATTGCCGCGATGCACGGGCTCGCGCACGCCGGAAGGCGTCATCAGATGCGGCCAGTGCTCGCCATGAAACGCCGAGCGGCGGCCCATGTGCGTCGCCTGAATCATGATCTTCGCGCCGTGCCGATGCATGGCTTCGGCCAGACGCGACAGCGGATCAATGATCTTGTCCGTCGACAGGTTGACGGACTTCCACCAGCCCTGCGGGCTATCGATCGATACCGGGCTCGACCCGCCGCACACGGCGAGACCGACGCCGCCCTTGGCCTTTTCCTCGTAGTAGCGGATATAGCGGTCGCCGGGCAAGCCACCCGGTTCGGCATATACCTCGGCATGCGCGGTGCTGACGATGCGGTTGCGCAGCGTGAGCTGATTGAGCGTCAAAGGTTTGAACAGATTGGGGTAACGCATCGCGGGCGACCTCGGGCGGTATTCGGTTCAGGCTTGAATGTGGCGTGCAGCTTTAATGCGCGATCGGCGACACTTCGAAAACGCAGTGGTCGTGGCCGTGATGCTCGCCCGCACACTGCACTTCCTTCGACTGCGAACGCGGCGCGTTCTTGCCGCCCGCCGTCGTGTCGTTGACCCAATCCATCGCCCCTGCGAACCAGCCGGCGAACATGTAGCAGAGCTTGCCGCTCTTCTCGGGCTGCTGCAGCACGAACGACGAATGGCGCAGTTCGATCTTCGCGCGTGCCGTAGCGGGGTCCGCTTCGATGATCTTGAAGAGACCCCAGCCGCGTTGCGACAGGCGGTTCAGGTAATGCTCGAACACGGCCATGCCGCCGATGCCGTGCTGCTTCGCTTCCTTGTCGCACCAGTAGTAGGCGGACTTGTAGCCGGCCTTGTAGAGGATCTCGGCATAGGCTTCGACGCCCAGTGCTTCTTCGACAGCAGCATGGTTGTTCGTGAAGAAATGACGCGGCACATACAGCATGGGCAGTGCGTCGGTGGTCCAGACGCCTGTGTTCGGATCAACGTCGATGGGCAGTTGCGGTTGCATGGTGGGTTTCCTCTGTTCTCTCAGGTTTCGCTCGGTCAGACGTTCCAGACTTCGCCGAATACGCGCAGCCAGTTCTCGCCCATCACCTTCTTGATCCGCGACTCGCTCCAGCCTGCTTTTTGCATTGCAGCCGTGAGGTTCGGAAACTCGCCGATCGTGCGGATGCCTTCGGGGTTGATGACCTTGCCGAAGTTCGTCAGACGGCGATAACGGCCCTTGTCGTGCGTGATCCAGTCGAAAAACTCGGTCGTATAGCCTTGCGTGAAATCCGTGCCGATACCGACCTTGTCTTCGCCGATCACATCGATCACGTATTCGATGGCTTCGAGATAGTCGTCGACCGTCGCGTCCGGGCCTTTCTTGAGGAACGGCGCGAACATCGTCACGCCGACAAAACCGTTCGCGTCGGCGATCTCTTTCAGCTGCTCGTCCGACTTGTTGCGCGGATGCTCCTTCAGACCCGACGGGCAGCAATGCGAGTACGTCACCGGCTTTTTCGAACACGCAATCGCGTCGGAAGAAGTCTTTGCGCCGACGTGCGACAGATCGACCATGATGCCGACGCGATTCATCTCCTGAATCACTTCGCGGCCGTAGCCCGAGAGGCCGCCGTCTGCTTCATAGCAGCCGGTGCCGACGAGGTTCTGCGTGTTGTAGCAAAGCTGCACCACGTTCACGCCGAGTTCCTTGAACACTTCGATGTAGCCGAGGTTGTCCTCGAATGCATACGAGTTCTGGAAGCCGAAGATGATGCCCGTCTTGTTCTCTTTCTTCGCGCGCAGGATGTCGTCCGTCGTGCGCACGAGCGTCAGGATCTCGTTGTACTCGCGGATCTGCTGCTTCATTTCCGCGATGTTGTCGATGGTCTTCTGGAAGTCTTCCCAGACGGAGACCGTGCAGTTGACGGCCGTGACGCCGCCCTTTCTCATGTCCTCGAACACCGAGCGGTCGAACTTCGAAATGTTCAGACCGTCGATGATGATGCTGCTTTCGTGCAGGTTGCTCATGCTTGACTCCGTAGCGATGGGGCGTTCGTTTCGAGTAGCGGCTCGATGGCTCAGTAAATCGGGAAGCGTTCGCACAGCGCGAAGATCTCGCGGCGCACGCGCTGCTCCGTTGCGGCATCGCCATCGGGATGGGTGCGCAACGCGTCGAACACTTCGAGAATCAGGCGGCCGATGTCGCGAAACTCGGCAACCCCAAAGCCACGCGTCGTGCCGGCGGGCGTACCGAGACGAATGCCCGACGTCACCGTCGGCTTTTCCGTATCGAACGGAATGCCGTTCTTGTTGCAGGTGATGCCCGCGCGTTCGAGCGCCTGTTCGACCTGTGCGCCCTTCAGGCCTTTCGGACGCAGATCGACGAGCAGCAGATGGTTGTCGGTGCCGCCCGTCACGAGATCGACACCGCCCTCTTTCAGGACTTCGCCGAGCGCCTTCGCGTTGGCCAGCACGCTGTCGATATAGGTCTTGAAGCTGTCGTCGAGCGCTTCGCCGAACGCGACGGCCTTGCCCGCGATCACATGCATCAGCGGACCGCCTTGCAGGCCAGGGAACACCGCCGAATTGATCTTCTTCGCGATGTCTTCGTCGTTGGTCAGAACGAAGCCGCCGCGCGGACCGCGCAGTGTCTTGTGCGTCGTCGACGTGACGACGTGCGCATGTTCGACGGGATTCGGATGACGGCCCGCCGCGATCACGCCCGCGATGTGCGCCATATCGACCATCAGCTTCGCGCCGACGCTATCGGCGATCGCACGGAAACGCGCGAAATCGAGCACGCGCGGATAGGCGGAGAAGCCTGCGATGATCATCGACGGCTTGTGCTCGTGCGCGAGTTTCTCGATCTGATCGTAGTCGATCAACATGGTTTCGCGGTTCACGCCGTACTGCACCGCGTTGAACCACTTGCCGGACAGCGCGGGCTTCGCGCCGTGCGTGAGGTGGCCGCCTGCATCGAGCGACATGCCGAGGATCGTGTCGCCCGGCTTCGCGAGCGCGAGCATCACGGAGCCGTTCGCCTGCGCGCCCGAGTGCGGCTGCACGTTGGCGAAGCCCGCATTGAAGAGCTTCTTGATCCGCTCGATCGCAAGTGCTTCCACTTCGTCGACGAACTCACAGCCGCCGTAATAGCGCTTGCCGGGATAGCCTTCCGCGTACTTGTTCGTCAGCACCGAGCCTTGCGCTTCGAGCACGGCGCGCGACACGATGTTTTCCGACGCGATCAGCTCGACCTGCGACTGCTGGCGTTCGAGTTCCTTGAGGACCGACGTGCGCACGGCCGCGTCGCGCTCGGCGAGGGTCTGCGAGAAGAATGGGTTGGCGTTCGACATGGCTTCCGTTCAGTTGATCGTGGGTGACTGAAGAGCGGAAAGAACCTGCGAGGCCCACTGCCCAGTTCCGCGCTATCCCTTGACTGGACTGGCTTTGCACGCTCTCCACCGACGGCTCTATTCTTGTCTTTAGCCAGACCGGTCAATTTATGAATTCAGACGCGTTCTTTACCTTTTCCGCCATGCAAGTCCGTTTTGGACAAGTAATCGAAAAGAGACCGGTCGTGCGAATTGACCGCATCAATGCGACGAATTGATCGCGCCGCCCATGGTGCATTGCGGTCTCGTTCGTGCGGTGCCTGCCTACGCGCGGCACCGCATGAGAGCGCGGCAGGCCCGCCGGCAGTGCGGCGGCTGCACAGCGTCGGTGCGTTTTGGGCGCATGCGGCGCTGCGAGCGTGGCGTTTAGCCAGGGTTTAGCCGTATGGCATGCTTGTTGCGCTCGCTCGCAGAATAACAAAGGCCGCTGCCCCACGACGGCTGCATCAAACCATCAAGGATCGCCCCGAACCATGTCGCCCGATCGAACTGCGTCGTTGTCACACTTCGCGTTCATGCCGCTGCCCAACTTCACGATGATCGCGTTCACGAACGCGATCGAAGTGCTGCGCATGGCGAATTATCTGAGCGGCCAGCCGCTCTACAGGTGGTCGATCATCAGCCCCGACGGTGGATCGGTTACGGCAAGCAACGGTCTTTC
>BBSL01000150.1 GCA_001319865.1 Burkholderia sp. E7m39 | reverse complement strand
GTGACCTGCACGGGCGGCGTCGCACCGCTCGACATGATGTTGAACCTGATCGCCGCGCGCGTCGGCACGCCGCGTGTCACGCAGATCGCCGAGCAGTTCATCGTCGAGCATGTGCGCGACAACAGCGCGCAACAGCGGATGCCGCTCGTGGCCCGGCTCGGGTCCGCGAACAAGTCCTTGTTCGAAGTGATCGCGCTGATGGAGAACAACATCGAAGAGCCGCTTTCGCGCGAAGAGCTCGCGCGTCTGGCCAACATGTCGCAACGGCAGTTGCAGCGGCTCTTTCGCGAACACCTCGGCATGACGCCGACGCACTACTACCTGACGTTACGGCTGCGCCGCGCGCGTGAACTGCTGCTTCAAACGGATATGTCGATCATGCATATCACGATGGCGTGCGGGTTCCAGTCGGCATGTCATTTCAGCAAGAGCTATCGCGATGCGTTTGGGACCGCGCCTACGCGGGAGCGGCGCAAGCAGGTTGCTCCGTTGGCTCATCCGGTGGTGAATGGCAGTTTGGGTTTGCATGTGCATGCGTGAGGTTTTTGATTTTTTTGGTTTTTGGTTTCTGCTTGCGGCGGTGAATTGATTTGTGGTTTCGCGGTTTCGCCGTTTGCGTGGGCATCCGCGATGAGGTGTTTGCTTGCCGGTGCGCCGGCATCCGCGTTTTGTCTTGCTATGCAAGCGTTGCCCCTGTGCGGGGCGGCACTTACTTTCTTTGCCGCCGCAAAGAAAGTAAGCAAAGAAAGCGGGCTCACACCGCTAATCCTTGACACTTACCCAGGGGCTCTCAACTTCCCCGGTCTTCTTTCGTTTTCGCTCTAGCGAAACTCCGTTGCCTACGCCCTGGCCATCTACCGCATCCGGTTCTCGGGGCTGTAGTCCGGCACGCTATCGTGAATTCCACACGCCTCGTGCGGTGACCCTGTTTGCGCATTTGCACCGCAAACGGCACCACTTCTTCTTCTCTCCCAGTACTCCCCCGTTCCGGTCCCTCCACGGACTCGACGCCGGCTTCACGCAGTTTGTCGCGCGGTTAACTCGGAGTTGCGGCTGCTGAAGCAGTCGGAGGAGATTATCTTGGTAGCCGGCAATCAATCGCATTCAGCCATTTACTATCTTTATCCATCTGGAATCAGTAAAGATAAAAACGGATTATTGAGATTTTTAAAAGCATATTTTCATCATTTAGATTGTGTTCTTCAGGTCCGTGTGCCACCAACGAGCAACCGGGAGCTATCCCATGATCTATCTCATCCGTCCTGGTGACGCCACCGACCACGGCGGCGGGATCGTCACTGCCTCTGACGCCATGTGACACTTGGATGTCCGGGTGGCACGCAACGGGGTCTGGTGCCGCCTCGCAACGCACTACCGCAATTGCTTGCGCGACACCCAAAACCCCGAACCACCCCGCCTCGCAAACAAAACCCTCTAATGCGCCGCGATATAAGCCTTAACCGCCGGCAACCCATCCTTCCCATCAAAAGTCTGCACCCCCGCAAGCCACTTATCCAGCGCCTGCGGATTGGCCTTCAACCAGGCGAGCGCAGCCTTATTCGCGTCTTCCTTGTTCATGATCGGCACCATCACATTATTTTCGATGGACGTCGTGAACTGCAGATTCGAAACCAGCTTCGCCGCATTCGGGCAGCGCGTGGCATAGTCGGGCGGCGTCGCCGTGAACACCTTGGCTTCGCCGTAGTTCGGCCCGAACACATCGTCGCCGCCCGCCAGATAATCGATCTTCATCTGCACGTTCATAGGGTGCGGCTCCCAGCCGAGAAACACGATCCACTTCTTTTCGCGTATCGCGCGATTCACTTCGACGAGCATGCCCGCCTCGCTCGATTCGACCAGCTTGAACTTGCCCATGCCGAACTGGTTGGCGTCGATCATCTTCTTGATCAGCGCGTTGCCGTCGTTGCCCGGCTCGATGCCGTATACCTTGCCATCGAGCTTGTCGGCGTACTTCGCGATATCGCTGAAATTCTTCAAGCCGCCGTTATACACATAGTCCGGCACCGCCAGCGTGTATTTCGCGCCCGTCAGGTTCGGCGTCGCGAGCACCTTGATCGTGCCGGACTTCACGAACGGCTGGATGATCGGGTCCATCGTCGGCGCCCAGTAGCCGAGGAACACGTCGATCTGCTTGCTCTTGATACCGGCAAAAGTAATCGGCACGGAAGCGATCGTCTTGGTCGGGTTGTAACCGAGCCCCTGGAAGATCGTCGATGCAAGGCCCGTCGTCGCCGCGATGTCGGTCCAGCCGACATCGGCGAAACGTACGTTGCGGCACACGGCGGGGTCAGCGGCGTGTGCGGTCGCAGCCGCGGTCGTCAACAGCGCAGCCGCCATCATCAGCTTCTGTTTCATTTGATTCTCCTCGGTAATTTTCAGGTCGCTCGCCTGGCTAGCTCGCGTGGCGGCGCTCGACACTCGGTGCATGGCCAAACTGCGCGCGATATGCCTTGCTGAAATGACACGGCGAATGAAAGCCGCACACGGCCGTCACGCGCGCAATCGATGCATCTGTCGTGCGCAGCAGATCGCGCGCGCGGCGCAATCGCAGCGACAGGTAATAGTGCGTCGGCGATACGCTCAGATAAACCTTGAACATCCGCTGCAAATGGCGCTGCGACAGTTGCACGAGCCGCGCGAGTTCTTCGAGCGACAAGGGCTCTTCGATATTCGCTTCCATCAGTCGCACAACTTCGATCAGCTCGGCGCGAGAAAAGCCGACGCGTGCATCGACGGGTATCGGCTGCGGGTCGCTCGCGCCGCGAATGCGCTCGAGAATGAACTGCTCCGACACCTGCGCGGCAAGGTTCTGCCCAAAGCGCATGCTGATCAGATTGAGCATCAGATCGAGCGGCGCGGTGCCGCCCGTGCATGTCAGCCGATCGCGATCGATCGTGAAGAGTTCGTCGGCGAAATGCACATGAGGGTAGTCCTTGTGCAACGCGGACAGATCCTCCCAATGCACCGAACAGCGATAACCATCGAGCAAGCCCGCTGCCATCAATGCATAGGCGCCCGTGCAGATGCCGCCGAGCGGCACGCCTTGCGCAGCGGCATCGGCGAGCAAGGTCTTGACGTTCGCATCGACGGCATTGCGTATCTGCGTGCCGCCGCACACGATCAGCACATCGGGCATGCCCGCTTCTTCGAGCGTGCGTGTCGGCTTGACGGTGAGTCCGTTGCTCGCGCGCACGGGCACGCCGTCATGCGTGATCACCGACCAGCGATAATGCTGTGCACGCGACACGTAGTTCGCCATGCGCAGTACTTCGACCGCGCTCGTGAACGCGATCATCGAAAAACTGGGTAACGTCAGAAAACCTACATGAGCAAGGTTCGACAACGGCGCTTCGGCCATGGTAGACGTCACGTCGCGCTCCGTGAAGCACAAGGAAGAGTGTGTTTGGCCACCGCGAAGGCCCGAAGGCCTTCGCGGGACGACCACTATTGGTTCTATTGCAGACGCGTTGGACGCCCCGCGCCTGGGTCAATGCGACAGAGACTTAACTCTGCGCGACGGCAGGCTGCTCGCGGCGCACGCGCATCACGCTGCGCAAACCGGCGAAACGCGGTGCGGCAGCCGAGCCGGGCGAACGTCCGAAGCTCTCGGTGATGCGGTCAAGAATGATCGCGAGCAGCACGACGGACAGACCGCTTTCGAAACCCAAGCCGATATCGAGGCGCTGAATACTTGCGAGCACGTCATTGCCGAGACCGCCCGCGCCCACCACTCGACGCGATGATCACCATCGACAGCGCCATCATGATCGTCTGGTTCACGCCCTGCATGATCGACGGCAGCGCGTTCGGGAATTGCACCTTGTACAGCAGCTGCCACGGCGTGCAGCCGAACGCCTGCCCTGCTTCGACGATCTCGCGGTTCACGTGCTTGATGCCGAGGCTCGTCAGACGCACAGCGGGCGGCATCGCGAAGATCACCGTCGACAGAATGCCCGGCACGCGGCCAAGGCCGAACAGCATCGCGGCGGGAATCAGGTAGACGAACGCGGGCATCGTCTGCATCAGGTCGAGGATCGGGCGCACGATCATCTGCACGTGTTTGTTCTTCGCAGTCCAGATGCCGAGCGGAATGCCGAACACGAGACTAATCAGCGTCGATGACAACGTGAGGCCCAGCGTAATCACTGTCTGGTCCCAGAAGCCCGTCGCGTAGATCAGCAACAGCGAAGCGGTCGCGAAGATCGCAAATCGCCAGCCCACGCGCCACAAGCCGACGGCGATGAAGAGCGCCATCAGCGCCCACATCGGGATGGCCTGCAGGCCGTGTTCGATCATTGCGGCGAAGCTCTCGATCGCCTTGCCAATCGAATCGAACGTGCTCGCGTCATGGTCGAGCAGATAGTGAACGGACTGGTCGACCCAACGGCCGAGTGGAATCATCTCAGACATGGGCACCACCTCTATTGCGCGTAATGACCTTGAGGACCGCGGCCTGATCGACGGAACCGCAGTAGCGGTCCTCGTCGTCGACCACGGGCAGAGCCGTCGTGTTCGCGCACACGCGCGACACGACATGTTCGAGCGGCGCGCCGCGCGAAATGCATTCGACTTTCTTCAGCGCCGGCGAGGCGCTGCCAATCGCATCGCGTGTCACGAAGCCGCGAATGCGCCGCTCGGCGTCGAGCACGAACGCATACTCGGCGCTGCCGTTCAGCGACTCGGCAACGCTCGTCTGATCGAGGTTGCGCACGACGGGCACGCGGTTCGACTGCATCAGATCGGCGGCCGTCAGATAGCGGCTCGTATCGACGCCCTCGAAGAACGCGCGCACGTAGTCGTCGGCGGGATTCGCGATGATGTCCTGCGGCGTGCCGATCTGCACCACCCGGCCGCCTTCCATGATCGCAATGCGGCTGCCGATGCGCAGCGCCTCTTCGAGATCGTGCGAGACGAACAGAATCGTGCGTCGCTGGTTCTTCTGCAATTCGAGCAGCACGTTCTGCATTTCCTTGCGCTTGAGGGGATCGAGCGCGGAGAACGCCTCGTCCATGATCATCAACGAAGGGTTCACGGCGAGCGCGCGCGCGAGACCCACACGCTGCTGCATGCCGCCCGACAGCTCCGAAGGCAGTTTGCCCGCGAACGTCGCGAGGCCGACCTGCTCGAGCACTTCGAGCGCGCGCTTCTCGCGTTCCTTGCGGCCCACGCCCGCCACCTCCAGCCCGAACGCGGCATTCGACAGCACCGTGCGTTGCGGCATCAGCGCGAACGACTGAAACACCATGCTCATGTCGGTGCGGCGCAGCGACGTCAATTCCGACCGCTTGATGGCGGCAACGTCCCGGCCATCGATGATGACCTTGCCCGCCGTCGGCTCGACGAGCCGGTTGATCAGGCGGATCAGCGTCGACTTGCCGGAGCCGGACAGGCCCATCAGCACGAAAATTTCACCTTCCTGCACATCGAAGGAAGCATTGTGGACGCCCACCACATGCCCCGTTTTGGCGAATACCTCGTCTTTCGACGCGCCTCGCGAGAGCATGTCCTGCGCCAGTTTCGGGTTGGGTCCAAAAACCTTACATAACCCTTCGACCACGACCTTTGGGGATTTCATTGAGTCCATCTCCTCGTGGTGCAGGCGCCGGCCCGCACATGTGTGACTACATAGTTGCTAGAAAAAACCCCGCCTAGCCGACTAATTGCGACAGACGCTTGCGCAAATGCGACACAGCCAAAATCGAACGAACGTTAGAGGACGGCTGTGCGCCTTGCCCCGCAATGGTTTGCGAGCATGCTGCAGCGCGTGGCGCGCGTGCGCGCATGTCGCTTATTGGAAGGTCCGCGTCCGACGATGGATGCATTTGCGCTGCTGCGCAGCATGCCGAGCCTCTTTCACGCCGGCGTCGCGCAAGCGAGCCGGTTCCCCGCGTGCGTTGTTGCAGCGCAATCGCACGGCGTCATGGCGCCTGGCATGTGGCTGATTAACGCCCTGCCGCGCGGCGCATGGACTAAGCTCGGGCTAAGCTGCGAAGTACAACGCAGGAAGCACATAGCACACACCAGGAGACCCCATGCGCAAGCTACGCTCGCAAAGCTGGTTCGGCCGCAACGACAAGGACGGTTTCATCCATCGCTCATGGATGAAAAATCAGGGCATTCCTCACGACGAATTTGACGGCCGCCCCGTCGTCGGCATCTGCAATACCTGGTCGGAACTGACGCCCTGCAACGCGCACTTTCGCGAACTCGCGGAGTACGTCAAGCGCGGCGTGCGCGAGGCAGGCGGTTTGCCGCTCGAGTTTCCGGTGATGTCGCTTGGCGAATCGAATCTGCGGCCCACCGCCATGCTGTTTCGCAATCTCGCTTCGATGGACGTCGAGGAGTCGATACGCGGCAATCCGCTCGACGGCGTGATCCTGCTGGTGGGCTGCGACAAGACCACGCCTGCGCTCTTGATGGGCGCAGCCTCGTGCAATCTGCCCGCACTCGCCGTGTCGGGCGGTCCGATGCTCAACGGGCGCTTCCGGGGACGCACGATCGGCTCGGGCACGGGCGTCTGGCAAATGTCGGAGGAAGTGCGCGCCGGCACGATGACGCAGCAGGAATTCGTCGATGCCGAGTCGTGCATGAACCGCTCGCGCGGCCATTGCATGACCATGGGCACGGCCTCGACGATGGCATCGATGGTCGAGTCGCTCGGCATCGGTCTGCCGCACAACGCCGCGATTCCCGCCGTCGACGCACGGCGCCAGGTGCTCGCGCATCTGGCGGGACGGCGCATTGTCGAGATGGTCCGCGACGACCTGACGATGGACAAGATTCTCACGCGCCAGGCCTTCGAAAACGCGATCCGCACCAATGCGGCGATTGGCGGCTCGACCAATGCGGTCGTGCATCTGATCGCGCTCGCGCGGCGTATCGGCGTCGAGCTGAACCTCGAGGACTGGGAACTCGGCTCGAACGTGCCTTGCCTCGTGAACCTGCAGCCATCGGGCGAACATCTGATGGAAGACTTCTACTACGCCGGCGGTCTGCCCGCCGTGCTGCGGCAACTGGGCGAACAAGGCCTGTTGCATCGCGACGCCCTGACGGTCAATGGCAAGACGATCTGGGACAACGTCCGCGACGCGCCGAACTACGATCAGAAAGTCATCACGACCTTCGCCGAGCCGTTCAAGCCGCACGCGGGCATTGCCGTGCTCAAAGGCAATCTCGCGCCGGACGGCGCGGTCATCAAGCCATCGGCGGCGACCGCGTCGTTGCTCAAGCATCGCGGGCGTGCCGTCGTGTTCGAGAATGTCGAGGAGTTGCACGCAAAGGTCGACGACGAATCGCTCGACATCGACGAGCATTGCGTGATGGTGCTCAAGGGCGCAGGTCCGAAGGGCTATCCCGGCTTCGCCGAGGTCGGCAACATGCCGCTGCCGAAAAAAGTGCTGCAAAAAGGCATCACGGACATGGTGCGCATCTCCGATGGCCGCATGAGCGGCACCGCGTACGGCGCCGTCGTGCTGCACATCTCACCCGAGGCCGCTGCGGGCGGGCCGCTCGCGCTGGTGCAAACCGGCGACATGATCGAGCTCGACGTCGCCGCGCGACGGCTGCATCTGGACGTATCGGACGAAGAGCTGGCGCGGCGCCGGGCGGCGTGGCGCGCGCCCGAACTGCCCGCGCGCGGCTACTACCGCCTGTATGTCGAACACGTTCTGCAAGCCGACGAGGGCGCGGATCTCGACTTCCTCGTGGGCGCGAGCGGCGCGCCCGTGCCGCGGGATTCGCATTGATGACCACGCGGCCAGCATTTTCGCCGCGCGGGATGTGGCCCGTGCTCTACGCGTATTTCGACGCCAACAACGCGCTCGACCGGCAGGCGATCCACACGCAGATCGATCGCACGATCGAAGCGGGCGCGAGCGGCATCGTGATTCTCGGCCTCGCGACGGAAGTGAACCGGCTGTCGTTAGACGAGCAGCAACGCTTCATTGCGTGGACGAGCGCGCACATCGCGCAGCGCGTGCCGCTCGCCGTCACGGTCACGGGCGATACCGCCGACGCGCAATTCGCGCTTGCGGACTATGCAGTGGCGCACGGCGCATCGGCGCTGATCCTGCAGCCGCCTTCGATGCGCGACAGACCCGAATCGTTCTACTTCGATTTTTTCGCCGACATCATGCGGCGCGTCAGCGTGCCCGTCGGTATTCAGAACGCACCGGAATATCTCGGCGTTGGTTTGTCGGTGCAGTCGCTTGTCGCGCTCGCGGCGCAATGTCCGTCATTCCAGTGGCTAAAGGGCGAAGGGCCCGCCACCCTCATCCACTCGACGATTGCGCGTCTGCGCGAACAACGCAGCCATTTGCCCGTCTTCAACGGACGCGGCGGCCAGGAGTTGATCGACAATCTGCGCGCCGGATGCGCCGGCATGATCGTCGCGCCTGACACGTTCGACTGGCAGGCCGCGATTCATCAGGCGTTTGTGGACGGTCATTTCGATCAGGCTCAAGCGCTTTACGAGCGCGTCTTGCCTTCCATCGTTTTCGTCATGCAGTCGCTCGACGCGTTGACATGCTATGGCAAACGTATTGCCGCATGGCGCATGGGTTTCGATGTCGCGCATGATCGCGGCATGAAACCAACCGCGTTCGGTCTGGAATGCGCGCGCCGCTTCGCAAACGCGCTAGGCGCGTTCGACGACCGCCGCAACGCGAATCCTCACTCGTAAACGCAACAGAGGAAGGCGGCCCCAGCGCCCGCCTTCCTCTCTCTACCCCGGCCTGCGCCTCAGCAAGAGGCTAATGTGCAAGGCCGATTACTACTACGTCCGATTACTGCGCGGCCGATGCTGCGTCGCCCGTTGCTGCCTTGGCAGGCGCTGCCTTCTTGTGCGCATGCTTCTTTGCGTGATGCTTTTTCGCATGATGCTTTGCGGCAGGTGCCGATGCAGCCGCGGGTGCTGCGTCCGTCGCAGCGGCCGACGATGCCTGTGCGAATGCGCCGATCGAAAACAGGCCTGCCAGAGCGGCGGCGACGATGTGCTTGTTCATTGACTTGATTCCTCAAAACCCGGATTGACTAAACGGCCCACTGGCCGGCCGACCTCATAAGGTCATCGCTCTAAACGCAGCGTCGGGCAAACGGTTGACGGTCTTTGCGTCGCATTGCGCATTCTTGACAGTTCTTTACCCGCACAGGATCAGACGCATGACGGCGTCGGATTTATTCGAAATATCGGCAGGCCCGCACGCAACGGTCCTGTTTTTCGTCATCCTTACTGGACCTGTCCGATTCTTCCTCGTCACGCAGGATCGAGTCGCACTTCGCACGTCGGAATGCCGCACACTGCACTTTCCGCGTCCTACAGATATCGCCCGTTTTGCCGACGCTGCCATTGCTTCTCATCATGAACGCCATCCGCGACTTCAGGATCGTCATTGCCGACGACCATCCCGTCATCCGCCACGCCATCACCCATGCCTTGAGCAGCATTCCCAACGCAAGAGTCGACGCTGCCGCGAGATCCGGCACGGAACTCCTCGGCCTTCTCGCGCAGAGCAAGTGGGACATGATCATCACCGACTTCACGATGAACAGCGCGCAAAGCGACACCGATGGGCTGGCGCTGATCGCGCAACTGCGCCATCGCTATGCGCGCATTCCCGTCATCGTGTTCACGATGCTCAACAACGACGACGCGCTTATCCGTCTGGCTCGCACCGGCGTGGCGGCGATCGTCGATAAATGCGAGGGTGTCGACGAGTTCCGCACCGCCACGCTCGAAGTCATGCACAGGCGGCGGCCGTACTACTCGCAGAGAATTCGCGCCCGCCTGCAGCAATGCGCCGAAGGCGGCGAAGCACGAGCGGGCAAGGAGCTGCTAACGAAGAAAGAGATCGAGGTCATCCGGCTCTTTGCGTCGGGCGCATCGTTGACGGATATCGCACGGCACGTAAGCCGTTCGATCTCGACGGTTGCCACGCAAAAGAGCGTCGCGATGAAGAAACTTCACGTGCGCACAAACGCCGAGCTCGTCAAGTATGTGCAGGAAAACGGCTTGACGTGATGCGCGGCGTCGCGCGGTTCTAACCGCGCGATAGAAGGGGCCGCTCGCAAGCGGCCCCGCGTCTTCCGTCAACGGACTGCCGGCGATCAGAAATTGAAGTTGTCGATGTTGCTCGCGTCGAACGTGGTCGGCGGTCCAAGGATGATCTCGCCCTGCGCGCCGATGGTGCGCTTGCCGAGCTTGCCTGCGTCGAACGACTCACCTTCCTTGCCCGCGATCGCGCCCGACGCGAGGCTCGCCGCTGCATATGCCGCGAGATAACCGAGCTGACCCGGGTCCCACAACTGGAACGCCTTCACGGTGCCGTTCTTGACGAACGCGCGCATCTGGTTCGGCGTGCCGAGTCCCGTCACCGCGACCTTGCCCTTGCTCGACGACGTCGAGATATAACGCGCCGCCGCCGCAATGCCCACCGACGTCGGCGCGACGATCGCCTTCAGGTTTGGATACGCCTGCAACAAACCTTGCGTCTCGACGAACGACTTCTGGTCGTCGTCGTTGCCATAGGCGATCTTCACGAGCTTCATCTTCGCGTACTCGGGCTTCTTCAACTCCTCCTGCATCCACTTGATCCAGGTGTTCTGGTTCGTCGCGTTCGGCGTCGCGGACAGAATCGCGAATTCGCCCTCGCCGCCCATCAGCTTCGAGACCAGCTGGATCTGCCCGCGGCCGATGCTCTCCGCGTTCGCCTGATTCACGAACAGCTGGCGACCTTCGGGCGCCGTATCGGAGTCGAACGTCACGACCTTGATGCCCTGCGACATCGCTTTCTTCAGATACGGCACCAGCGCATTCGCATCGTTCGCGGCAATCACGATTGCGTCCTGACGCTGCGTCGTGAGCGTGTTGATGTACGACACCTGCGAAGAAGCACCCGCATCGGACGGCCCCACCACCTTGCCCTGCCCCTTGAACTCCTT
>BBSL01000149.1 GCA_001319865.1 Burkholderia sp. E7m39 | reverse complement strand
CTCCCGCGTGACGCAGTGGTTTGTTCATGTGTTGTCTCCTGGTGGTGGACCGGACTTGTGTCGTCCGGGTTTGTCGATCGATGATGAACGGCATTACTGCGCAGCTTGCTTCGTCAACGTTTGAGCGGCAATCAGCTTGCGGTCGCGCATCGCCCGCCAGCGCGCGACCAGGTTGGGAATCAGCACCGACGCGAGCAGCAGCGCGCCCGTCACGATGGTCAGCGTTTCGCTGGAGACGTCGTCGAGCGTCAGCGCGTTCTTCAGCACGCCGATGATCAGCAGCGACAGCAACACGCCCACCATCGACCCGCGTCCGCCGAAAATGCTCACACCGCCGAACAGCACGGCGGCGATCACGGACAGTTCGAAACCTTCGCCGTTGTCGCCGCGTGCGCTGGTGAAGCGCAGCGTGTAGACGATGCCCGCCATCGCGCTCATGAAGCCCGACAGCACGAACAGCCGCATCCGCGCTTTCGCCACCTCGATGCCCGAGAACGCGGCCGCCGTCGGGTTCGCGCCGATGGCGTAGAGACTGCGGCCGAAGGCCGTGGCCTGCAGCAGCACCGTGAACAGCACCGCACACACGATGACGATGACAAACGGCAGCGGAATGAACGTGCCAAACAGCGTGTCCATGCCGAACGCCGTGTAACCCGCCGGAAAATCGGCAACGGCCTGATCGCCGAGCAGCACATACGAGAGCCCGCGAAACAGCGCGAGCGTGCCGATCGTCACGGCAAGCGAGGGCAGATTCAGCTTGACGATCACAAGCCCGTTCAGCAGGCCCGCGAGCATGCCGAACAGCAGCACGAGCACGATCACCACGGGCATCGGCAGCCCCATGTGCCACAGCACGCCCATCAGCGCGCTCGACGCGCCGAGCACGGACGCGACGGACAGATCGATCTCGGCCGCGACGATGATCAGCGTCATCGGCAGCGCCATCAACGCGATCTCCGTCAGGTCGGCGAGCACGTTGCTCAGGTTCGCGCCCGTCAGGAACACGGGCGACAGCGCGCGCCCCATTCCGAGCGACGCAAGCAACACGATCACCAGCAAGGTTTCCCAGCGCAGCGGCGTTTCGCGCCTGCGCGTGAGCAGCGCGGAATCGGGTTTAGCCATGATCGCGTTTCCTCATCATGCGTTTGGCGACAGAGCGGGCGAGCAGCGTATCGGCAGCGATGGCGGCGACGATCAGCGCGCCTTCGATCGCCTGCTCCCAGAACGGCGACACGTGCAGCACGACCAGCGCGATGCTGATCACGCCGAGCACGAGCGCGCCGAGTGTCGCGCCGAGGATCGTGCCGACGCCGCCCGTGATCGCTACGCTGCCGACCACGGCGGCCGCCACCACTTGCAGTTCGATGCCCTTCGCGGTGCTCGCATCGACGGTGCCGAAGCGCGCCAGCCACAGCGCGCCCGCAAAGCCCGCAATCGCGCCCGACAGCAGAAAGCCCGACATCACGCGACGCTCGACGCTGACGCCCGCCAGGCGCGCCGCTTCCGGATTCGAGCCGATCGCGTAGTGCTCGCGCCCGGCGCGAAAATGCTTCAGGTAGAACGACAGCGCGAACAGCACGACGGCTGCGATCAGCGCGAGTGTCGGAATGCCGAACAGCGTGCCCGTCGCGAGACGCGAGTACGCTTCGGGCAAGCTGGTTGCGTTGATCTGGCCGCCGTGCACCCACGCGTAGTCGGCGCCCCGAAAGATATAGAGCGTCGATAACGTCGCGACGAGCGACGGGACGCGTCCCACCGCAATCAGCAGCGCGTTGATGCCGCCCGCGATCAGCCCGATCGCCACGCCAGCAACAAGCGCCACGAGCACGGGCATATGCGGGAACGTCACATACAGGCTGCCGACGGCGTACGCACTGATGCCCACTGTCGAGCCGACGGACAGATCGATGTGCCGCATCAGGATCACGACCGTCATGCCCGCCGTCAGCAAGCTGATGATCGCAACGTTGAGCAGCACGTCGCGCAGATTCTGCAGATTCAGAAACTGCGGCCGCGCGAGCGACGTGCCCAGTATCAGCAGGATGAGCACGATGAAGAGCGTCGTCTCGCGGCTCTTCGCGATGGTGCCGACGATGCCGCCCGGACCCGGGCGCGAGCGTTGCAGCGGCGGATGCTCGATCGATGCCGCGTGAGAAGTGGTCGAATGCCGGATCATGCTGCACGCCCCAGAAATGCCGACGATTGCCCTAGCGCCGCGCTCATGATGCGCTCTTCATTTGCATCGGCACGCGCGATCTCCGCGCTGATGCGGCCTTCGTGCATCACCAGCACGCGGTCGGCCATGCCGAGCACTTCGGGCAGTTCGCTCGAAATCATCAGCACGGCCATGCCTTCCTGCACCAACTCGGACAATGCGCCATACACTTCGGCCTTCGCGCCGACGTCGATGCCTCGCGTCGGTTCGTCGATGATCAGCACTTTCGGGCCCGTCGCAAGCCATTTGCCGAGCACCACCTTCTGCTGGTTGCCGCCCGACAACGTGCCCACAGGCGCTAAAGGATCGCTAGCCTTCAGACGCAGCCGCGTGCCCCAGCGCGTCGCAAGCTGTGTTTCGCTGCGCGTCGAAATCAGGCCGTGACGCACGAGCCGTCCGAGCACTGTCATCGACGCGTTGCGGGCGATGCTCAACTCCAGCGCGAGGCCTTGCTGGCGGCGGTCTTCCGGCACCAGTGCCAGGCCCGCGCGCACGGCTGCCGCCGGATCGCCCATCGAAAGACGCTTGCCCGCGATCTGCACTTCGCCCGCATCGACAGGGTCGATGCCGAAGATCGCGCGCGCCACTTCGCTGCGGCCCGCGCCGACGAGTCCCGCGAGCGCGACGATTTCGCCCGCGCGAACGTCGAACGACACGTCCTTGAACACGCCGAGACGGGTCAGGTTGCGCACCGACAGACGCACGTCGCCGGGTGCCACGTCGGCTTTCGGATAGAACGTCTCCAGATCGCGCCCCACCATCTTCGCGACGACGGATTCCGTCGTCATCTCCGCTGTGGGCGCGTCGAATACTTTCGCGCCGTCGCGCATGATCGTCACGTGCTGCGTCAACGCGAACACTTCGTCGAGCCGGTGCGTGATGAACAGGATCGCGACATCGCGCTCGCGCAGCTTGCGCACGATCGCGAAGAGCCGCTCGACTTCGGGAAGCGACAGCGCCGCGGTCGGCTCGTCCATGATCAGCACGTTTGCGTTCAGCGACAGCGCCTTCGCGATCTCGATCACCTGCTGATCCGCGATCGACAGCCCGCGCACGAGACGCTCCGCGCGCAGATCGACGCCGAGCGACGCGAGCAATCCGTCGACTTCGCGGCGCATCGCGTCGTGTTGAATGCGGCCGAAGCGATCGACGGGCTGCCGGCCCATGAAGATGTTCTCGGCAATCGACAGATCGAAGAACAGCGTCGGCTCCTGATAGATCACCGCGAGGCCCGCATCGCGCGCTTCGGCGGGCGTCGCGAATCGACGCGCCGTGCCGTCGATGAAGAGCTCGCCCGTGTCCGGCTGATGCACGCCCGCGAGTATCTTTACGAGCGTCGATTTGCCCGCGCCGTTTTCGCCGAGCAATGCATGCACTTCACCGGGCCACAGCACGAGCTCGCCGTCCGACAGCGCGCGCACGCGCCCGAACGACTTGCTCGCATGGCGCAGTTCGAGCCTCGGCACCTTTTGAATGTGTTGCTGCACGCTCCCTCCTCGATGCTGCCGCTTCCTATGCTTCAGTGCTTCAGTGCTGCTTGCGTCCCTTGGCACTTCAGATGCGATAGAGCCGTTCGGCGTTGCGCACGAAAAGCGCATCCTTCTCGGCCTCGCTTGCTGCGCTGACAATCGCCGCATACGCGCGCCACAAGTCGCCATACGAACCGAATTGCCTGTCGACGGGAAAGTTCGAGGCGAACATTGCGCGCCCGACACCGAACGTATCGATGGTTTCAAGCACGTAAGGGCGCAGGCTTTCGACCGTCCACTGATGATCGAACATCGCGAGCCCGCTGATCTTCACCGCGACGTTCGGACATTGCGCGAGCGCCCGCATGCCGTCGCGCCATGCGCGATAGCCGGCGACGCTATTGCGGTCCACGAACATGCCCGCGTGATTGACAATCAACTGTGTGTCGTGATGCGCTTTCGCAAGCGCAGCGGCCTCTTCCATTTGCGACGGATACAGCTGCATGTCGAATGACATCCGATATTGACGCAGGCGTTTGAAGTTCTCGCGCCATAGCGTTTCGCGCATGAAGTGGCGGCCGACGTAGTCGTATAGCTTGTCGTGATGCACGTTGAGAATCTGCCGCACGCCGCGCGTGTTCGCGAAAGCGGCGTGCCCTTCGAGCACTTCGGCGGCGTTGTCGGCGGACAGATCGACAGCGGCGACGATGCCGTTCGGCATCGCGCGCGAGCCCGGCGCATCGGCTACAGATTGCAGCCAGCGCGTCTCTTCTACAGGGTCTTTCGGGTCGTGATTGGCTTCGACATGCACGCACTTGAGCAACTCGATGTCGCCTGTGTCCTTCAGCAGATCGTCGAGCAGATAGTCGTGCTTGAGCACGCGCGCATCGCCGACGAACGACACGCCCGGATTGGCCAGCCACGGATAATGATGCGTCTTCAGATCCCACAGATGGATGTGCGGGTCGACAACTTTCATGGCGCGTCCTTCGTCGCAGGCGTGTGGCGCCGCGAGCGTCGCGAATCAGTGGATGGAATGCCGCAGTTCGAATACGGGAACCAGCGGCTCTTGCAGCGGCGTGTGATCGGGCGCCGTTTGCATGATGTCGGCCATGTAATCCCACCATTTGCGCATGACGGCGAGTTCAGGCAGGCGCTCCATCGAGTGATCGACCGTGCGCGTGAGGATCGCGAACAGGTGCTGCGTGCGCTCGTCGAGAAAAATGCGGTAATCGCGTACGCCGGCGTTGTGCAGCGCATCGACGAGTTCTGGCCAGATTTCCCGGTGCCGGCGCTCGTACTCGTCGCGCATGCCGGGGTTCAGCACCATCCGGAAAGCGATTGTCTCCATGCGGGCCGTGTCTCCAGTGTCTTTGTTCACTTGTGTTTTGCCGCTCTCTTTGAAGCGTCTTCATGCGACTATAATTCGGGCGTCGATAACATCTCAATCCGTTGTTGGGATTGGGCGATACTCAAACCGAATCGCAGCGGACCTTACATGAGCCAGACTGCCGCCCCACTCGCCCTCGTCAATCGGCTCAAGTTCAAGCATCTCGCGCTGCTCGTCGCGCTCGACGATGCCCGCAACGTCCATCAGGCCGCCGACGCCATCAACGTCGCGCAGCCCAGCGCGAGCCGCATGCTCGGCGACATCGAAGAAGCCCTTGGCTTTCTGCTGTTCGAACGCAATGCGCGCGGCATGCAGCCGACGCCGCTCGGCGTCGTCACACTCGCCTACGCGCGACGCGCGCTCGCGGACCTGACGCGTTTCGCCGAGGATCTCGACGCGAAGCGCAAGGGCGGTCACGGGCAACTGACCGTCGGCGCGATCATGGGCGCCGCGCCCGATCTGCTGGCGATGGCTGTCGCCGCGTTGAAAACCGAGCGGCCGCTCCTGCATGTGTGCATTCTCGGCGAAACGAGCGATCAGGTGGTGCAGTTGCTGCACCGCCGCGAAATCGATCTGGCGCTTGGCCGCCTCACCGATCCGCTGCAGCACAACGACTTCCGTTTCGAACCGCTCGCGCGCGAGACGCTGGTGCTGGTGGTGCGGGCAGTGCACCCGCTCGCCGGGCGCGCTTCGATCACGCTTGCCGAACTGATGGACTGGCCATGGGTGGCGCAGCCGATCACAAGCCCGGCTCGTGTGTTGTTTGAAGAGGAACTGGCGAAAGCCGGGCTAGGCACGCCCGCCAATCTGACTGAGTGCGCGTCTATCTTTGCGACGCTGCAACTGCTCGAAAATTATGATGCTGTTGCGATGTTGCCCGAGTCGGTTGTCAGGGATCACGTGAGAGGCAAGTTGCTGGTTGCGTTGCCTGTCGAGATTGGCAAGAGCCTTGCCGGGTTCGGTCTTCTCACTCGCAAGGAAGAGGCTCTCGCTGAGCCAGCGCACAGGTTTGTTGAGTTGTTGCGGGTGCATTCGCAGCGGATTGCCGAGTTGGTGTAGGGGCGGTTTGTGCCTTCGCCGCGCTGGCATTGCCATTCGGTTTCTTTGGCGCCTGCGGGGCGCGAGCGTTGCCATTCGGCTTCAATTTGCGCCTGCGCGGCGCTGGCCTTGCCCCTGTGAAAAGGAAACCAACGGACAACGCTAGCGCCGCAAAGGCGCAAATAAAGAGCTAACGAAACGCCAACGCCGCGCAGGCGCAAAAAACCCAAACATCGTCGCAGGCAAAGAAAAGCCCTACTGCAAATTCACAAACATCCCCCCATCGACCAGCAGCGCAGCCCCCGTGACATATCGCGCGCGATCCGACGCAAGAAACGTCACACAATCCGCGACATCCTCGGGCTGCCCCAACCTCCCAAGCGGAATCCGCTTTTCGAAGTAAGCCTTCTTCGCTTCATCAGCAAGATCCTCCGCATTGAGATCAGTGGCGATCGTCCCAGGCATCACCGAGTTGCACCGAATCCCATAAGGCCCAAGCGCAATCGCGCACGACTGCATCAGCGAATGCACGCCCGCCTTCGTCGGCGTGTAATGCGTCTGCATGCCGCCGCCGACCAGCGCGCTGATCGAACTCGTCGCGACGATCGCGCCGCCCGTGCCCTGCACCTTCATCTGCTGCGCCACCGCCTGCGTGACGAAGAACGCACCGTTCAGATTCACCGCCACCGTTGTCTCCAGCACGTCGGCGGGCATGTCGAGAAACGCATGGAACGGGCAGATGCCCGCGTTGCTCGCCAACACGTCGACCTTGCCGAACGCATCGACCGTGCGGCGCACGAGGTCCGCGCCCGTCTCCTTCAACGCAACGTTGCCTTCAACGGCAATCACCCGACGCCCCAACGCCTCGATCTCGCCCACCACCTCCTCGACAGCGGACCGACGCTTATACGAAGCATCGTTTTCGCCCCAGTAGTTGATCGCGACATCGGCGCCCTCTTTCGCGCACGCCACCGCGATCGCGCGTCCAATGCCGCGCGAGCCGCCCGTGACGATCACCGTCTTGTCGTTCAGCAGCACAGGCTTCTCCATTCAATGTTGATAAGGCCGCTCGAGCTTGCATTCGGGATTCAGACGCACGCCGAAGCCCGGCGTATCGGGCACTTTCATGCGGCCGTTGACAGGCACCGGCTCGTCGAGCAGTAACGGCGTGAACATTGGCACGACCTGATCGGCCTTCGGCGCCATCATCAGGAACTCGGCGAACGGCGAGTTGTGACGCGTGACGACGAAGTGATAGCTGTACACCGACGACCCGTGCGGCACGACCAGCACGTTGTGCGCATCGGCGAGCGCGGAGATCTTGATCAACTCCGTGATGCCGCCACACCAGCCCACATCCGGCTGGATCAGATCGCAGCAGTTCATCTCCAGCAGCATCCGGAAGCCCCATCGCGTCGCTTCGTGCTCGCCTGTCGATACCATCATGCCGCGCGGCACGTTGCGGCGCAGTTCGGCGTAACCCCAGTAGTCATCGGGCGGCAAGGCTTCTTCGATCCACTTCAGGCCATACTCGTGCGCGGCCTTCGCGAGCTTCGTCGCATACGTGACATCGAGGCTCATCCAGCAGTCGTACATCAGCCAGAAGTCGTCGCCGACGCGGCTGCGCATCTCCGCAAGGTTCTCGATGTTCTGCTTCAGCCCCGCTTCGCCTTCGGCGGGATTGTGCTGCAACGGCAGCTTGCCGCCGATGAAGCCCATCTGCTTCGCCAGATCGGGCCGCGCGCCCGTCGCGTAGAACTGCAGTTCGTCGCGCACGGGGCCGCCCAGCAACTGATACACCGGCTCCTTGCGCACCTTCGCGAGCACATCCCACAGCGCGAGATCGACGCCCGAAATCGTGTTCAGCACGATGCCCTTGCGTCCGTAATAGAGCGTCGAGAAATACATCTGATCCCACATCTTCTCGATGTCGGTGACAAGCCGCCCTTCGAGAAAGCGCGCCAGATGCTTCTCGACGATGAACGCGCCGATCTCGCCGCCCGTCGTCACCGCGAAGCCGACGGTGCCGTCGCTCGCTTCGATCTCGACGACCAGCGTACCCAGCACGTTGATGCCGAAAGACTGGCGGCTTTGCCGGTATTCGGGGTACCGCGCCATCGGCGTCGAGATGTGATCGTCGATCCAGTGTCCGCCGGCCTGATCGTGATAATCCGCGCCGCCGCCGCGGACGACGAAGGCACGCACGTGCCGGATGGTGGGCATCGCCATGTTGTTGAGCTCCGTTCGTGGTTTGCGCGCGCCACGCTGTCAGCGGGCGCGATGAATCGGTTGTGAGAACGGGGGGCTTCGCGCCCGGCGCCCGGACGCACCACGGTGCCGATCAGCAGCGCGGC
>BBSL01000148.1 GCA_001319865.1 Burkholderia sp. E7m39 | reverse complement strand
GCCGCGCCGAGCAGCAACAGGCCCGGCCGATGTCGACTGGAATGCGTGCTCGGCGCTCGTGCGCAGCGTCGGCGCGATAAAGCCGCCAAGGTTGCCCAGCGAGTTGATCAGCGCGATGCCGCCTGCCGCGGCCGCGCCCGTCAGATAGCGCGTCGGGAACGTCCAGAACAGCGGCTGCGCAGCGATGAAGCCGCTCGCCGCGCAGCACAGCGCAAGCAGCGCCACGAGCGGACTATGCGCGAGCCCCGACACACCGATCCCGCATCCCGCCAGCACCAGCAGCGCGACAGCCCAGCGCCGATGCGCACCCGTCCTGTCCGCGCGGCGCGGCACGTACCACGTCAGCGTGAGCGCGCAGACCCACGGCACGGACGCCACCATGCCGACCCGCAAGCCGACCGCCTCGCCCATCAGCGCCGCGACCTGCTGCGGCAGATAGAAGATCACGCCATACACGCTCATCTGGATCAGCAGATAGATCGCCGACAGCAGCAGCACACGTCCGTCCAGCAAGGCAGCAACGATATTGCGCGGACCGTGCGCGGAGGCGGCGCGCGCATCGTCGTCGAGGGCGGCGCTCAGGGTCTTGCGTGCCGCGGGCGTGAGCCAGCGCGCGTCGTCGGGCGTGTCGTCGAGATAGAAGAACGCCCACACGCCGACCACGGAAGCGAGCGCGCCTTCGATCAGGAACAGCCACTGCCAGCCCGCCAGATTCAACAGGCCGTGCAGGTCGAGCAGCAGGCCCGACAGCGGACTGCCGAACATGAACGCCAGCGGCGCGCCGAAATAGAACACGCCGACCGCGCGAGCCCGCGCGGACTGCGGAAACCAGCGCGTGAGGTAATAGATGACGCCGGGAAAGAAGCCCGCTTCCGCGACGCCAAGCGCGAAGCGCAGCACGTAGAAAGCCGTCGCCGTGTGCGCGAGGCTCATCGCCGCCGACACGATCCCCCACGTGACCATGATCCGGCACATCCACATCCGCGCGCCCACGCGATGCAGCAGCAGATTGCTCGGCACCTCGAACAGCGCATACCCGACAAAGAACACGCCCGCGCCGAACGCGAACGCCGCGTTCGAAATGCCCGTGTCGTGCTGCAGCGCCCTTTGCGCAAAGCCGATGTTCGCGCGATCGAGAAACGCCAGCACGTACATCAGCAGCAGAAACGGCAGCAGACGCCGCATCACCTGGCCGACGATGCCGTCGAGCGATTCCTGGTGTGGTCTGTTCATGGTGTCTCCTGTAGGCGAACGCCTGCCTTCGCGGAATGCATCGGCGGTGCGCCGCCATCGTCTCGACCGAGGCGCGCGGCCGTTGTGCGTGGCCGCGCATGCGGCGCGTTTAATACGTTGCGCGGCCGCCCGACAGGTCGAACACGGCGCCCGTGCTGAACGCGCAGTCTTCCGATGCGAGCCACAGGATCAGCGACGCTGCCTCGTCGGGCAGCAGGAAACGGTTCATCGGAATCTTCGACAGCATGTAGTCGATGTGCTCCTGCTTCATCGAATCGAAGATCTCGGTTTTTGCGGCAGCGGGCGTGACAGCATTGACAAGGATGTTCTTCGTCGCGAGTTCCTTGCCAAGCGACTTGGTGAGACCGATCAGCCCCGCCTTCGACGCGCTATAGTGCGACGCGTTCGGATTGCCCTCCTTGCCCGCCACGGACGCGATATTCACGATGCGCCCATAGCCCTGCCTGAGCATCTGCGGCACGACGGCGCGGCACGCCAGATACGGTCCGATCAGGTTCACGTCGATCACGCGGCGCCAGACGTCCGGCTCGAGTTCCCACGTCGCACCGTTGCCGCCCGTGATGCCCGCGCAGTTGATCAGCACATCGATCGCGCCATGCGCGGCCAGCGTACTCGCGACGGCCGCGTCGAGTTCGGCCTCGCGGGTCTGATCGACGACGAAGGCGGACACCTTGCCGAGTTCGCCGAGTTCGCGCTCGCTGCGCGCGAGCCGCTCGCTGTCCACATCCCAGAGCGCGACGGCCGCGCCCGAGCGCAGCGCGCGCTGCGCCACGGCGTAGCCGATACCCCGCGCGCCGCCCGTAATGACGACCACGCGGCCCTCCAGATCGATTCGATTCATCGTTGCGCTCCTGTGCTCCCGATGCGCGGTGCGATTGCCCGCGCATTCGTCGTTGTTGGACCGGCGCTCGCGCACGGCCGTCGGTGTAGGCAATATAAAGCGCCGCCCGATACGGGAACAATCCGACTGTCGGATGAGGCGATAACAAAAGCGGATCGGCGCCGCGAACGGGCGCCGGAAGGTGACGCGGCGGGCCGCCTGCTTTGCATGTCGATGTGTTCGCCAGCGCACGCGCGATTGGATTCGCGCTTCGGACAAAGCTTCGGACAAAAAATACCTTCCAACGGGCGCGCTTGACCTAACCTGATTGAACGCGCCGCCGGCGCCGCCGCGGCCATGATCGCCTGGCCGCGCGATGCGCGCACCCGCACGCGGCCTTCACGCGACGTACGTCCGATTCGTCTTGTTCACGCAGCCCCTCTTCTTCGTTATGGGAGTCTCGTCATGAGCGCTTCGACCCTCACTCAGGCAGCGGCCTTCGTTCAGGATGCCAGGCTTCCCAGTGTGCGACGCGGCGGTGCCGACACGCTGGACCTTGCGCCGCCCGCCTTCGACGCAAGCAAGGATCAGGCGATCGTTGCCGGTTCGGGCGTCGTCTCGTTCAAGTCGGGCATTTCGGCAAGCCGCCGCCAGGCAGTCGCCGACTCGCTGTTGCTTGCGCAACTGGTGCTCAAGCACGACAACATCTCGCCCGACGATTCGGAAAACTGGTACCGAGGCTACGGCCGCGTGCTCGCCAATCTCGGCTGGCTCGTCGAGACCTGCGAGATGACGGCCTATGAGTCGGGCGGTTCGGACATCGACGTCCACCAGGCCCTGCTCAGCGTAGCGGCCGCGCTGCTCGGGCCGGGCGCCGTCGCCGCCGCGCCGCTGATCGACGCCACGCTGAAGGCGTTGAGTTCGATGGACACATCCACGCCCTGGATCAAGCTGTTCAATCGCGAAAGCCGCCGCACCACGGCAGCAAGCTTCCAGATCGCGCTCGCCGATCCCGGCCCCGCCGATGCCGGCGACAGTCTCACCGTGTCGCTGATGGCGTTTTCGCTGTCGGCCAACATGAATCTGACGCAGGTGCTGTTCGTCAAGGTGCGCAACAACCAGGCCGAACTCAAGCGCCTGTCGACCAAGGCGGCGATCAACCTCGCCGTGCTCGACGGCGTGCAGGGCACGCTCCAGCAGAAGGTCGCGAGCTTCACCAGCAACTATCTGAGTTCGCTGCCCGATCTGTCGTAACACGCGCAAACCGGGCGCCGGATCAATCGGCGCATCGGCCGTACGCGTCACGAACGCGTGCAGGCCGACCATCCTCGGAGCAGCGTCAGCAGTTGCACGGCGGCCGCTTTCTCGTCGTCGGACGTGGACGGCTGGCTCACGTAGCGGCCGAGCACGAACTCGCATTGATCGAGCACGGAGCTCCAGTTGCTGGGCGCGGGCATGCGCGTGTGCAGCAGTTCGAGCGCGTGGCGGATCACACCGAGCCGCGCGCCGAGGTTTCGCTGCGCAAGGCTTTCGTAGAACGTCAGCTCGGTCATCGCGGCGACGTTCCAGAAATTCGGATCATCGCGCTGCAGGCGGTCGAGCAGCTGCCTCAGACGCTCGACGGCGCCCGCGTCGAGCGAAGCCGGTCCGGCCTCGCTCATGCGCACCATCAGCTCCGCGGCGAGCCGGTTGATGAGGGGATAGAACTCGTCGGTCGCGCCCTGCGTCTTGCCGAGTTCTTCGGCCTGGCGATACATGTCCAGCATGTTCCCGATCGCGTCCGACTCGCCCGCGCCGTTGCCCGCCACGCGCTCGACGAGCGCCATGCGCTTGTGCACGCCGCCGCAGATCGCGAGCCGGTCGACGCTCTGCTGCACGCCCAGCAACAGGCGCAGCAGCCGCAGGCTGTCGTCGATCTGGGCGCGCGCCGCGGCGATATCGTCGGGCGACACGGCGCCTTGCGTCGCGTTGGCCACCTTCGCCTGCAAGTCGGTCCACGCGCGCTTCGCCTGCAGGCTCGCCAGTTGTTCCGTCGCGCCGAAGGTCGTGCAGCGGCCGCCTTGACCGACCGCCTTGCGAAACCATTCGACTGCCTTCGCGTCGTCGCGCCGCGCCGCCCACGCCTTGCCGAAGGCTTCCGCAACCTCGCCCTGTCCGCTCCAGCGCTCGCCGAAGGCGTCGTCGAGCCAGGCGAGCGGATTGGACGACGCCGACGCGTCGAAGCTGGCGTTCGCCGTCAGCTCTTCCAGCGCGAGCACGAGCGATCCCGACGATGCGATGCCCGCATAACGTTCGCGCGGCGACCACGTGCGCACGCCGATGCCGCCCGAAGCGGGCTCCAGCGTCCAGTTCGCATCGCCGTAGCACTGGTAGGCGGCCCACGTGTTGCCGCCCTGGCCGTTCATCCACGCCGCCCGGCGCGCCTCGTACACGGCGTCGAGAAACCGCTGCCCAGCGAAGATCTGCTGATAGAACGTGGTCGCGAACAGCTTGGCGGGATCATCCTCGACGGCCCAGCCCGCCGCGATCACACACTTCACGCCAAGGGAAATCAGCGCTTCCGCGACGTTGGCGGCGTAGCGCGGGCGATCGTAGGTCGTCACGGCGGCCGGCTTGAGCAGCTGGTCGCCGCTGCGCGCCGCCAGGTAGCAGCAGTTCACGAACACCAGCTCGGGCGTGCGCTGCAACATGCCGATCTCGCGCGGCCCCAGAAAAATCCCGTCCGACAGCACCACGCCGCGGCGGCGGTCGGCGCCGGCATCGACGGGATGGTCGCCGTCGGCGGGCGGCTCGCCGTGTCCGGCGATATGCAGCATCCGCCAGTCGCGTTCGAGCAGCGTGCTGATCACCGTGCGCGCATCCGGGCCGCGGTCGTCGGCGGTTCGGGCGAAAAGCTCGCGCACGCACGTTGCGTCGCGCGCGGCTTCCACGATATCGGCGACGGCTCGCGCTTCCGCCCATGCGCCCGGCAGCGCGGGATAGCGAGGATCGTCGATAAACGGCTCGCCGATGACGAGAATCTGCGCGTCGCGGCTCGCATCGTCCACGCGCGGCGGCACATTGTCGACGCGCAGCTTGCGCAGCAGCTTCGCGCGGATCGCCCACGGCGGCGTCGGCTCGACGGCGGGCGTTGCCTGCTGCGCGAAAGCGGACGCGGAAGCGGGCGCCGTGTCGAGCATCTCCCACGGGATGCCCGCCGTCCCCCTGTCGACTTCGATCTGCATCTCCGTGCCGCCCGCGAGGAACGGCCGCATCTCGCGCGGAACGATCAGTTGATAGAGCACCTGTCCGATGATCGGGTCGGCGTTGTCGGCGCTCGATGCCGACTTGACCAGCTGAGCGAGCAGCCGCCCCTGCGCCGCCGTCGCGCGCACTTCCGTGCGGGCGCGCCGCGTGTCCAGCGTGTAGACGATATTCGTCTCGCCATCGCTGTCGATCTGCGTCACGGCGCTGATGAGGTCGTAGTCGGTGCCGCGATAGCTGCTGTCGAGAGGACGCTTGAGCCCGCCCAACCCATCGATCACGGCATCGCCGATCAGATAGCAGCCGGGGTTGGAGGCATCCAGCAGCTTGAGCGAGCGCCATGCGTCCGTCGAGCGGTCCATGTACAGCTCGACGAGCCGCAAGTGGCAGACGCACGGCCACTTCGCCCGCGCGAGCCGCAGGTTCGCGTCGCGCACGCCTTCGGCAACGAGCCGCGCGGCCTGTCCCGCCGCGATGCCCGTGCCGCCGCTGCCGAGCAGCGTCGCGGCGAGCACGAAGGGCTCGCCCGAGCGCTCGCGGATCTCAGCCAGGCTTTGCGACCAGGCGATCACGCCGAGCCGCACGGTCGCCTCGAGATCGCCGGCGCGAAGCTGCCCTTCGCTGCCGAGCCCGACGACGATCACGCCGGCGGGACGCGGCAGCTGGAACGGATCGGGCGACCGGAAACCGGCGTTGACGAACACCTGCTGGCTACCGAGATGCTGCGGGTAGCGCCCGAGGCGGATCGAGGTGCTGAGCGCGCCGCCGATCAGCCCGTCGACGATGGCTTCGGCGCCCGTCAGCGATGCGTCGCGGTAATGGCCGAGCAGCAGCGGCTCGTGAATGAACTGGATGTTGCCGTTGATCACGCTGATTTTCAGGCGTGTGTCGTCGGCTGCGGCCGGCTCGCACGCAGGCTGCGGCGGCAGATTGGCGAGCGCGTCCGGCGACGCGACGGAATCGACATTTTGCACAGGTCACTCCTTTGACGCGGCCCGCTCTCGCGCTGCATCGCGCTGCGTTGCGCCCGATCGCGTCGGCGCGGCGCGTCCACCGTTCAAGGCGCACGCGCTGCCACGCGCGCGCGTCAGCCAGCGGGCTGGCCCAGCCCTTCCTCGAAGAGCAGCGCCTCCAGCTCGCGCCGGCGCACGAGGCCCTGCAGATTCGGCTGGCCGCTCCACAGCCGCTTCATCGAGCGAAACTGCGTCGGAATGTCCTTGAGGTTGCCGTTCGCGACATCGGCGGCGATCGCGCGCATTTCCGTGTAGCGGTCCCCCTGCGCTGCGAACGACGCGCCACGGTTGTAGACCAGCGATACGAGCGCGCCGAGGCAATCGGGCGTGAGCGTCGCGGCGCGCGGCAGCGCGGCGACCGTCTGCGCGACGGTGCGCTGCAGCGTCACGTTCCTGAACACGGCATTCGCCGCCGCGAACGGCACGCTCACCGACTTCACGTTCGGCAGCGCATGCTG
>BBSL01000147.1 GCA_001319865.1 Burkholderia sp. E7m39 | reverse complement strand
ATTCCGCACACGCCCGTCAGCGCGGAGATGTCGGCGGGCGCGAGTTGCGCGGTGTGCCAGTCGTCCGACATGCGCTGCGACGTCACGTACCCGAGGTCATAGCCAATTCCGATGGTGCAGCCCGACTGCCCCTGCGGCCAGACGGGATGCATGTACAGGCGGTTGTAGACGGTCTCGCTCGTGACCTCGAACGCGACGATCAGCTCCACGGCGCGGTCGGACACGGCGGGCAACGCTGCGCGCAGCACGGGCAACGTGACGGGATTCGTCTCGTCGTATTCCTTGCGCTCTTCGTTCGCTGCCGCGTCGCCGAGCAGATCGGGGGAACTGATGGTTTGCGCAAGCAGCGTGTCGAACGCATTCATGACGGAACTCCCGAAAGCGCGATAAGCCAGCCGCGACAGCGCGCCACATCACGTGCTGGCCAGGGCGCCGGCCTGTACACCCAAGGCTTCAATGAGCATAGCAAAGCATGCTGCATTGCCAAGACGAAATAGCGTGTTTTGCGGGCTAGCGCACAGAACGGTGCGTCGCGATGTGGCGCGAGCACTGCACGAAGACGCGCGATGACGACGCGCGCCGCACACGTGACGGACCGCTTCAGGTTGCGGACATCATTCGTCCGCGCGCGTGGCGCACGCGAGCGCGCCGATGTCGATTCGCCTCACGTCGCCGTGGACCGCGTGCACCTGTTGGACGAGATGCTCGGTGCCGCCGGGACCGTCGCCGGGCTTGCCGTCCCAGACGCAAATGAAGCGCAGCGCGCGCGCCGTAATCTGTTCGGCCTGCGACAGCATCAGCAGATTGTTGCGCGCGAACGGATCGTCGCCGGGTTGCAGCGGGCCCAATACGTCGTCCGCAACCATGCACCCCGCCGCATCGATCACGCGACGAAAAAGAGCGACCCAACGCTCGCCGCCGAATGCGACGGACTGTTTAAGGAACTCGCGTTCGCGGAACGGAAGATAGATGCGCAGCGTCATGCGCCGATCGAGTGCCGCTTGCGCGAACAGCAGATCGCTGCCGCATGCGGCGCTGCACACGCCGATGTCGGCGCAACCCGCGCCGATCGCGTCGAGCTCGCCGGCAATCGCCTGCGCGACGCGGCTTTCGAGCCGCGCGGGAAAGCGTTCGACGCGCCGCTCCGGCGCGTCGATCATGTGCCCGCAGAACAGGACAACCTGGCCTTCGATTCCCGTGGTCATGCGATGTCCGTTTCGATGATCATCGCCCGATCGGCGGCCCAAGTATGGACGGCGCCGCACCATCGCGCAACGCGGCCCGCGGGTCATCGCGGGTTCGCACCACGCCGATTGCTCTGCTTTAATGAAAAGGCTCTTGAATTGCACGCATGGCTCGCCGTTCAACCGGTACGGAGGATTCATTCGATGCAGCCCGTCTTCATCAGTTATCGGCGCGACGACACGGAGGGCCAGGCGGGACGCCTGTTCGAATCGTTGCGTGAAGCATTCGGCGAGCACATGGTCTTCATGGACGTCGAGACAATCGAACCCGGCGCCGACTTCCGGCGCGCGATCGAGTCGAATATCGAAAAATGTTCCGTGCTGCTGTCGCTGATCGGCCGCACCTGGCTGACCGTCACGGACAAGCAGGGCCAGCGGCGGCTCGACGATCCGAACGATTTCGTACGGCTCGAAACGTCGTCCGCGCTCAAGCGCGGCGTGCGCGTGATCCCCGTTCTCGTGCAAGGCGCGACGATGCCGCGGGAAGCCGATCTGCCCGCCGACATCAAGGAGCTCGCCTATCGAAACTCCGTCGAACTGACGCACGCGCGTTGGGATAGCGACGTGCAATTGCTGATCAACGCGCTGCGCGGGCTAGGCGCCGACGCGCCGAATGCCGCCGCGCCGTCTGCGGCCACAGTCGCGCAGTCGTCGAACGATAGCCACGGGAAAAGCCCTGCGCGCATCTGGGTGGTGGGCGGCGCAGTCGCGGCCATCGCCCTGACAGGCGCCGTGCTGCTGAAAGTGACGGGCACCTCGCGCGACGCAGGCACGGGCAGCACGACGGCGACGCAGCAGCACGCCGCGCTGCCTTCCACGTCTGAGCCCGCTTCCGTCCCCGTGCCCGTCTCCGTTTCCACGCCCGCTGCGACGGCAACCGACCAGCCCGTGCGCGAAGGCGATCAGGTCGTGTCGAGGAAGGAACTGCAGCGGCGCGCGCACTTGCGCGGTGCCTGCGTGAAGCCGTTCATCTGGCGCGAGGCGCAACCGGGCGACAAGGTCTGCGTCACGCCCGACACGCAGACGCGCATTCTCGCGGAAAACCGCGCCGCCGCCGACAACCGCTCGCCGACGGGCGGCACGTATGGACCGAACACCTGCAAGAGCGGCTTTGTTTGGCGCGAGGCGTTTGATGGCGACACGGTTTGCGTGACTCCGGAGTCGCGCGAACTGACGGCCGTCGACAACGCGCACGCGCTGCAACGGATCGTGCCATTGCCGCAGTGAGTTGGTGACGTGAAGCGCTGACGTGAGGCGCAGACGGAGGCGCTGACTTCAGTCGACAAGGCATCGCGCGGATTCGTGCGATGCGCGCCGTGATCGCATTCCATTCGGCGCTACAAACCGGCGACTCTTCCCGCCCTTAAAAGGTCAGGCCCGCGCTTGCGCGCCGGGTTGCGCCGTTTCGCGAGATATGATTCCCATCATCCTTCTCACGAAAAGACCCGATGCTAATCGAACCGCAGGCCAGTGTCATTCGACAGATTCCGCGCAGCGTATGGGTCCTTGGCTGTGTCAGTTTGTTCATGGATGTTTCGTCTGAGATCGTCCACAGTTTGCTGCCCATGTTCCTGATGGCGAGCCTCGGCGCCAGTGCGACGACGATAGGCATCATCGAAGGCATTGCCGAGGCCACGGCTCCCGTCGTCAAGGTATTTTCCGGCACGCTGAGCGATTACTTGGGCAATCGCAAGTGGCTGGCCGTCGCCGGATACGGGCTTGGCGCGTTGAGCAAGCCGCTTTTTGCCATTGCGCCAACTATCGGTGTGGTGGTCGCGGCTCGTGTCATCGACCGCGTGGGCAAGGGCATCCGGGGCGCGCCTCGCGACGCGCTGGTTGCCGATGTCACGCCGCCGCATCTGCGCGGCGCCGCGTTCGGTCTGCGGCAGTCGCTCGACACGGTCGGCGCTTTTCTCGGACCGCTGCTCGCCGTTCTGATCATGCTGACGTGGGCCGACAACTTCCGGCTTGCGTTCTGGCTTGCTGTTGTGCCCGGACTCGTTGCCGTCGTCCTGTTGACGTTTGGCGTATCGGAACCCGTGCGCGAATCGGCTGCCAGCAGAGTCAATCCCATTCGGCCGGAGAGTCTCAGGCAGCTGGGCGCGAACTACGGGTGGGTGGTTGGCGCGGGCGCCGTTTTCGCTTTGGCACGATTCAGCGAGGCGTTCCTGGTTCTGCGTGCCATGGGAAGCGGGGTGCCGATTGCGCTAGTGCCCCTCGTGATGGTTGCGATGAATGCCGTCTACGCCTTATCGGCCTATCCGTTCGGCAAATTCGCCGACACGACGAGCCACTCGCGGCTGTTGGTGGCGGGCCTGATCGTACTGATGGCATCCGACGTCGTGCTGGCGCACGGCACTCATTGGAGCATCGTGCTCGTCGGCGTCGGGCTGTGGGGACTGCACATGGGCATGACGCAGGGGCTGCTTGCCACGATGGTGGCACACACGGCGCCCGCACAATTGCGCGGCACGGCGTTCGGTTTTTTCAACCTGTCGAGCGGAGTTGTGACGCTGATTGCCAGTGTCATCGCTGGCAGGCTGTGGGACCGTCTCGGCGCGGCCACCACCTTCTACGCGGGCGCAGTGTTTTGCGCCGTCACCATCGCGCTGCTTTTGCTCCGCCCTACGCCGCATTCTGCCGAAGCCCGCTGAGCTGGGCATGACCAACGTCGTCGAACAAAAAAAGCCCCAGCTTCTCTCGAAGCCGGGGCCAATCCCATGTCAAGGAGTTTTCATGGAGGAGACGCCTCGATGTTAGCGGGCTTGCACTCGCGTTCCAACGAAGCCTTTTGCACAAGCATTTCACGCCAATGCACGCGGCCGATAACCCTAATGCCGTTATATCGTTAGAACAAAAAGTCGTTTCCCGCTGCTAACATCGGTCACTAAGATGGCGATTCAGGCCTTGGGCCGTTCGCGTGCAAAAGATGCCACGCGTGTCCAGCATGCATCCGGCCGGCCGCCACAGCAGCAAGGAGCTTCAAGTTGACCCGTTTCGATCAGAACCGCCGTCCGCTCGTCGTCGGCATCGGCGGCACCACGCGCGCGGCCTCGTCCACAGAGCGCGCACTCGGCTTCGCGC
>BBSL01000146.1 GCA_001319865.1 Burkholderia sp. E7m39 | reverse complement strand
TCTCGAGCGCGCGACGGAAGACGTCGCGCGCGCCGCCCTCGCCAGGCTCGAAGCGGCGGGCGTGACGTTCGTCCCCGTTGCGATGCCCGACCTGCTGCGCCTGAACGAGCAGACGGGCGGCCCGATCGCGATCCACGAAGCGCTCGAAGACGTTCGCGACTATCTCGTCGCGAACGACGCTCCCGTGAAAACCGTCGGCGAGATCGCGGCGCGCATCGCGAGTCCCGACGTGCGCAACATCTACGACGCCGTGCTGGCAGGCGCGCTCACGCGGCATTATCCCGACGCGCTGCACACCTGGCGGCCGCAATTGCAGCAGCATTACGCGGACACGTTCGCCGCCGAACGGCTCGACGCGCTGCTCTTTCCGACCACGCGCCTCGTCGCCGTGCCCATCGACGAAGTGAACGGCTCGTCCGTCGTGTCGATCGACGGCACAAGCGCCATCGACGAAATGACCGCCTATCTGCGCAACACCGATCCCGCCAGCAATGCCGGTATTCCGGGCCTGTCGATACCCGCCGGGCTCACGCACGATGGCCTGCCCGTGGGCATCGAACTCGATGGTCCGCCTGGCAGCGACCGCCGGCTGCTCGCCATCGGCATCGCGTTCGAGGCCGTGCTGGGCGCGGTGCCCGCCCCTACCATCTGACACTTCATGATCCGGTCACGCATCAGACACACCGCCCGGCAGCTGGCGGCGCTCATCGTCGCGCTCGGCACATCCGGCTGCGCGATCATCGCCGCCGCCGATCCCAACGCCCTCTGGAACATCGTCGACCATCAATGCGTGCCCGCTGCGCGCGCGTCGGGCGGCGCCGGCTTCTGCACGTCCGTCGATCTGTCCAAACGCTACGCGATCCTCAAGGACATCAACGGCAACACACAATATCTGCTGATTCCGACCGACCGCGTGACGGGCATCGAAAGCCCCAGCATCCTCGCCGCCGACGCCCCCGACTATTGGGCCGACGCGTGGGCCGCGCGGCAGGTCGTAGGCAGACGCATCGGGCTGACGTTTCCACCGAATCAGCTTGGCCTCGAGATCAACTCGGAGTTTCGTCGCACGCAAAACCAGTTGCATATCCACATGGACTGCATGCACGACGGCATCATCAAGGATCTCGCGCGCTTTCGCACCGCGACGCCCGGTCAATGGCACTGGACCACACTCGACGGCAGCCAGTACCGTGTGATGCGCGTGCTGTCATTGACGGGCGATAGCGACCCGTTTCGCATCGTCGCGCGCGACCGGCAGGGCCGCGATGCGATGGCGCAGCAGACCATTCTCGTGACGGGCGCGGGGCCCTCGGATGATGACGGCTGGCTGGTCGTCAACAGCGGGCTCGAACTCGACGACGGCAGCGGCACGGCCGAACCGATGCTCGATCACGCCTGCATGATCGGGATGCATCGGTAAACGCGCTGGGCAATTGTTCAGCTTGCCGCGCTGATTCGTTCTTTAGCCGGTTTGTTCAAATGCTTTGCCGAACAAATTGGTTCGGCGTCGCAGCACGCGCATTTAGGATCGGTTCAATTGCATCACCACCGATCCGCCGATGGCCATTTATCTCGACGACTCACAACGCGACGCGCTGCGGCACCGCCGCCGCAGCCTGACATGGCGCACCGAATGGCCGACGTGGCTCGTGATCGGCGCGATCTACGGCGGATGGTTTTCGGTGGCGAGCCACGCGCGCATGCTCGGTCTGGGCATCGCGCTGCCGCTGCTCGTGCTGTTCAGCGCGTGGTACATGTCGCTGCAACACGAACTGCTGCACGGCCACCCGACCCGCTTTCCCCTCATCAACGCGCTGATCGGCTTTGCGCCGCTTGCCGCGTGGTTTCCGTATCGCGTGTATCGCGACCTGCATTTGCAGCATCACGATGATCCGCATCTCACGCACCCCGACATCGATCCCGAAAGCTATTTCGTGACGCGCGACGCATGGCGCGAGGCGGGCACGTTGACCCGCATGCTGCTGATCGCGCGCAATACGTTCGCGGGGCGCCTGCTGCTCGGGCCCGCGTTTTCGATTGCCGCCACGGCGACGCAGGCGCTGCGCAAGCCGATGCATGGCGACTGGTCCGATGTGCCCGCCTGGTTCGCGCATCTGGCCGCGCTCACCGCGTTGATCGTGTGGCTCGATCGCGCGTGCGGCATTGCGCCGTGGCTCTTTTTCGCGGGCGTCGCGTATCCGGCGCTGGCGCTGAGCGCAGTGCGTTCGTTTCACGAGCATCGCGCCGCCGCTTCGCACCCGGAGCGCTCCGTCATCAACGAAGCTGCGTGGTTCTGGCGCCTTCTGTTTCTGAACAACAACTATCACGCCGTGCATCACGATCTGCCAGGCGTGCCGTGGTACGCGTTGCGCGACGTATATCGCGCGCGGCGCGGCGACTATCTCGCGCGCAACGGCGGCTTCATCGTGCGCGGCTATTTCGATGGCTGCGGCGGCATGCGCTTTGGCCCGTGGCGCATGCAATGCATCCTTTCGCGGACTATCTCGACCGACATGCGGCAAGCAAGGTGGCCACACCCGCGGTTCAGACGGTCGCGCGCAAACCGGCGCACAACGCAGACCCGTTCCGCGTCACAGGCTGATCCGCCATTAGAATCGCATGCATGAACTGGATCGCCGCCCTGCCGATGTACAACGTGTCACCCGCGCTCGCTGCCGACTGGCGCGCGCTGCTCGTGGACGTGCTGCGCCAAGTCGAACCTTCGACGGAAATCGTCGAACCCGACGACCTGCACGCCTTCTGGCGGCGACCCGATCTGCTGATCTCGCAGACTTGCGGTTATCCGTTCGTGCTCGGGCTGCACGAGCATGTACAGCTGATCGCGACACCGCAGTTCGATGCGCCCGGCTGCGACGGCGCCCGCTATTCGAGCGTGCTCGTCACGCGTGC
>BBSL01000145.1 GCA_001319865.1 Burkholderia sp. E7m39 | reverse complement strand
GATTCGCTGCCCGCGTGTCGCGGCGCGCGCGTCGCCTACAACGCCACCGACTCCAACAGCGGCTACAACGCGTTGCGTCATGCCGTTGCGCCGCACGCGGTTGAAGGCCGGTTCTTCGGCGCCACGCTCGAAACCGGCTCGCATCTCGGCTCGCTGCGCGCGCTCGCCGAAGACCGCGCGGATATCGCCGCGATCGATTGCGTGACGATGGCCTTCGCGCGCGACGCCTTTCCAGAACTCACGAGCCGCGTGCGCGAACTCGGGTTGACGCACTCATCGCCGGGCTTGCCGTTGGTTGCATCGAAACGTGTGCGGCCTGAACAGATCGACGCGCTGCGCGCTGCGCTTGACGATGCGCTCGCCGCGCTGCCCGAACGCGCGACGCGTTTGCGGCTCAAAGGCTTCGCGCATTTGCCGCCCGAAGCGTACGACAGCATCCGTCAAATGGAAAACGAGGCGCGCGTAGCGAACTACGCGCGCCTCGCATGACGCCGGACGCTTTTTAAGGCGCTCGCGCCTTATTCGACCTCGAGCACCAGCAGCTGGGCGCCGTCCGCGACCTGGTCGCCGACGGCATACAGCACCTCCGTCACCTTGCCCGCTGCGGGCGCGCCGATCGTGTGCTCCATCTTCATCGCTTCCATCACGATCAGCGGCTGCCCCTTCTCCACGACGGCGCCCTGTTCGACCAGCACCGCGATCACCTTGCCCGGCATCGGCGCGGTGAGACGCCCTTCGCCGTGCTCCGCGTCGGCGGCATGCGCGAGCAGGTTCTGCCACTCGAATGCGAGCGCTTCGCCGCGGCAAAAGACATGGAACGTATCGCCGTCGATGAAGACGCGGCCCGTCACGTGCTGATCGCCGATGATCGCGCCGTATTCATGTTCGCCCGCGCCGCGCCACCATTTGAACGGCGCCGCGTGACCGTCGTGCGTGAGCGTTTGCGTGTCGCCGTCGCGCGAGAAAACCACTGCAAGTGCAGCGTCTTTCTCGACGTCGCGCCAGTTTAGCGTCTGCGTATAGCCGCTGTTCAGACGCCAGTGCGACAGCGCGTCCCACGGCGACGCGCCATGCGCGACACCGCCTTCGCGCGTCAGCAGCGCGCCGCACGCGAGCGCCAGCGCCTCGCGCAACGGCTTCTTCGCGGGCGCGAACAGTGCGTCGTGATGACGCTCGATCAGCCCCGTATCGAGATCGCCCGTCGCAAAGGGCACACTCGCGACGATGCGTTGCAGGAACTCGACGTTCGTATGCGGCCCAACCACTTCGAAGCCGCGCAGCGCGTGCGCCATGCGCTTCAACGCTTCGTCGCGGCTCGCGCCGTAGACGATCAGCTTCGCGATCATCGGATCGTAGAACGGCGTGATGGTATCGCCCTCGCGCACGCCGCTGTCGATACGCACGGCTGCGCGCTCGCCGCCCTCGCCCAGCGCGAACTCGACACCTGCCGGCATGCGCAGATGCTTGAGCGTGCCCGTCGACGGCAAAAAGCCGCGCGCCGGATGCTCGGCGTAGATGCGCGCTTCGATTGCGTGACCGTCGATGCGCAGTTGATCCTGCGCGAGCGGCAGCGGCTCGCCCGACGCCACGCGCAACTGCCATTCGACGAGATCGAGCCCCGTCACCATTTCCGTCACAGGATGCTCGACCTGCAGGCGCGTGTTCATTTCCATGAAATAGAACTCGCCGTCGGCCGTCATGATGAACTCGACGGTGCCCGCGCCGACGTAGTTCACCGCGCGCGCCGCGGCCACGGCCGCTTCGCCCATCGCGCGCCGCACCTGCGGCTGCAGGCCCGGCGCAGGCGCTTCTTCCAGCACCTTCTGATGGCGTCGCTGCACCGAGCAGTCGCGATCGAACAGATAGACGGCGCCGCCGTGCTTGTCGGCGAACACCTGGACTTCGACGTGACGCGGCCGCGTCAGGTACTTTTCGATCAGCACGCGGTCGTTGCCGAAGCTGCTGGCCGCCTCGCGCTTGCATGACGCGAGCGCGGCGGGAAAGTCTTCCGTGCGCTCGACCACGCGCATGCCCTTGCCGCCGCCGCCCGCGCTCGCCTTCAGCAGTACGGGATAGCCGATCTCATCGGCCTGGCGATGCAGCAGGTCCGCGTTCTGGTCGTCGCCGTGATAGCCCGGCACGAGCGGCACGGCCGCCGAGTGCATCAACGCCTTCGCCGCCGCCTTCGAACCCATCGCCGCAATCGCTTCGACGGGCGGCCCGATGAACGCAATGCCCGCTTTCTCGCAAGCGTGCGCGAAGTCCTCGTTCTCCGACAAAAAGCCGTAGCCCGGATGCACAGCCTGCGCGCCCGTTGCGAGCGCCGCCTCGACGATGCGTTCGACGCGCAGATAGCTCTCCGCCGCCGTCGACCCGCCGATATGCACGGCCTCGTCGCACGCGGCGACGTGCTTCGCGTTCGCGTCGGCGTCGGAGTAGACCGCAACGCTCGTAATGCCGAGCCGCTTGCAGGTCGCGGCGACGCGGCACGCAATTTCGCCCCGGTTCGCAATCAGGATCTTGTTGAACATGAGGTGTCTCAGTCAGAAGTTGTTCTATGCGTGGCCGCCTTGAAGCGCACTTGCGAGCGCACTTGCGAGCGCACTTGGGGGCGCATTCAGGCGCGCCACGAAGGCGAGCGTTTGTCGAGAAACGATGCAACGCCTTCGCGTCCTTCGGCGCCCGCGCGAACCTGCGCGATGCGCGCCGCCGTGTCTTCAATCAGCGCCGCATTCAGTTCGCGACCCGCGATGTCCTGCACGAGCCGCTTGCAGGCCTTCACGGCTTGCGGACCGTTCGCGCACAACGTGGCCGCGATCTGCTGGACGGTTTCGTCGAGCTTGTCGGCGCTCACGCATTCGGCGACGAAGCCGAGCCGATACGCCGTCGCGCAGTCGAACTGCTCGGCTGTCGTGAAGTAGCGGCGCGATGCCTGTTCGCCGAGCGCGCGGATCACGTACGGCGCGATCGTCGCCGGAATCAGGCCGAGGCGCGCTTCGGACAGGCAGAACTTCGCCGAGTCCACTGCAACCACGATATCGCACGCCGAGATCAGGCCCATGCCGCCCGCGTACGCGTCGCCGTTCACGCGCGCGATCACCGGTTTGTTGCAGCGATAGATCGATAACAGCATATTGGCGAGCTGCATCGCGTCGGCGCGGTTCTCGTCGTCCGAGTAACCGGCCATCTTCTTCATCCAGTTCAGGTCGGCGCCCGCGCAGAATGCCTTGCCGTTCGCCGCGAGCACGACGGCGCGCACGTCGTCGCGATCGTTCAGCACATTGAACGCCGACGTGAGTTCCGCGATCATCGCTTCGTTGAACGCGTTGCGCACGTCGGGGCGATTCAGCGTGACTGTCGTAACGGCATTGTCGATCGCGACGGTGAGGTTCTGGTATTGCATGATCGAAGCTCCTTTCGCTGCGCTCGCGTTACATGCGGAACACGCCGAAGCGCGTGTCTTCGATTGGCGCATTCATCGCGGCGGACAAACCGAGACCGAGCACGTCGCGCGTTTGCGCGGGATCGATCACACCGTCGTCCCACAAGCGCGCGCTGGCGTAGTACGGATGGCCCTGATGCTCGTATTGCTCGCGGATCGGCTGCTTGAACGCTTCTTCCTGCTCCGCCGTCCACGTGCCGCCTTTCGCTTCGATGCCGTCGCGCTTCACCGTCGCCAGCACCGACGCTGCCTGCTCGCCGCCCATCACCGAGATGCGCGCGTTCGGCCACATCCACAGGAAGCGCGGCGAGTAGGCGCGGCCGCACATGCCGTAATTGCCGGCGCCGAACGAACCGCCGATGATCACCGTGAACTTCGGCACCTTCGCGGTCGCGACGGCCGTCACCATCTTCGCGCCGTTGCGCGCGATGCCTTCGTTCTCGTACTTGCGGCCCACCATGAAGCCCGTGATGTTCTGCAGGAACACGAGGGGAATCTTGCGCTGCGCGCACAGTTCGATGAAGTGCGCGCCCTTCAACGCCGACTCGGAAAACAGAATGCCGTTGTTCGCGACGATGCCGACCGGGTGCCCCCAGATGTGCGCGAAGCCGCACACGAGCGTCGTGCCGTAACGCGCCTTGAATTCGTCGAAGGCGGAATCGTCGACGATGCGCGCGATCACTTCGCGGATATCGAACGGCTTGCGCGTATCGACGGGAATCACGCCGTAGATGCTCTTCACGTCGTAGCGCGGCGGCTTCGGTTCCTGCATCGTCACGGACACGTCCTTGCGACGGTTCAGATTGCCGACGATGCTGCGCGCAATGGCGAGCGCATGCGGATCGTTCTGCGCGAGATGATCGGCGACACCCGACAGACGCGTGTGCACATCGCCGCCGCCCAGATCTTCCGCGCTGACTTCCTCGCCCGTCGCCGCTTTGACGAGAGGCGGACCGCCCAGGAAGATCGTGCCCTGGTTCTTGACGATGATCGACTCGTCGCTCATTGCGGGCACATATGCGCCGCCCGCCGTGCACGAGCCCATCACGACGGCGATCTGCGGAATGCCTTGCGCCGACAGGTTCGCCTGGTTATAGAAGATGCGGCCGAAGTGATCGCGGTCGGGGAACACGTCGTCCTGATTCGGCAGATTCGCGCCGCCCGAGTCGACGAGATACACGCACGGCAAGCGGTTCTCCGCGGCAATTTCCTGCGCGCGCACGTGCTTCTTCACCGTCACGGGATAGTACGTGCCGCCCTTCACAGTGGCATCGTTGCAGACGATCACGCACTCCTGGCCCGCAATGCGCCCGATGCCCGTGATGACGCCCGCGCCCGGCGCGTCGTCGTGATACATGCCGAACGCCGCGAGTTGCGACAGCTCGAGAAACGGCGTGCCCGGATCGAGCAGTTGCGCGATGCGATCGCGCGGCAGCAGCTTGCCGCGCGACACGTGCTTGTCGCGCGCGGCGGGGCCGCCGCCTAGCGCGAGCTTGCTGATCTTCGCCTTCAGGTCTTCGACGAGCGCTTCGAGCGCGGCTGCGTTCGCGCGGAAATCGTCGGAACGGGGATTCAGTTTCGATTCGATGATCGGCATGTTGGTGTTCTCGATCGCGTGTCGGCGACAGGAGGCGCTTGAGCGCATGACTCCCGCCCCATCGCATGCGGTTGGAGTGGCACGGTAGCGCTTACTCCAACCTCATGGCTCTTACATCGTTTCCGCGAACAGCTCGCGGCCAATCAGCATGCGGCGGATTTCGCTCGTACCCGCGCCGATTTCATAGAGCTTCGCGTCGCGCCACAGACGGCCGACGGGATACTCGTTGATGTAACCATTGCCGCCCAGGATCTGGATCGCCTCGCCGGCCATCCACGTGGCCTTCTCTGCCGTGTACAGGATGACGCCCGCGCAGTCCTTGCGCACCTGACGCACGTGCGCGGTGCCGAGCGTATCGAGCTGACGGCCGACCGCGTACAGATACGCGCGGCACGCCTGCAATGTGGTGTACAGATCCGCGACCTTGCCCTGGATCAGCTGGAATTCGCCAATCGACTGGCCGAACTGCTTGCGGTCGTGGATGTACGGCACGACGGCGTCCATCACGGCCAGCATGATGCCCGTCGGGCCGCCCGCGAGCACGGCGCGCTCGTAGTCGAGGCCGCTCATCAGCACCTTTACGCCGCCGTTCAGTTCGCCGAGGATGTTCTCTTCGGGCACCTCCACGTTCTCGAACACCAGCTCGCCCGTATGCGAGCCGCGCATGCCGAGCTTGTCGAGCTTCTGCGCCACCGAAAAGCCCTTCATGCCCTTCTCGACGATGAACGCCGTAATGCCGCGCGGACCCGCCTCGATATCCGTCTTCGCGTAGACGACGAGCGTGTCGCAATCCGGGCCGTTCGTGATCCACATCTTCGTGCCGTTCAACACGTAGCGGTCGCCCTTTTTCTCCGCGCGCAGCTTCATGCTGACCACGTCCGAGCCGGCGTTCGGCTCGCTCATTGCCAGCGCGCCGACGTGCTCGCCCGACACCAGCTTCGGCAGATATTTTTCTTTCTGCGCGGCCGTGCCGTTGCGGTGAATCTGGTTCACGCACAGGTTCGAATGCGCGCCATACGACAGCCCCACCGACGCCGACGCGCGCGAAATCTCCTCCATCGCGACCATGTGCGCCGTGTAGCCCATGTTTGCGCCGCCGTATTCCTCGGAAACGGTCATGCCGAGCACGCCCAGATCGCCGAACTTTTTCCACAGGTCCATCGGAAATTGATCCGTGCGGTCGATTTCGCCCGCACGCGGCGCGATCTCTTTCGCCGCAAACGACGCGACGCTATCGCGCAGCATCTCGATCTCATCACCAAGCGGGAACTGCAAACCGGGCAAGTTGCTCATGTGTGTCTCCAGGAGTTCTTTGCGGAGAGCCGCGATCGCCACCAGGCGCCGCGCCGCGTCAATCGATTGTTCTGAGCCGCGCTCAGGCGGTTCGCCGGCCGCACAGGGCGTATTCATTCGACAGACACCCGCGCACGGCAGCACAGAGCGCATTTCACTCCAGATTTACGTAAGCGTCAACCGGTATTTTTGAGTATCACTCAAAACTGGTAAGCGCGCGCTGAACGGCCATGCATCGTGGTAGTATCGGCCGAAACGGAGGCCTTTTCCTCCGAAATCTGAACTGGACTCATATATGATGGGCGTAGCAAGAGCCGAGGCGCCGGGATCGCGCCGCCAGCCGGCGGGACGCAAGTCGCAGCAACGCGTGAAGGAAATCCTCCAGGCGGGCCGCGACGTCTTTTCCGAAAAGGGCTACGAGCGCGCGACGACAGCGGAGATCGCGCAGCGTCTCGGCATTTCGGAAGCGACGGTGTTCAGCTACTTTCGCGGCAAGCGCGAACTGTGTGCGCGCGTGATCGGCGACTGGTATGACGAAATCATCGAAGCGATCGAATCGGGCCTGCCGCGCGACGGCAGCATCCGCCAGCAGTTCGCTTTCATCGTGCGGACGCACTTGCGGCTGATGCTCGTCAACGGCACGGGCTTGTGCGCGCTGGTACTGTCGGAAGGCCGCACCCGGCAGCACGAACTCAGCGAGGAACTGACGGGCCTGCAGCGCCGCTACACGGCGCCGCTGATGCGCGTGCTGTCGCAGGGGCAGCAGAAGGGCCAGATCCGCTCGGACATGCCGCTGCGCCTGTTGCGCTCGCTCGTGTTCGGCCCGATGGAGCACGTGCTGTGGGACGCCGCGCTCGGCAATCGCCGCACCGACATCGATGCGACGGCTGACCGCCTGATCGACGTGCTGTGGTCCGCGCTGCAGCCGCCCGATGCGTCGCTCTCCGCGCTCGTGCAGTTTCGCCAGGAGGTGGGCGAAGCCGCACGCCGGCTCGCCGAAGCGGAGGCCACACAAAAGCGCGCAGCGGCGCAGGCTGCGCCGCGTCTCGCCACGCAGGGCGATGAAACCTGAACCGGCCTGAAAAACGCGCCTGAAGAATGCGTTAGTAAACGCGCCTCATCACGTTTCCAGGCCCCCGGCCGGGTGCGCAACTTGCTGGTCAACTCCTGTGAGCAACGCAACCCACGGAGGACCGGCCATGTCGACCACGCCCAACGAAGGCGAGAACCCGATCCGCCCTGACCAGTCCGACGTCGTGCAAACCGATTTGCCCGATGTCGGACCGTCGCAGGACCCGGACGCACCCCCGCTCGATCCCGATGTCGATCCCGACCGCGACGACGTCAAGCCCTGAGTCCGCGACCGCCTCGCCAGCATAAGCACTCAATGACAGGGAGGACCATCGTGCAACACGTATTCAACCGGACGTGCCGGCTCGGCATGGCGGGCGTGCTGGCCGCGCTCGTCTCGACGGCGGCGCTCGCGCAAGGCGCGCCGCAATCGATCACCGAGCGCCACACGCAAGTCATGCAGACGGGCAGCGGCTTTCGCGCGTCGAAGCTCGCGGGCGCGAGCGTGTATAACCGCGACAAGGACAAGATCGGCGTGATCGACGACCTGGTCGTCTCCCCGTCCGATCACACCGCGTTCGCGATTCTGTCGGTGGGCGGTTTTCTCGGCATGGGCAGACACTACGTCGCCGTGCCGTTCGGCGATCTGCAGATCAACAGCAAGCAGGTGACGATGCCCGATGCGACGAAGTCGTCGCTGGAAGCGTTGCCCGAGTTCAAGTACGCGCCCGACTGAAGTTTTCGACTGAAGCCTTCGCGCGCACAGATGCGCTGCCTCGCCAGTCTCGCTGGCGAGGCAGCGCGTTCATTCGTCGATCATCGCGGGAATGCCGCCAACGAGCGCATCGATCGCGCAGCGCGTTTTGGACGCCAATTAGCG
>BBSL01000144.1 GCA_001319865.1 Burkholderia sp. E7m39 | reverse complement strand
TAACACGTTGATGTGATAGGGCGGCGTCAGCGTATCGCTGTTCGCGGCGGCGAGCTTTCTGAGGTTCGGCGCGATGGCCGGGCGCCAGCCGCTCGGCGAGCCAGGCCGCCAGGCACATGCGACGGCGTGTGCGCAATTCGTGGAGTGACACAAAAAAGCGTGAGCGCGATTGACGCGCTCACGCTTTCCAACATCCGGCAGCGTGCGGATCAGTAATAAGGATACGGCGAGTAGACGACGCCCGGCGGCCCGTAGTAGTAAGGGCGCGGTGCGTAGTAGACGGGCGGCGGCGAATAGTACGCGGGCACGGCCGGTTGCGAAATGGTATTGCCCTTGGACGTCATGCACTGCGCGTAGGCCGCGTCGTAGCGCCCTTGCAAGCCGTAGGCGGAATACGACGCGCCGTTCGCGCCCGTCGCGCCGCCGATCAGCAAGCCGCTGCCCGCGCCGATGGCCGCGCCTGCGCCCGGATTGCCCGCCGCCGCGCCGAACAATGCGCCGATGGCCGCGCCGCCCAGCGTGCCGACGGCCGCGCTGCCCACGGCGCTGTTGGTGGCCTGTTGCGACGCCGCGTTCGGGTCCGTGCTGCGGTACGCATAGTTCCGGCACGCGTAGTCGTCCTGCTGGAACTGCTCGAGCGGCTCGCCCTTACGCGGCAGCGCGACCACGCTTGGCCCGGAGGGCGGCGCAACGGCACAACCGCCCAATGCGAGTAAAACCCCGACAACGAGCGCCGGTGCTGCGACTCTTTTCGCGATCTCAATCTTGTTCATCTTCGTCGACCTGCTCATGAGTAAATCCAATGTCCAACAGAAGAACAATAGTCGAAGTGGCTGAGTAATGAGTTACGAAACGGTTACTGGATATTTCCATGCAAATCCGTAAAAGGCACCACAACGGCGCAACAAAGGTCTAAAAGGGCCGGCCGGATCGACCTTGAAATTCACCACCAATATGTGCATCATGCACATATGCAGAGTGCACATATCGAGGCGTCCTGATGACCCGCCGCACGGAAAATCTGCTCGGCGTGCTCGCCCTTCTGGTGACCGACGAGCTGAACGCACAGCCCACCATTCCCGCCCTCGCCGGCCCCACGGCGCGCGCCATGTTGAATGCGATCGGCCAGTATCCCCACTCGTCGATCGAATTGCTGCGCGATGCCGTCGATCTCTCGCATCCTGCTGCCGTGCGAGCGGTGGCGGGCCTCGTCGATGCGGGCCTCGTCGAGAAGAACACGGGCAGCGACAAACGTTCCGTGGCGCTGGCGCTCACTGCCGCCGGGCGCCGCGAAGCGAGCCGCCTGCACACGGCGCGCGGACGGATGCTCGAGCGCATCGTCGCAAGGCTCGACGACGAAGAACGCGATGTCTTCGAACAGTTGCTGATCAAGATACTGTGGAACGAAACGCGCGACGCGCCGCACGCCATGCAGTTGTGCCGCTACTGCGACGACAAGGCGTGCCTGAAAGCGGGCTGTCCCGTCGAGTGTCGCGAACAAGGCCTGCCGATACCCGACGGGAGCGCGTCGTGAACACGTGCGCCATCGCTGCGCCCGTGCATTGGCGCGCGGTGGCCGCGCTGACGGCCGTGTCGACGCTCGCGCAAATCGGTCAGTTCGGCATCGGCTTCATCGTCCTTCCTGTGTGGCTCGCGCATCAGGGGCTCGATGCGCCGCGCGCGGGGCTGTTCGCAGCGGCACAATGGGCCGGCATGTTCTCAGGGCTGCTGGTCACGCCGCGCCTGGTGGAACGGCTCGACGCGAAGCTGACCGTGACGCTCGGGCTCGCCAGTTCGCTGATCGCGTATGCAACGTTGAACGCGCTTGCGTGGATCGCGCGGCCTGCGTGGCCAATGTGGCTGCTGCCGGGCGCGCTGATGGGCTTCGGCATCGGCCTGCGCTGGATCGCCAACGAGACCTGGCTCTACAGTCTCGTGCCCGCAGAGAAAAGCGGCAAAGTAGTCGGCGTTCACGAGACGTTGATCGCGTCGGCGGGCGTGCTGGCGCCATCGCTTGCCGCGGTGTGGGGCGCGAGCGGCATGCTGGTGTTCGCGTTGGGGTCGCTGCTGACGCTCGCAGCGGCTGTTCCGTTGTGGCTCACGCGCTCGACATCGCGGCAGCGCGTATCGACCCCGTGCAGCGCGCGTCGTGTCGCGCGAGTCGAATTCGGCCCGACCCTATGCCTCGGCCTCGTGACGATCGCAGCCGGCGGGCTAGGCGATGGCGCGCTGTATGGACTCTTCCCGCTCTTCGCCGACAGCCGCGGACTCACGGCCGCGCAAACCACCATGACGCTCGCATGCTTCGGCATCGGCGGCGTGGTGTTGCAGTTTCCGGTTGGCTGGCTCGCCGACCGCTTCCGTCTCGCCGCAACGGTGATCGGCTGCGCGATCGTGAGCACTGCGGCGATCGTTCTGTTTGCGTTCGCGCCGCCCGCGTCATTTTGCGTCGATGGTCGCTGCGCTCGTACTCGGCGGAATGAACAGCGCGTACATCACGCTCGGCATGTACGCGGCCGCCTGCAGCGACAAGCCGGCGATCACGCGCAACATGCGCGTGCTGTCGCTCGCGTTTACCGCGTGCTCGATGGCGGGCCCGCTGTTCGCCGGCCCGGCGATGAAAGCGCTCGGCAACGATCTGCTGATGTGGCAACTGGCGATCATCAGCGGCGCACTCGCGATCTACACACTCGGCATGCGCGAGGGACATCGCCAGGCGCGGCGCGCGCTTTCGGCTTCTTCATCGTAAGCAGGCGCGCGCCTTCCCCTTTTGCGCTTTAGCGCAATCGCACCAGCGTCGACTTCAACTCGGTGTACTTCTCCAATGCATGCAGCGACTTGTCGCGGCCATTGCCCGATTGCCTGTATCCGCCGAACGGGAAGTTCATGTCGCCGCCTTCGTCGTAGCAGTTGACCCACACCGTGCCCGCACGCAAACGTCGCGACACCTCATGCGCCGTCGTCAGGTTGGCGGTCCATACGGCAGCAGCGAGGCCGTAGTCGCTGTCATTGGCGATCAGTACTGCTTCGTCGATCGTGTCGAATGTGATCACCGATAACACCGGCCCGAAGATCTCTTCACGCGCGATCTTCGCATCGGGCTTCGGCACATCGAACACGGTCGGCTCGATGTAGAAGCCGCCGCTTTCGTTCTGCACGCGCGAGCCGCCGTGCACCAGCTTCGCCTCTGCGCGCCCCGCCTCGATATAGCCGAGCACGCGATCGAGTTGCACCTGATCGACGATCGCGCCCATCGAGGTCTTCGGGTCTAGCGGATTGCCCGGCGAATAGCTGCGCGCAGCCGCGACGAGCTTGTCGAGAAACACGTCCTTGATATCGCGATGCACGAGCAAGCGAGAACCCGCCGTGCACATCTCGCCCATGTTGTAGAAGATCGCGCCCGCCGCCGTCTTTGCCGCGCGATCGAGGTCGGGGCAATCGGGCAGCACGATGTTCGGCGACTTGCCGCCCAGTTCCAGCCATACACGCTTCAGATTCGACTGCCCCGCGTATTGCATGATCAGCTTGCCGACATTGGTGGAACCCGTGAATGCAAGGCAATCCACGTCGTGATGCAGCGCGAGCAGCTTGCCCGGCTCGCCGCCGCCCGGCACGACATTGAATACGCCCGCCGGAATGCCCGCTTCGAGCGCGAGCTGCGCGACGCGGATTGCCGTCAGCGGCGATTTCTCCGAAGGCTTCAGCACGACGCTGTTGCCTGCCGCGAGCGCGGGACCGAATTTCCACGACGCCATCAGGATTGGAAAATTCCACGGCACGACCGCTGCGACCACGCCAATCGGCTCGCGCGTTACGAGACCGACGAGGTGATGATCGGCAGGCGCCACTTCGCCGCCGACCTTGTCGATCGCTTCAGCGAACCATTCGACGCAATACGCCGCGCCCGGCACGTCGACAGTCGTCGTGTCGCCAATCGGCTTGCCGGCATCGAGCGTTTCTATCAATGCGAGTTCGTCGAGATGCTCGCGTATCAGCGCGGCCCACTTCAGCAGCGTCGCCTTGCGCTGGCGCGGATTGCGCGCTGCCCACACGCCCTGTTCGAATGCGCGGCGCGCTGCTTTTACAGCCGCATTCACATCGGCTTCGCCGCAATCGGCGATCTTCGCGAGTACTTTTCCGTCGCCGGGACTGACGCAATCGAATGTGCGCCCGCTTTCAGCCGGACGATATTCGCCGTCGATAAATGCACGGCCTTCGATTGAGAGTGTTGCTGCTTTTTCCTGCCAGTAAGCCAATGTCGTCTTGTCCATCAGGATGCCTCAATGTTATGCGTGCAACGCGGCGCATGCGGGCTGCGTGCAATCCGATACGGCGTTGAACGCGTTGACGCGCAGCGGCGTGCGAGAAAACCTAGAAGGTGGGCGGCGAATTGGCCGACACGACTTCACACACCTGTTGCGCGCTCGGATTGCGAAAACGATGCGGTAAGCGGCTTTCGAAGTAATAGCTGTCGCCGGGATCGAGCAGCCACGTCGTGCCGTCGACGGTCAGTTCCAGTTGACCGCTGACCACCACGCCGCCCTCGTGCCCCGCATGCTGCAGCATTTCCGGGCCCGTATCCGCGAGCGGCTGATACACCTCGCGCATGATGCCCATATTGCGGTCTTTGACGCTCGCCCCTGCCAGATAGAACTCGATCTGCTCGTTGCCGAGATTCGGCATCTCCGCGCGGCGCGAAACGACCGTGCGGTCCGCCTCGACTTCAAATGTGAAGAATTCAGCGAGGCTCATCGGAATGCATTCGAGCAGTTTCTTCAATGAGCCGACGGAAGGACTCACGCGGTTCTGTTCGATCAGCGAGATCGTGCCGTTTGTCACGCCCGCGCGTTTGGCCAGCTCGCGTTGCGAGAGACCGTGCTTTTTGCGGATGTATTGCAGGCGGGTGGCCACTTCAATGGACATCGATGGACTCACTAAAACGGAAAAGAACAGCGTCGAATCACCGCGTTCGAATAGCACGCGCGTGTGTTGAATATTCTAATCACTTTAAATCGGCGGCTTCTGGGGAAAACCCTGAAAGGGAAACGCAATTTTTACGCATTTATGGCCATCATGTGTACTTTAATCGGCATAGATAGCTCAGGGTAAGCCCTCATCGGAGAAACGTAAAAAGACTTTGACGGCGTTTTTGACTCGTATATCCTGATCTACAGGTTGATGTTTCCAGCTTCGTTTTGTCCATCTGTGGGCTTTAATGATCGCGGTGCGAGGACAAAAACATGCTTGTCGAATGACAACCTGCCGTCCTGTTTCTTTAAACGGTCATTGCGTTTTTTAGAGCGGGGCGTTCAAAACTTTCAACGTGCCAGTCGAGTGTAATCGTGAGAGTCCGAGGCCCTTTGGTTAGGTGGGATCGTAGTCAGTTCGCGAGGTGTCTTCGCGCTGACGGCGCCATCGCCGACGGCAGCAACGGCAGGCTTGCGTTTCGCCGCTTTCTGTCCGTCTTCACGATCCTGTCTCGTCGTTCCGTCCGCCGTCACAACTCCATTTCAGCGCGTGCGTTCATCGCGGTTCATACCGACGAAGTCGCATCGCTCTTGCCCTAGCGCCTCTCCAATCGCTGTCCGGCCCGTTTGCGGGCCAATGCTTCGCGCGCTTCATCGCGCCGCGCGCGCAGTTGCGCTCGTCCCTACGCCGGACGCGCGCCGCTGCACGCCTGCGAGTGAACGCAGCGGAGCCAATGGCACGGCTTATCTGTTCGCTACGCGCGGCGCGATCCGCTGACGACGCTGTCCCGCAAGCACCCTTCTGGCGGCTTCGCGCCCTGCGCGCGGCTGCGGAATCGTGCCGCGCATACCCACATGCCGCGTTCCGCTGTCGTTAACGAATACTGTTAGTCATGCAAATGAAACCTTTGGTCGGCGTCACCGCCGACAAAACGATGTCGGGCATGCATCCGTCGCATACGGTCGGCGAAAAGTACATCGCGGCCGTGGTGGACGGCGCGCAGGTTATGGCGATGCTGCTGCCCGCATTGGGCGAACGGCAGGCGCCGCAAGACGTACTCGCGCATCTCGACGGCCTGGTGTTTACAGGCAGCTATTCGAACGTCGAGCCGCACCGTTACGGCGGTCGCGCGAGCACGCCGGGCACGCTGCACGACGCCGCCCGCGATGCGACCACGTTGCCGCTGATGCGTGCCGCCATCGACGCGGGCGTTCCCGTTCTTGCCATTTGCCGGGGCTTTCAGGAAATGAATGTCGTATTCGGTGGAACGCTGCATCAAAGCGTTCACGCGGTGGACGGCTACCACGACCATCGCGAGAACAAGGAAGACGACCTCGACGTGCAGTACGCGCCCTCGCATGCGCTGCAACTCGTGCAAGGCGGGCTGTTGCAGAAGCTTGCCGGCGGCGTGAGCGAAGTGCGCGTGAATTCGCTGCATGGTCAGGGCGTCGAGCGGCTGGGCGACGGCCTCACCGTCGAAGCCCGCGCGCCGGATGGATTGATCGAAGCGATCAGCGCGACGGATGCGCGTGCCTTCACGCTGGGTGTGCAATGGCACCCCGAGTGGAAGCATGCGAGCGACGCATTATCGACAGCGATCTTCCGTGCATTCGGCGCCGCGTGCCGCGATCGAATGCGCATCAGGATGGGTTCGGCAGCGGCTGCAAGCGCAAATGGCTGATCCCGTCCCGCGCAAAAACAGAGAGAACGATCATGCAAGACATTGATGAATTTCTGAAGAAGCACCACATCACCGAAATCGAAGCGATCATTCCCGACATGGCCGGGATCGCGCGCGGCAAGATCATTCCGCGCAGCAAGTTCGAGTCCGGCGAGTCGATGCGCCTGCCGCAAGCCGTGATGATCCAGACGGTGACGGGCGAGTATCCCGACGACGGCACGCTCACGGGCGTCACCGACCCCGACATGGTCTGCGTACCCGATCCGACGACGATCCGCATCATCCCATGGGCCGTCGATCCCACAGCACAGGTGATTCACGACTGCGTGCATTTCGACGGCACGCCCGTCGCCATCTCGCCGCGCCGCGTGTTGCGCCGCGTGCTGGATCTGTACAAGGCCAAGGGCTGGAAGCCCGTCATCGCGCCGGAACTGGAGTTCTATCTGGTCGATATGAACAAGGACCCGGACCTGCCGCTGCAGCCGCCCGTCGGGCGAACGGGGCGCCCGGAAACGGGACGCCAGGCGTATTCGATCGAAGCCGTCAACGAGTTCGATCCCCTCTTCGAAGATATCTACGAGTACTGCGACATTCAGGAACTCGAAGTCGACACGCTGATTCATGAGGTGGGCGCCGCGCAGATGGAAATCAATTTCCTGCACGGCGATCCCCTCAAGCTCGCCGATCAGGTGTTCCTGTTCAAGCGCACCGTGCGTGAAGCGGCACTGCGCCATCACATGTACGCGACCTTCATGGCCAAGCCGATGGAGAGCGAACCCGGCTCGGCCATGCACGTGCATCAAAGTCTCGTCGATGAAGAGACGGGGCAAAACCTGTTCACGGGCAGCGACGGCAAGCCAACCGATCTCTTCAATCACTATCTGGGCGGGCTGCAGAAGTACACGCCCGCGTTGATGCCGATCTTCGCGCCGTACATCAATTCCTATCGCCGCCTGTCGCGTTTCATGGCCGCGCCGATCAATGTGCAATGGGGCTACGACAATCGCACGGTGGGTTTCCGCATTCCGCATTCGGGACCGCAGGCGCGGCGCATCGAGAACCGTATTCCCGGCGTGGACTGCAACCCGTATCTCGCGATCGCGGGCACGCTCGCAGCGGGTTATCTGGGCATGACGCAACGCCTGACGCCGACGGAACCGCTCTCCAGCGACGGCTACGAACTGCCCTACCAGTTGCCGCGCAATCTGGAAGAAGGCTTGACGTTGATGAGCGCGTGCGAGCCGCTCGCCGAAATCATGGGCGAGCAATTCGTCAAGGCGTATCTCGCGCTGAAGGAAACCGAATACGAAGCGTTCTTCCGCGTGATCAGCTCGTGGGAACGCAAGCATTTGCTGCTGCACGTTTAAGCGAATGTGCAACGGCTAGCCAACTGGAGAGAACATGAGCTACAGGACAGATGAAATCGCCTACGTGCAACCAGCCGCGAAAGCATCGGCGACACAACAACAGCGCAGCACAGCGGAATATCGCGCGCTCGACGCCGCGCATCACATCCATCCGTTCTCGGATATGGGTGCATTGAACCGCGCGGGAAGCCGCGTGATCGTGAAGGCGGAAGGCGTATATCTGTGGGATTCGGACGGCCACAAGATCATCGACGGCATGGCGGGGCTGTGGTGCGTGAACGTGGGTTATGGCCGCAAGGAACTCGCCGACGCCGCGTATAAGCAATTGCAGGAACTGCCCTTCTACAACACGTTTTTCAAGACCACGCATCCGCCTGTCATTGAACTGTCGGCATTGCTTGCCGAATTGACGCCCGCGCCTTTTAACCACTTCTTCTATTGCAACAGCGGCTCCGAAGGTAACGACACGGTGTTGCGCATCGTGCATCAATACTGGGCGACGCAAGGCAAGAAGCTGAAGAAGTTCGTCATCTCGCGCAAGAACGGCTATCACGGTTCGACGATCGCAGGCGGCACGCTGGGCGGCATGGGCTACATGCATGAGCAGATGCCTTCGCAGGTCGAGCACATTGTGCATATCGACCAGCCGTACTGGTTCGGCGAAGGCGGCGACATGACGCCGGAAGCGTTCGGCCTCGAGCGCGCGCGACAACTCGAAACGGAGATTCTCGAACTCGGTCCCGAGAACGTCGCCGCGTTTATCGGTGAGCCTTTCCAGGGGGCGGGCGGCGTGATTTTTCCGCCTTCGACATATTGGCCCGAAATCCAGCGAATCTGCCGCAAATACGACGTTTTGCTCGTCGCCGATGAAGTGATCGGCGGCTTTGGCCGCACGGGGGAATGGTTCGCGCATCAGCACTTCGGTTTCGAGCCGGATCTGATCACGATGGCCAAGGGCTTGACGAGCGGCTACATCCCGATGGGCGCTGTCGGCCTGCATGACTGCGTCGCCAAGGCGATCATCGAGCACGGCGAGTTCAATCACGGACTCACCTATTCGGGACATCCCGTCGCCGCTGCCGTCGCCGTCGCGAATCTGAAACTGCTGCGCGACGAACATATTGTCGAACGCGTGAAGAGCGAAACGGGACCGTATTTCCAGCGCTCGTTGCGCGAAGCGTTCGCGAATCATCCCATCGTCGGCGAAGTGGCGGGCACGGGTCTCGTCGCGGGAATTCAACTCGCCGAAAACCCGAAAACACGCAAGCGCTTCGCGAACGGCGGCGACGTCGGCACGATCTGCCGCGACTTCTGCTTCAACGGCAATCTGATCATGCGCGCCACGGGCGACCGCATGCTGCTCTCGCCGCCCCTCGTCGTAACAAAGAGCGAAATCGACGAGATCGTATCGAAGGCGAAAAAAGCCATCGACTCAACCGCACAACAACTCGGGCTTTCGTAACGGCAGTCAGACCACCGGCGCGGGCGCCGCGACGCATCGACAACGCGACACACGCTCATGCCGGATCTTTACCTTCAAGGGAAATCAACATGCGCGTTTGTCATCTTCGCCCATGCGGTCGCGGGGGCACTTATGTCATCGAAACGGAACCGCTCAATCCGACCCGCGCCGCTGCGTTGATGCCGGCGCGCGCCGCACTTCGGTCGCCTTGCGCCGACCGTTGATTTCGCACAAGGCTCCTCGGGACACGGCGTCAGCACGATGGGACTCGCGGGCAAGCTGATCGCCGAGGCCATCGACGGCCAGGCGTCGCGCTTCGACGTGTTCGGTAGAATCCGCCATCGCGACTTTCCGGGCGGCGCGCTGCTACGCACGCTGGCCTTCGTGCTTGCCATGGCCCGGTACCGAATGAAGGATCTGCTTTGATGCAAACACTCGACCGCCGCGCAGATGCGCTGATTCGCCAGTCCTACTACGAAGCCTCCGCCTCCCGTCCGCTCGCGGACGATCCGATGCTCGAAGGCTCGCTCGACGCAGACGTGTGCGTGATCGGCGCGGGCTTCGCGGGCCTGTCGGTGGCGCTGGAATGCCGCGCGCGCGGCCTGTCCGTGGTCGTGCTCGACGCGCATCGGCCCGGCTGGGGCGCGTCGGGCCGCAACGGCGGCCAGATGCTCGCCGGCTTCGCAAAAGACGAGATCATCGAGAAACAGCTCGGTCTGGAAGGTGCACGCGCCGCGTGGGCGCTATCTGTCGAGGCCGTCAAGCTCGTGCACGAACGGATTGCGCGCTATGAAATCGATTGCGATTTCACTCCGGGCTTCATGACGGTTGCGACCAAAGAAAAGCGCGTTCCCGACCTGCGAGCATGGATGGATGCCGTCACGCAGCGCTGGGGGTATCCGCATCTGTCGTGGATCGACGGGAACGAGATTCGCGGGCGCATCGCGTCCGACCGTTATCTGGCGGGCGTCTACGATGCGTTGTCCGGGCATCTGCATCCGCTCAAGTACTGCCTGGGTCTCGCCGATGCAGCGCGGCGCGAGGGGGCGCAACTGTTCGCGCATTCGCCTGTGCTGGAAGTGGTGCGCGGCGCGCGGCCCGTCGTGCGGACCGCAACGGGCGAAGTGCGCTGCCGTTTCGTCGCCGCGTGCGGCAACGCGACGCTCGGCAACGTGCTGCCCGCCGCCATCGCGGCACGGATCGCGCCTATTGCGTCGTATATCGTCGCGACGGAATCGCTCGGCAAGGAGCGCGCCGATGCGCTGATCAAGAACCGTCCCGCCATTTGCGACAACAATTTCTTCCTCGAGTACTTTCGCGTGTCGGCGGATCATCGCGTGCTGTTCGGCGGCCGCGGCAGTTCGACGGGCGCATCGCCCGCGCAACTCACCGACGATATCCGCAAGCGCATGCTCATCGTCTTTCCGCAACTCGCCGACGCGCAAATCGAATACGCGTGGGGCGGCTTCGTCGACATCACGCGCAATCGCGCGCCCGATTTCGGTTCGATCGATCCGAACTACTTCTATGTGCAAGGCTTCTCGGGACACGGCGTCGCGCTGACGGGCATTGCTGGCCGCATCGTCGCCAAGGCGATGACGGGCGACACGAGCGCTCTCGAGCTGTTCGCGAAGATCAGGCACGCGCGCTTTCCCGGCGGCCCGGCGCTGCGCGGTCCCGCGCTGGAACTCGGCATGCTCTATCACCGGCTGCGCGAACTGTTCTAAGCCGCGCTGCAGCACGTCATGCACATGACAAAAGCGGTTCGTTAAGGGCAGAATGTGCACCTTGCCCACGAGGCCCATACGAGGGTCCGTGAGGCCGACCGTAACCCATGTCTGTTAGGACGAGGCGTCGATGACTGCCCTGCTCACCTCCGAGATCGCATCGAAATTTGCTGGACTCGCGCTTTCACATCTGACGCGCGAATATCCGAACAAGCTCACGCATTCACTTGCCGGACCGCAAGACGTGCAAGGTCCGCGCGCGCTGCACCCTATCTTCTACGGCAGCTACGACTGGCACTCATGCGTGCACGGCTACTGGCTGCTGATGCATCTGATCGAACGCTTCCCCGAGTTGCCCGAGGCGCCGCGCATCATCGGTGTGATCGACGAGCACTTCACTGATCACAACGTCGCGGGCGAGCGCGCGTACCTCGATTTGTCGCACAACCGTGGCTTCGAGCGTCCGTATGGATGGGCCTGGCTACTCGCGTTGTCGGGCCAGGCGGCGTCGATGAAGCTGCCGCAGGCGCAGCGATGGGCGAAGACCATCGAGCCGCTGACGCAGGCGTTCGTCGAGCGCTTCGAAACATTCTTGCCCAACGCGACCTATCCGCTGCGCGTCGGCACGCATTTCAATACCGCGTTCGCGTTGGCGCTCACGCTCGATTTCGCGCATCGTACGCAGCGCGATTCGCTGTCGAAGCTGATCGTCGACACAGCGAAGCGCTGGTATCTGAACGATGCAGGTTGCCAGGCATGGGAACCCTCGGGCGACGAATTCCTTTCGCCTGCGTTGATGGAGGCGGAGTTGATGCGCCGCGTGCTGGCGCCCGCCGAATTCGTGGACTGGTTCACGCGCTTCTTGCCCGATCTCGCGCAGCGCCAGCCTGCAACGCTGTTCGTGCCGGCCACCGTTTCGGACCGCAGCGACGGCAAGATCGCCCATCTCGATGGGCTGAATCTGAGCCGCGCATGGTGCCAGCGCTCGCTTGCGCGCGCGCTGCCCAACGATGATGCGCGCCGCGCAGTGCTGTTCGAAGCCGCGGATGTGCATCTGGAAAGCGCGCTGCAACACGTGGCAGGCGACTACATGGGCGAGCATTGGCTTGCCACGTTCGCCACGCTGGCACTTGAAGCGTAGCGTTGCGGCGGTGTCGTGAACAAAGGCCAGTGTCTGCAAAGACACTGGCCTTTCGTTTGGCGCGAATTTACCTGGACAGCGCTTCTTTCCCGGCGCAATACGCATCATCGAACAGCGCTTCCAGCGCAGGATGCACGCCGCGCAGCGCATCGACGACACTCTTTGCCCAGTCGAAGTATTCGAGCTTCCGTTGAAGCGGCCAGTCGGCGGGAGGACTCGTTGCAATATCGCGCAGGTTGCAGATTTTGTCGGCCAGCTTAACCAGTTTGGCAGCGGTACTGATATGGGCGGCGTGCTCGATCTGCAGCCGCTTGCGCTCCGCTTTCGGCAAAGCTTTGTCGTCGGTGACCTCCATGACGATGTCCGTCACGTCCTTTCCAAACAGGTGACACAATTCCTGCCCGGTGGTCTCCGTGTCTTCAATGGTGTCGTGAAGGACGGCGGCAACGAGGACACGCTCGTCCTCTATCCCCGCTTCATTGGCCAGCACATTGGCCAATGCGATTGGATGGTTGATATAAGGCGAGGCCTCGTGATCCTTCCGACGCTGGTTGCGGTGCTTGTCGGCCGCGAATGCAATGGCGCGAACTAGTTTGTTCATGGTCTCGCGAATCCGAAGGGCGCAGGCTATCGACAACGGACAACTTCCGTGTTCAAGCGCAACGGCAGGGAGGCGCGCGGTGCGATCCCGCGCGGCGCGGACACCACGTGAGGCGCGCGAGCGGCAACGCCACGCGCCGATGTCGTCAGAATGACGGGATGCGCGCGAGCGCTCAGCGGTATTCGAAATCGTCTGCCGTGATTGACACGTGCGTCGATCCCTTCGCCAGCGCCTTGCGTTCTGCAACGGCGGCAATGCGGCGCTCGCCGTTGCCGAACGCCTTCGACAAATGCGATTCGTCTGCACCGCGCTCCAGCCAGAAATGCTGCTCGAGCGCATCGCGCGTGATCGAGCAGCCTATCGCACGCTTTTGCACGACGATGTCGAAAGTCACGGACTGGCCGTTGGTCGAAAGCGCGAAGTTGCGTAAGGACTGTTCCATTTTCAGCCTCTCGTGAACTGCGATATACCTGTGTTTCGTGATGCTTTCATGAACCATGCACGGATATTTCCGCACGCAAACTATCTCATTCCATTCGGCAGCGATCAGTCCGGGCGAACCCTTGAAGGCCGCACGGCAAACGTTTGTCCGTTGAAAACGCGCGACATGTGCCCATTTTGAAGCGCCGCCGGAGGGCGTGTCTGCTTATCTGACTCGCTATCTTGCGCGCAGTTTCAGTACTTTCTTTGCGCCGATTCCGTCTGAAGAAAGCTTTGCACGCAAACCAATGCGCCTGAAAGACAAGCATACAACGCAATCGTTTGCCTGAGATGTCGCATTGTCTGCAGCGGAGAAATCCATGTCATGGCAGAACGCCGTATCATCGAGCCTCGCGAAAAAACTCATACGAAATGTCGATGAAGCATCCACGCTGGGCAGGGCTCGTCTACCTGCTGGTAACGGCCACGGGATGGGCGCTCAACTGGCCTGCGATGAAAGTGCTGCTGCGCGAATGGCCGCCCCTCTTTTCGCGCGGCGTGGCTGGCGTGACGGCCGCCGTGTTGCTCGGCATCGTTGCCATCTGCGCGGGCGAGCGGCCGCGCGTACCGCGCGAGTACGTGCCGCGCCTGCTGCTCGCCGCATGCACGAATGTGTTCGCGTGGATGGGCTTTTCAACGCTGTCAATGAAATGGCTGAGCGTCAGCGAAGGCGCACTGCTTGTCTACACGATGCCGATCTGGGCGATGTTGCTCGCGTGGCCACTGCTCTCGCGCAGGCCGTCTGCCATCGAGTTTCTCGCGCTGCTGCTCGGTCTGGCAGGCGTCGTCGTGCTGCTCGGCGGACGCGGCGTCGCGTTCGACGCGGGCAAGATCGCGGGCATCGCGTTCGCGCTGCTCGCCGCCGTCCTATTCGCGCTCGGCACCGTGATCGCGCGCACGCCGATTCCCGTTGCGCCGATCAGCCTCGTCGCGTGGCAGGTCGGACTCGGCTGCATGCCGATGATCGTCGCGGGCCTGTTGATCGAGCACCCCGATCCCGCTTCGCTGCACGCCGACGGCTGGGCCGTGCTGATCTACATGACGCTCGTGCCGATGGGCGCGTGCTATCTCGCGTGGTTCGCGACTTTGCGTCATCTGCCGCCGCAGATCGCGTCGATCGGCATGCTGCTCGTGCCGATCATGGGCATCGTCGCCGCGGCGCTCGCGCTGGGCGAGCCGCTAGGCTGGAAAGAAGCGCTGGCGATGGCGCTCACGTTGAGCGGCGTGGCGCTCGCGTTAAAGCGCAAAGCGCCGTCGGTCGCGTCGCAACGCGCGTCGTGACTCGACGCACTTGACTGCTTGCGGACGATCGTGCTGAAACGCGCCGGCAGCTACTGCGCTTCAAGAACGCGTTTGAGCCGCGCGACGGCTTCGTCGGATTCCGCCTGAATCTTCGCGCGCAGCAACGCGGCGTTCAGCAACGCAAACCACAGCGTCGGCGAGCGGTAAATAAAAGTGCGCTCGAACTGCGTGCCGTTCGCATCCGGTGTCAGCGCGTAGCTGACCGTGCCCGCGGGCCGACCGTCAATCGTGCCGTCGATCGTCCATCGGGCGGGACGATCCCGCTCGACGACCGTCCACAGCACCTGCCCGCGTCTTCCCGCGACGCGAAACGCTTCCGTCGTCTGCTCGCCGATTGCCAGCGAATGATCCGTCGCGCCCGTCACCGACAGCGACGACGGATGCCAGCCGGGCCAGTGCGCGGGCGTCGTCACATAATCGAAAACAACGGTCCGGGGGCGCGCAATCGGCATCACGGTGACGATACGCGTCGACAGCGCGACGGCGTGCGGTAGCGGAATGAACAGCACGCCGATGGCGGCCGCCACGCATCCCAGTGTCACGATTGCTCGCAGCAGCGTTTTCATCGCGATTCGCAATGTCTGGAGGTTCAGGTCGGCGTCTACCTGGCCGCGCGGCCCGCGAAACGATCTTACTGCTACTGTATCGATGCAGCGGCGCGCGACGCCGCGCTTTCACACGATGCCAGCACGCCCGACGGACACCATCCATGCAAGCTCATCCCCTCCGCCTTCAGCCCGGCCAGGACCTGCGCGACGCGCTCGAAGAAACAATCCGCCAGCTCGGCAGCCAGGCCGCCTTCGTGGTGCAAGGCATCGGGAGTCTTGGTGTCGCGCAATTGCGGTTTGCTGGCATCGCGCAGCCGACGGAACTGCGCGCGGACCTCGAAATCCTGACGCTGGCCGGCTCCATTGCGCCGGACGGCGCACATCTGCACATGTCGGTATCGGACGCGGCGGGCCGACTCTACGGCGGACACGTGGCGCGCGGCTGCATCGTGCGAACGACTGCTGAGATTCTGCTCGCGCTGTTGCCTGACCACGCGTTCTCACGCGAAACGGACCCGCAAACGGGATTCATGGAACTACGCATTCGCGCGCGCGATGCCTGAAAAGCAGGCCTGGAACATTCTTCGCTTGTCTGTGCTGTTGGCCGCACTTCGCACGATGTAGGAGCCTGCACGGCAATGCCTTACACTTGTCGGGTCGGAAACGCAGGTCATCAATCAGTTGTTCAAGGAGGGAAACGTCCGTGGCAAATGAAAAAATGTTGGCGCAGATTTCTGATAAGGCCGGCTTTATCGCCGCGCTCGACCAGAGCGGCGGCTCTACGCCTGGCGCCTTGCGGCAGTACGGCATACCGGACGACGCCTACAACGGCGACGCCGAAATGTACAAGCTCATCCATGAAATGCGCGTGCGCATCATCACGGCCCCGGCCTTCACGGGCGACAAGGTCATCGCGGCAATCCTGTTCGAAGCCACGATGGACGGTCAGGCCCAGGGCAAGCCCGTGCCTTCGTTTCTGTGGGAAGACCGGGGCGTCGTGCCGTTTTTGAAGGTCGACAAGGGACTCGAAGCGGAAAGCGACGGCGTGCGCCTGATGAAGCCGATTCCCGGACTCGACGCGTTGCTCGAACGCGCGCGCAAGCTGGGCATCTTCGGTACGAAGATGCGTTCGGTGATCGAGCAGAACTCGCCGGCGGGCATCGCGGCAGTCGTCAAGCAGCAGTTCGAATACGGCGCGCAAATCGATGCGCAAGGGCTCATGCCGATCCTCGAGCCCGAGGTGTCGATCAAGACGCCGGACAAGGCAGGCGCCGAAAAGTCGCTGCGCGACGAGATCAAGAAAGGGCTCGACGCGCTGCCCGCCGACAAGCAGGTCATGCTCAAGCTGACCATCCCCGACGTGGCGGACTTCTATAAGCCGTTGATCGAGCATCCGCGTGTGGCGCGCGTCGTTGCGCTGTCGGGCGGCTACACGCGCACGGAAGCCTGCAAGAAGCTGGCGGAAAATCACGGCATGATTGCGAGCTTCTCGCGCGCGCTGATCAACGACCTGAAGAAGCAGATGAGCGACAGCGAATTCAACGCGAAACTCGCTGAGGCCATCGACGAGATCTACGAAGCTTCCGCCGTCAAGGGCTGACCTGCATCGAACAGCTTGACGTCAAGCCCGAAAACGCAGTGCCGCCCGAAAGCGGCACTGCATCGTGCTACTTGCGCGGCACTTGACGCCTCATGTCAATGCGCAGTGGGCGGCACGTCGCGGTCGTCGTAGTCGCTGCGCGAAATCCAGTACGGATCACGGTTGTAATACGTGTGCAGCGATTCGCCCCACCGCGCATCGGCCATCGACGGCCAATGGTCCTTGTCGAAACCCGGTTCGTCCTTCAGCCGCTGTGCGCTGATATCGACGTGAAAGCATTTCTGGTCGGTATCGAGTGTCAGCGCGCTCCACGGTATGGCATGCAGCTTCGCGCCCATGCCGAGAAAACCGCCTTCGGATAGCACGGCATACGCGATCCTCCCGCTGCGAACGTCGAGCATGATGTCCGAAATCTTGCCGACATGTTCGCCATCTGACGAATACACTTTGGTTCCGTCGAGCGTCGAGGCCGCCATCACCTCCGGCCCCGGACCTTCGCCAACCCCGCCGCCGACGATCTCTGCCCCTCCTGTCCTGCGCGTTTGCGGATTGATTGAGCCCATCGTTTGCCTCCTTTGAAAATGAGCGCATTCGATTGCCGCAATGGATGTTCCCGCTTCAGCGCGCCAATTCGTGCATTTATTACCGATCTCCGCGGCGAACAGGTCGTTTCTACGCATGAACGATGCGACGCGCGGCCGCATCGCTGCTGCGCTGAAAAAGGCACCAACTGCTTCTTATGCGTTCAGCGCCGCGCGCCTACGATCCGCACATGACGACGCGTGATTTTGCGCAAGCTGCCGGAGAACACAAATGGCTTTGCTGAACATGATGCGGATGGTGTTGTGGAGTTTCTTCGGCGTGCGACGCGCCGCCGGGCACGAGGCGGATCTTGCGACCGTCAGATTGCCGTTGTTGCCCGTGATGGCTGTGGTACTGGCCGCGAGTTTCGGCGCGTTGCTGTTCGCCATCGCGAGAATCGCCGTGGCCGTCGCGCATTGAAGCGGCGCGACGGGCTCGCTAAGCCTGCACCGCGCGCGTGATCAGATCGCCGAGCACACGCACCGCGCGCTCGATATCGGCATTCCACGGGTGCCCGAAATTGAGCCGCACGCAATGCCGGAAACTGCGCGACACCGAGAAAATGGGCCCGGGCGCGATGCTCACGCCATGTTCGATTGCCTGCCGGTGCAGCGTCAATGCATCCACCTGAGTGGGTAGTTCGAGCCACACGAAATAGCCGCCCGACGGGCAGGTCCATCGCACGCCCTTCGGCATCGCGCGGCGCAGCGCGAGATTCATCGCATCGAGTTGCGCGCGCAATGCCGTGCGGAGCTTGCGCAGATGCCGGTCGTAACCGCCATGCTGCAGGTAATCGGCAATGCCCGCCTGCACGGGAATACTCGCTGAAAGCGTCGTCATCAGTTTCGCGCGCTGCACTTTCTCGGCAAAGCGGCCCGCTGCCGCCCAGCCGATGCGGTAGCCTGGTGCGAGCGTCTTAGAGAAAGAACTGCAATGCATGACGAGTCCTTGCTTGTCGAACGCCATGGCGGGCAACGGATACTCCGCCTGAAAATGCAGCTCGCCATAGACATCGTCTTCGATTAAAGGCACTTGATGCCGCGCGAGCAATTCGACGAGCGTCCGTTTCTTTTCTAGCGGCATCGTCGCACCCGTCGGGTTCTGATAATTCGTCATGAACCAGCATGCGCGAATGGGATGCTTGTCGAGGGCTTGCGCGAGCACATCGAGATCGAGCCCCGTGCCCGGATCAACGGGAATTTCGACCGCGCGCAGATCGAGTCTTTCGATTGCCTGAAGCGCCGCGTAAAAGCCCGGCGACTCGACGGCCACCAGATCGCCGGGACGCGTCACTGCCATCAGGCACAGGTTCAAAGCTTCGAGTGCGCCATTGGTGACGACGATTTCATCGAGCGGTTGCGACAGTCCCATCCCCAGATAGCGCAGCGCGATCTGCTGACGCAGCGCTTCGTTGCCAGGCGGCAAGTCGACCACCGTGCTCCACGGGTTCATCGTCCGCGAGGTTTGCGCAAGCGACCTCGCTAGCCGCGGCAGCGGAAACAGCAGCGGCGAAGGGAACGCCGAGCCGAGCTGCACGACGCCGGGATGTTTGGCCGCTTCCAGCACGCTGAAAACAAGCTCGCTGATATCGACTTTCGCGGATTCGGCCAGCGCGCGCGCGGCCGTCACTTCGCGCCGATCGCGCACGGCAGCGCCCGGCGCGACGTAGTAGCCGGAGCGCTCCTGAGCGCGAATGAGGCCCCACTCTTCCAACAAATAGTAAGCACGAAAAGCCGTCGATTGACTGACGCCATGCTGTGCGATCACCTGCCGCAAAGAAGGCATGCGCGAGCCCACGGCGACGCTGCCGGAGCGTATTTCAGCCGCCATCGTATTGGCGAGTGCTTCGTATCGGGTCATCGGAATGGCGCGCGGCGGGACGCGCTATTGGACAGAGCCTTTAATCGTAATCGGTTCCCGCCTGTGCAATCAACGTTTGCTGCGCTTCATCGATAGCGAAACGATCGATGCCGCTGCGCCCGCCACGATGGCCGCCGCACAGAACGCGCGAGCGAACCCCGCGCCATAGCTCGCGTGCGCGACGCGAATCAGCGACTCCATCGACGCAGGCGCATAGAGTGCGAAGGCCCGCTCGAAGTCTCCCGCCATCACGCGTTCAACGAAGCCCGGCGCGATCGGAAGCCCCGCGTGCGCCATCTGCCCGCTCAAGGTGGAACGCACGCCTCCTGCGAGCACCGCGCCTAGCCCGGAAAAGCCGAGCAGAATGCCTGTGAAGCGCGACGTCGTGCTGATGCCGGAAGCCATGCCTGCGCGTTCGCGCGGCACCGTGCCCATGATCGCCTTTTGCGTTTC
>BBSL01000143.1 GCA_001319865.1 Burkholderia sp. E7m39 | reverse complement strand
TCAGCCACGCAAGGCTCGTGCTGCGCGCGGCCGCCATCATCGCGAGATTGCCGCACGCGACGACCGTGAGGCCGAGCGTGAGAATCCGGCGCGAATCCATGTACGCGGCGAGCTTGCGTCCGAGTTGCGGAAATACCAGCATCGCCAGCGCAAACGGCAGCATGCCGACGCCCGCGCCAAGCGCGCTTTCACCGCGCGCATTCTGCAGAAACAGCGGCAACAGCGACGCCATCACCTGCGCCGACGATGCATATGCAAACATCGCAACGATCGCGCCGACGAATGGCAACGAACGGAACAGCGCGAGATCGAGCATCGGATGCGCGCACCGCTTTTCGACGCCGACGAACGCCGCCAACAGCGCGACACCGGCACTTTCACGCCATGCCACTGCCGTGCTCAGCCATCCTTGCTCCGGTCCGGCGATCAACGCCCACGTCAGCGCGAACATCGCCGCGGCGAATAGCGCAATTCCCCAAAGATCGAGCGAGCGCGGCGTCGGGTCGCGCGATTCGTCGACAATGCGCACCACGCCCGTCGCGAGCAACGCGCAGATGGGCACGTTGATCCCGAACGCCCAGCGCCAGCCGAGCCACGCATTGATGACACCGCCGATCAGCGGCGACAGAACCATCGTCAATCCCATGATGCCGCCCCACACAGCCCACGCCCGCGCACGTTCGCGCTCGTCGTGAAACGCGTGACCAATGATCGCGAGCGCGGGCGCGAGCAGAAATGCCGCGCCGACACCCTGCACTGCGCGCGATAAATAAAGCAGCGCAGCGCTCGGCGCGACGCCGCACGCCAGCGATGCAGCGGCGAACAGCGCAATCCCGATCAGAAACACGCGTTTGCGTCCGAAGCGATCCGCCAGCGACCCCGCTGGCAGCAACAGCGCGGCAAAACAAAGCACATACACGCTGATCACCCATTCGATGTCGGCAAACGAGGCATTCAATTCACGTGCGATGGTAGGCAGCACGATGCCCACGACGTTGGTGTCGAGCACTGTCATCGCGCAGCCCATCGATGCGATCAGCAACAGCGGCGTGCCGCGAGACAGAGAATGATTGGCGGTGATCGAACTCATTGTCGTGGTTCGGAAAAAGTGGCGACGGAGAGGCGTATTTCACCAGTTTTCTTTATTCCATTCATTGCGACGTTTGTTCAATATAATTAGGTTCTACCTAATACCCAATCCGCGCCGTGGAGCTCAGACATCTGCGTTACTTCATCGCTGTCGCCGAGCGGCTGCATTTCGCACAAGCCGCGGACGCACTCGGCATCGCGCCGCCCACGCTTACCGTGCAAATCCAGGAAATGGAGCACGTGCTGGGCGTGCAGTTGTTTCGTCGCACGAAGCGTTCGGTCGCGCTGACCGCTGCGGGCGAAGCTTTCCTCGCCGAAGCGCGCGAAACCCTCGCGCAATTCGAACGCGCGCTGTACGTGGGCCAACGCGCGGGGCGCGGCGAACTGGGACGCATCCATATCGGCTACGTCGGATCGGCGGCTTTTTCGGGCATTTTGCAAACGCAGATCCGCACGTTTCGCAAAGCACGGCCTCATGTTCTCGTGCAGGTGACCGAACATCCGATGGGCGAACTCCCCGGGCTGCTGATGGAAGGCCGCGTCGATGTCGCATTCGTGCGCATGCCGGTGGAATTGCCCCCGTGCTGCGCTCGCATGTGCTCGCGCGCGATGCCTTCTGCGTGGCGCTGCCCGCCGAGCACCCGCTCGTGGCCGCAACGGGTCCGATCAAGGCGCGCGCATTGTCCGGCGAAGCCTTCGTCGTGCCGGAGCAGGATCTCGGTACACGGGAAGTCGCGCGGCGCGGGCGCTTCGATCCACGTATCGTCAGTGCGCCGGGCACGCTGCTGGCCGTGGTGACGCAAGTTTCCGTCGGCGCCGGTGTGGCCGTCGTGCCCAATGTGCTGACCCGCGTCGTCAATTTGCCGAATGTCGTGTTCAAGACGCTGGCAGGCGCACCCATCATCTCCGAGGTTGCAGCCGTATTCCGCAAATTCGAGCACTCGCCAGCAACGAAAACGCTCATCGCGCAGATCACGGGCGCGCGGGATCAATAGGTTCCGGGTCGATTCCAGGTCGTTCCCGCGTCGTTTCCGGGGACCTTTCCGGCTTTTACGCCACACCCGACCTATCATTGGAGAGCGATGCCGTCTCGATGTCACTCGTCAAAGACGGGTGATTCGAAAGACTGGATCGATCCTTGCTGCACGGCACCGAAGCGAATGCTTCAGTCCCCGTCCGGCGCGCATCCCCATCGCCCGGAAGGCGGTTAAGCGAGCGTTCGTGACTCTCACCTGGCACTCACGGAGAACTCAAATGACCATCGAATTCACCAGCCGCCGGCACGTCGTGGCCGCATCGCGAGTCGCATTCGAAGCGACCGTCGAAGGAAAGGAGGTATGGTGCAGCGTATCAATGGACGCCCTGAACGACCATTTCGGCAATACGGGTACGTCGTCGCACGATCTGATTGCAGCGTTCGAAGGCAATCGTAAGGCTATCGAGGACGCTGCCCGCCGCGTGCTGCAGCGAAATGGGGGACAGTCGGTTGAACTGGAGACGCTAGACTTTCACTAATCGTCGCTGAAACAGGCATCGCGCGCCGGATGGCAAGGCCGCGCGCGGTGCGGCGAAAGCCAATCGTTCGATATGTGGATCGGCTCGAATTACCGAATCCGGCCAACGTTCAAACTCAGTCAATTGGCGCGCTTTAGACGAGCAAACGCTTCAAAGCGCGGCCCATCCCGTCAAAGCTTGCGAAGAAGATTCGCACATGCGTTGCCGCAGTGCGATAAGAACGGCCTGAAAAAGGTCATCTTTAACGCGAAAGGGGCAGGAAAACCTGCCCCACAGCGGAGCGGATTCTTACGCCCGCGCCGGCCTCCCTGCCTTGCGCCCTGCTGTCTTTTTCCGCGCGACGCCATTCAAGCCAGCCGCGCTTGCCCCGTCGACCAGGAACTTGCTGCGGTCTTTTTCGCCAGCCAGCCAGGCGGGAGCGGGTCCGCGACCGCTCCAGGTGGCGCCCGTTTCCGGATGACGATACTTGGCAGGCTGCGGACCCTTCGGCTGACCGTTCCCCGGTCCGCGCTTGACAGCGACGCGCGTGACAGCCGCGCTCGCCGCACCAGAAACGAGATACTTGTTGCGGTCTTTGACGTTGGCGATCCACGCCGGCGCGCGGCCATGCCCCGTCCACGTAGCGCCCGTTTTCGGGTCGATGTATTTGGCTACGCCTTTAGTCTGCACCCCTGCCGACTTGAGCGAAGGACGGCCACGCTTTTTACGGCCGAGATGCGCATCGATGTCCGCCGTCGACAGATTGTGCTTTGCCATCAATTCCCGAATGCTCTCGAGCGCCACCGTCGACTTTTTCGACGCGATGGCTTCGGCCTGGGCCTGAAGCTTTTTTATCTTTGCTTGAAGTGCTTCGAGTGTAGCCATATTGAACTCCTGATTGACGATACCGGCACTATGCCACGGACCAGTCATAATTGGCTAGAGTTCATCTATTACATGAGAAGACAGCCGTCTTCTGTTCTGCTGTCTGGCCTTTCATCCGGCAAATGTCAAAAACCTTGCGAAGGCGTTGACTTTCCAATTACTCACACTTTCCATAAGTCCCGTAAAGCGACTTATTTTTCGCAACCGCCTGAGAAACGCATAGAACACAAAGCCCGCGTCTGCCGATAAATCAAGACCTGCTTTCGTTGTCGTTTCTTATTGCAACGCTGTCGAATAGTGATTCATGCCGCCTCGATACCCGCCATATGAGATGACATGGCGCAAATATGAAAATACACCGCAAAGACTTCTTTTCTGATCTTCCCCTCGGATGCACGGCGTCGCGCTTCATACAGGCGCTCAAATGAGCCATCACGCATGACCAGGTTCTCAGCATGAGCATCAGCAAAATGCAAAAAGGCCGGCTCCCGCGCATCATCGGGGACCAGCCTGCCATGCGATGCAGAACTGTCAGCTGGCGAGTTTGCGGAATGTCTCGAGTACTGCGTCGCCCTTGAACGGCTTGACGATCCAGCCTTTCACGCCCGCGGCCTTGCCGCGCTCTTTCATCGCGGGACTGCTTTCCGTCGTCAGCATGATGATGTTGACGCTCGAATTGGCCAGTTCGCCGCGAATCTTCTCGGCCATCGTGAGGCCATCCATATTCGGCATATTGACGTCGCTGACCACCAGACGAATGCCCGGCGACGACTTGAGTTTCGCCAGACCATCCTTGCCGTCTACCGCCGTATCGACATCGAGACCATTCTTTCTCAGGAAACCTGCCACTTCATCTCGAACCGTGCTCGAATCGTCGACTACCAGTACCTTTGCCATTGCTCACCCCGTAGCGCCTTTCAAACGACGCATTTCGTTGATTAAAAAGCTCTCTGCGCGCCGCGTCAGAAGAGTTCCAGTTCACCCCCACTTTCTTCGACGTGGCCCACTTGCGCGACGAAATCGACAGGCGCGCTCGCGCACAGGCATAGCGTCGCGCCCAGTTGTACGTTTGCGCCGATGCCCACGCGAAATGCCGCCAGATAGTCCGGTTTCAACTCCGTCAGATAAGGCACGCACGCACCGCTCAATTGGTAAGGCGTCGACATGCCGAGATCCGGAAAGAACTCGACGAGCTGCTGATTGATCGCGCCACAACACAGATTGCCGACTTCCATCAGCGCTTCCGGAAGCGAGCGGTCTTCTGCGCCGCGCAGAAAGTACTCCCGAGTCATCGCGTCGTCGTCGAAATGCAGCACCAGTAAAAAACGGAATGTGATCGACGAAATAGTCAGAACGACGATATGGCTCGCCAGCGCTTTCTCTGCCTGTTTCGCGTCGAGGGCGGTGATTTCGCACGCTTCGCCGGCGACGATGGGCAAGCGCGTGCGCGCGGAATGAATGAAGATCCGCTCGAAACTGTCTTTCGCTTGCTGACTGATCACGTCGTCGCCTGCTCTAACCGGGATTGAATCTGACCGGCAAGCGATTCGACGCTTGCCAGCGACGCGGCGATCATCTTGCCGCCCGCCTGAATGTCCTGAAACGTCGCCGTCGTAATGAGGTCGTTGCGGTTCAGGCTGTCGTGATAGCTCTTCGACAGTTCCTGCGAGCGCGCCGCGAGTGCGCGCACTTCGCTCGCGACGATCGAGAAGCCGCGGCCTGCCGCGCCCGCGCGCGCCGCTTCAATTGATGCGTTCAGCGACACGATCAGCACATGCCGCACGATCGACGACAGCTTGTTGTTCTTCGCATGCATGTCGTGGTTCTGCGCCATCAGCGAAATCATCTGCTCGTGCCAGCGCTCGAATGTGGCCGACAGATGCCGCAAACGGGCGGCCTCCGTGGCAAGGCGCGTCGCCTGCTGCAGCCACTCGCCCTTGTGCGCCTGCAATGCGTTTAACGCAGCGCGTGCTTCGTCTGCTTCGGCCAACTGCTGCGCGAGATCCTCGCGCAACGTATCGACAAGCGCATGTAGTTCGCGCGCCTGCTGCTCGTGCTGCCGGATATCGGCGGCATGGCGCGCTTCGGCTTGCGCGAGCAATGCGTCGCGCGACTCGCGTGCCGTGTTCTGCTCGGCGCCGGCCCTTCGCCTGTACCACCACCGATGCGCGAGCGCAGCCGCCAGCGCACCGAATATGCCGCCCGCCATCGCAGCCTCGATCACAAACTGATCAACCACAACCTGTCCCCGTCGTGCTATTAGGAAAGTGCATTCGCCTGAATCGACGTCACCGTTTTCGCGGCGTCGTGCATCGACGTGCCGACGCTATCGACTGCGCAGTGCTCGGGCAGATAGACGATCGTCTGGAACTGACGGAAGTCCGCGCCGACGCGATCGTCGGTGAAGCGCAACTCGATATGTCCGCCTTCGCGCGTGATGAAGTCACGCACGGCATCCATGCCCACGCCGCGCCCCGAGACTTCCGTCACGTTTAGCGCGGTCGAAAAGCCCGGACGGAAAATAAACTCTGCCACCGCTTCATCGCTCAGTTGCGAATCGGGATGGAGCCAGCCGCGATCCGCGGCGATGCCGCGAATGCGCGACAGCGCGAGGCCCCGTCCGTCGTCGCTCAGCGTAATTTGCAACGCGCTTTCCGCGACGCCCACTTCGATATCGATTACACCCGCTTCCGGCTTGCCGAGGGCAACGCGTTGCGCAGCCGGCTCGATGCCGTGATCGACGCAATTGCGCAGCAGATGCATGAAGACGTTCCTCAGCACGCTGCCCGCTTGCGTGCGTATCCGATAACCGTTGTCGTCGATACGCACGACGGGCGCTGCCTTGCCGAGTTCGGCGGCGAGCGACGGCAGCGATTGCAGCACGCCCGCGAGCGCATCCTCTACTTTCTCCGTGCCGAGCAGTCGCAATGTTCTGCGCACGGCATCGCGTGCTGTCAGCAGATCGCGCATGTCGGCGGGATTGGCGGTGTCTAGCAGCCGCAGGCTTTCCTGAATGTGCTCGCGATCCACCATCAGATAGCGCTCGACGACGCCTCCGTCTGCGGACTTGCGACGGCCGAGGCTCACCTCGTTAATGGTTGCATAGTGCTGCAACGCTTCCTTTACGCGCGCGAGTTCGGCGATCAACTGCTCCTGATCCCACTCGTGCGCCGTTTCGGGGCGGCGCAATGCATCGTAGCGCTGCTCCGTTTCGTGCACGACGCTCGTCAGATGCTGAAGGCTGTACGTGCGCGCGTTGCCCTTGATCGTGTGCATGTTGCGGAACAATTCGGCGACGGCCGAGCCGTCCGCATGCGTGTGCTGGCGAATGATGCGCTCGTTTTCGTTGATGAAGCCCGTCGCGCTGTCGACAAAGTGATGGAACTTCTCCTCGCTCACGGCGAGAATCTCGCCGATCATTTCGAGGCGGCGCTTCTGCTCGCCCGCTTCCGCCGCAAGCTCGCGCAACTCGGTCACGTCGCGCACGCAGAGCATCAGGCGCATCACCGTATCGGTTTCGTCGGTGATCGCGGACCAGCTCAGATCGAGCGTCTTGACGCGGCCATCGGGCATCTCGCGCGTCAGTTCATTGACGAGCAGGTGCTGGTTGAATTCGAAGTTGATGCTGTCTTCGCCAAGGCAAGCGTGCACGGCGGCGTCGACTTGCGAGACAGTGTCCGCACCGAGTTCGCTGTCGTCGAATACGAGGTCCATCAAAGGACGCCCAGCAATGTCCTTCGTTTCGAAGATCGCTTCCAGATACGCCGAATACTCCGAGTGAATCACGGCGCCTTCCACCACCGTCAGAATGCCCTGCTGCATGTTCTGCAACATGGCCTGAATGTCGGCCGTCTTCTGCTTCAGTTGCGCGGAGCTTTGCTGGATTTTCTCGATCATGCCGTTGAATGCGACGATCGAGTGGCCGATTTCATCCATGCGCCCGACAGGCACGCGGCGCGTGAAATCCTGGCTCGACGCGATCTCGCTCATCATCGATTGCATGTGCAGCAGCGGCCGCGTGATCTGGCGATACAGCAACAGGCCGATCGCGATCAGGACCAGAATCGCCGCGCCAGAGGCGCTGCCGATCGCCGTCGTCGTGGTGGCGAGGCCTGCGTTGAGCGCATCGATCGCGTCGTCTTTCTGACGGTTCTTTTCAATGCGCAGCGTTTCCACAATCCCCTCCAGCTCGTCGCGATACTGCGCGACATTGGCGAACAAATAGGCTTGCGCCATATCGTTCTTGCCGTCTGCCTTCATTTTCGCCGTGTCGTTGATGGCGGCAAAGTAATTCGCGAGGCTGTCGCGCGCCTGCGTGACGAGTCCTTCCTGTGCGTGGCTCGCGGCGGCTTTGGCCTGCACGTCGAGTGCTTCGCGCAGTGATTTATCTTTGGCTGCGAGTTCTTTTTGCGCCTGCTCGACCATGTTGGCGTCCGGCGCATAGACGAGCGTCATCGTCGCGAGCTGCACGTCCTTGACCTGCGAGACGAGATCCGCCGACGCGAGTGCGCTGGGTACGACGCCCTGTGTCACCTGGCGAACGTCGCCGGCACTGCCGCGAGTCTGATAGACGGCGTATCCGCCGATTGCCGACAAGGCAACCAGCATCAACACCACGAGTAGAGTGATGCGGTGACGGATGGTCATGTGGTTTTCCCCGTGGTCTGCCACTGCTCTGCGGCAGTGCTGCCCGTTCGCAATCGGCTAGTTGACGGGCGACGGGATTATCGTCGGCAGCTCATGACGAATCTGTGACCGGCGCGCAATCTTCTGTCGGTCAAAAGTGGAAATAGAACAAGTCTGCAAATGACCATAAAGTTTGTGGTTCAGATGCCGTTAACTCCGGACGCTCCATTGCGCATGTTCTCAGCTCGTGACGAATGGCCGCGCAGCAGGTTCCTTCGGTCCCGCGTTGAGCCGCTCGTATTCGGCAATCAGTTGCGCACCGAACAGCATCAGCGTAGCCAGCGCCTCGAGACTAAACAGGACGACGATGGCCGTCGTCAGCGAACCGTAGACGACGCTCACTTGCGAGAGCGTCGCAAAGTACCACACCAGCACGCGACGCGTGATTTCCCATAGCACGGCAGCGGCCACTGCGCCGAACAGCGCATGCCGCAACGTGGTGCGGCCCGCGGGAATCACCAGATAGATCGCTGTCAGCACGAAAATCTCGCCCGCCAATCCGAACAGGTAAAGCACGACGCGCGTCGCGCCTGTCAACGAAATTGCATGACCGAACAGCAGGATGCTATCGCTCGCGACAGCCTGCAGACTACTTGTGACGAACGTGACGAGCAGCACGCCGATACCCAGCGAAAGACTAAACAGATAAGGCAGGATTGCCGAGAAGAGAAAATGCCTGCGCCGGATCGCGACGCGATGCACGAAGATGATCGACAACGCGTTTTCCAGCACCGTGAAGGCGAGCGAACTAAAGAAGATCATCGTGACGACGAGAAACCAGCCTATCACCGAGCGATGCGCAAGAAAGTTGGCCAACTCCTTGACGATGGCGCGCGATTGTCCCGGCACGAGCCATTCGAGCAGCCGTGTCAGCGTTTCGAGCAACCGTTGCTCGCCGACGAAGTGGCTGAACGCTATCGCCACGAGTATCAGAAGCGGCACGATGGACAGCAGCGCGTAATACGCAATCGCGCCCGCTAGCAGCAGCCCCTGGTTCTTCCGAAACGCTTTGCATACCTGCAGCGCGAATTGCGCAGGATGCGTTGCGACGAAATGCAGCGCGCGATTGTGGATCGTTTTCACGTCGAGCCTCCGCCTGCCGCGCGTGTTGCGCCTCCCGTCCAGGTACAGCAAGCGGCGGTCCCGCCTTCCTATGCGTCAGCATCGGAATTTCCGAGCATTTGCCCATTAACTGAACAAAAGAACTTAATTCGAGCATACACCGCGCTCCTGATTTACCCGTATCTGCAGCCCCTTGCCCCTCCATTCGTTTCCGCGCGAAGCCTTATCAGGCAAGGCTTTCATCGAATTCGACGCTGAATATTCTCCGCACCGCACCAAAACTCTCGCCTTGATTTTCGCAGACGACGCTGCTGTACTAACTAAAACAACTTGATTTAGTAAGGCCGCGCGTCGCCAGGGCTCTATGTCTGGCGAACGCATCGAGAAGGCGCGACGAGCGCCCGCCCAGGCCGTTGAACCGACTGCTGTTCACAACGTCGTTGTCAATCATCCGGAGGAGCGTCCCATGAACCCGAATTTCCGCAGGCCACAGCGTCCTGCGTCCCGCATGCAACCTGTCGCCAAAGGCGTCGCCGCCGCCTGCATCGCCGCGTCGGCGCTCTGGTGCGCGAGCGCGACGCTTGCCGCCGATCAGCCCGTCGTCGGCCTGATCACGAAAACCGATACCAATCCCTTCTTCGTCAAGATGAAGCAAGGTGCCGAAGCCGCCGCGCAGAAGGACGGCGCCAAGCTGTTGACGGCAGCGGGCAAGTTCGACGGCGACAACGCGTCGCAAGTCACGGCGATCGAGAACATGACGACGGCGGGCGCGAAGGCGATCCTCATCACGCCGAGCGACACGAAAGCGATCGTGCCGAGCATCAAGAAGGCGCGTGCCGCCGGCACGCTGGTGATCGCGCTCGACACGCCGACCGATCCGCAAGACGCGACCGACGCCCTCTTCGCCACCGACAACTTCAAGGCCGGCGTGCTGATCGGCGAGTACGCGAAGGCCGCGATGGGCGGTAAGCCCGCGAAGATCGCCACGCTCGATCTCGCGCCCGGCGTGTCCGTCGGCGTGCTGCGTCACAACGGCTTCCTGCAGGGCTTCGGCATCAAGGAAGGCGACCCCGCCATCGTCTGCAGCCAGGACACGCGCGGCGATCAGGCGAAGGGCCAGACGGCGATGGAAAACTGCCTGCAGAAATCGCCGGACATCAACGTCGTCTACACGATCAACGAACCGGCCGCGGCGGGCGCGTATCGCGCGCTGAAGAGCGCGGGCAAGGACAAGAGCGTGATGATCGTATCGATCGACGGCGGCTGCGAAGGCGTGCGCAATGTGAAGGCAGGCCAGATCGCCGCGACGTCGCAGCAATACCCGCTGAAGATGGCATCGCTCGGCGTCGATGCGGGCGTCGACTACGCGAAGACAGGCAAAAAGCCCACGGGCTATCACGACACGGGCGTCACGCTGATTACCGACAAGCCGCAGAACGGCGTCGACAGCAAGGATACGAAGTTCGGCCTCGACAACTGTTGGGGCAACAAGTAATCACGTACGTCATGCAGTAACGGAGATTTTCTCCGCATGTTCTTCAGCGTGAGCGCGGCAGGTTCTGAACGCCTGCCGCACACCGCTCACGCATTGCTTCGAGGAAACACATCATGTCGACTCCCACCGTCCCCGCCCACAACCACCGCCGCTTCGTCGAGCATTTGCCGACGCTCGCCGAAGCCGGCCCGCTGATTGCGCTGGTGCTTGCGTGCATCTTCTTCATCTCGCAGAGCAACCGCTTCCTGTCGTTCCAGAACCTGTCGCTGATCCTGCAGCAGACGATGGTCGTCGCCGTCATTGCGATCGGCCAGACCTTGATCGTGCTGACGGGCGGCATCGATCTGTCGTGCGGGATGGTGATGGCGCTCGGCTCGATCGTGATGACGAAATTCGCCGTCGTGATGGGCGTGCCGCCTGTCATCGCGATCATTTGCGGCGTCGGCGCGAGTACGCTGTTCGGTTTGCTCAATGGCGTGCTGATCACGCGTATCAAGCTGCCCGCGTTCATCGTTACGTTGGGCACGCTGAATATCGCATTCGCCGTCACGCAGATCTATTCGAATGCGGAAAGCGTGTCGAATCTGCCTGACGCGATCATGTTCTTCGGCAACACCTTGAACCTCGGACCGGCCACCGTCACGTACGGCACCGTGCTCACGCTGCTGATGTACCTCGCGACATGGTTCGTGCTGCGCGACACGGTGCCCGGCCGCCACCTGTACGCGCTCGGCAACAACCCCGAAGCTGCGCGCCTGATGGGCCTTTCCGCACAGCGCATCCTGATCACCGTGTACACGCTGTCGGGCGCGATTTACGGCATCGCCGCGCTGCTCTCGGTATCGCGCACGGGCGTCGGCGATCCGCAAGCGGGTCAGACGGAGAACCTCGACAGCATCACGGCTGTCGTGCTCGGCGGAACGAGTCTGTTCGGCGGACGCGGCTCGATTGCGGGCACGCTGCTGGGCGCGCTGATCGTCGGCGTGTTCCGCAATGGCTTGACGCTGATGGGCGTGTCGTCGGTGTACCAGGTGTTGATCACCGGCATTCTCGTGATTCTCGCTGTTGCTGCCGACAAGCTGTCGCGCCGTGGCGCACGCTGACCGTTATTTGAAGGAGCCTGTCATGTCGACCCCTCTCTCCACTGCCAACGTCAATACGCCCGTTCTGCAAGCGCGCGGACTCATCAAGCGCTACGGCCACGTCACCGCGCTCGATGGCTGCGACTTCGAAGTGATGCCCGGCGAAATCATGGCCGTGATCGGCGATAACGGCGCAGGCAAGTCGTCGCTGATCAAGGCATTGTCCGGCGCGCTCGTGCCCGACGAAGGCGATCTGCTGCTCGACGGCAAGGCCGTCAAGTTCCGCAGCCCGCTCGACGCGCGTCAGCAAGGCATCGAAACCGTCTATCAGGACCTCGCCGTCGCGCCCGCGATGAGCATCGCCGAAAACCTGTTCCTCGCGCGCGAACTGGTGAAGCCAGGCTGGCGCGGCAAGATCTTCAAGATGATCGACAAGCGCCGCATGCTCGAAGAAGCGACCAATGCGATGAAAGACCTGCAAATCGGCATCCGTTCGATGCGCCAGGCCGTCGAGACGTTGTCGGGTGGGCAGCGCCAGGGCGTGGCCGTCGCGCGCAGCGCAGCGTTCGCGCGGCACGTCGTGATACTCGACGAACCGACCGCTGCACTCGGCGTGAAGGAAGGCAACATGGTGCTCGAACTGATCCGGCGCGTACGCGATCGCGGCCTGCCCGTGATCCTGATCAGTCACAACATGCCACACGTGTTCGAGATCGCGGACCGCATTCATATCCAGCGGCTCGGACGCCGCGCGGCGCTCGTGAACAAGAGCGACATCCACATGTCGGATGCCGTTGCCATCATGACGGGCGCAAAACAGGCCGACGTGCGGGCCATCGCATGACGAACGGGCAGCGCTAACGCGATTACGTCAATGGATACGGGCACACGCTCACCGCTCAAACGCACCGTCGGCTCGAACCAGGTCGGCATGCGCCAGTTCAACGAACGCATCGTGCTGCAGGCGATCCGTTTGCACGGCG
>BBSL01000142.1 GCA_001319865.1 Burkholderia sp. E7m39 | reverse complement strand
CCGCCTCACGCGTCTGTCGATGCAAACGGTATCGATGATCGTCGAGCGGCTAATCGACGACGGCCTGCTGGAAAAGCAGGCGCGTGTGCGCGGACGCATCGGGCAACCTTCCGTGCCCATCGCGCTGCGCGCCGAAGGCGCCTATACCATCGGCGTCAAGGTCGGGCGGCGCAGTCTCGATGTGCTCGCGATGGACTTTCTCGGCCGCGTCTGCTGCCGCGAAGTGCAAGAGTATGCGTATCCCGATCCGCGCACCCTGTTCCCTTCGCTCGAAGCAAAGCTTGCGCGTATCAATGACGCGCTCGGCGCGCGGCGGGAGAAAGTGGTCGGCATGGGCGTCGCGGCGCCGCTGTGGCTGGGCGGCTGGCGCGATTTTCTCGGCGCGCCGCCCGAGGCGCTCGATGCATGGAACGACATCGACATCCGCGCGCGCATCGCCTCGATGACGGGCCTGCCCGTCGAGTTCGCGAAGGACACGACAGCCGCCTGCGCCGCCGAACTCGTGATGGGCCAGGGGCGCGGCATCCACAACTTTTTGTATCTGTTCGTCGGCACGTTCATCGGCGGCGGGCTCGTGATCGACGGACGCCTGCACGGCGGCCCGCACGACAACGCGGGCGCCGTCGGCTCGATTCCGATTACGGGCGGCACTGCGCGACTACCTGCGCGTCAGTTGCTGCATGCGGCCTCGGGCTTCGTGCTCGAAAAGCTGTTCGTCGATGCGGGCGCGCCCGCCGCTGCCGCGCACGATCATCGCGCGTTGTCGGCGGATTTATGGCGGCTCACGGAACAATGGCTCGACACCGCGTGCCCCGCGATTGCAGGCGCGTTGACGAACGCAGCGGCGCTGCTCGATCTCGAAGCGGTGGTGATCGACGGCGAAGTGGACCGGCAACTGGTGCGGGAAATCATCCGACGCACGGAGCGCGTGCTGGACAAGTTCGAGTGGGAAGGGATTGTGCGTCCGCAACTGCTGGAAGGCACCATCGGCTCCGACGCGCGCGCGATGGGCGGCGCGATCCTGCCGCTCTATGCGCACTTCGCGCCCGTGCATGAACTCTTCTTGAAGCCTGCGGCGGATGTGGGTTATTGAAGCACAACCTTCGGCGCCGCTTTATCCACCGGCTCTTCCAGCAAAGGCTGCAGTTCCGGCGCCATCGACTTCAGCAATTGCACGGCAAGCGCGCTCGTAAAGTCATAGCGCTTCGCATACGGCTCGTGCACGACAGCCGTCAGCGTGCCGAAGAAGCGATCACCGATCGCGAACACGAACGTCGCCGTACGATTGACCTTGCGCGACTCGATCAGCCTGCGCCCCTTCGCATAGATGTTCAGCCGCTGGTCGCCCGTGCCCGTCTTGCCGTAGACCTCCAGCGTCTTGCCGTCAGGGAACGTCATGCCGCCCGCCAGACGCTTCGCGGTGCCGCCCGCGACGACGTCGCGCAACAGCGTCTGCACGACACGCGCGATATCGGGCGACACGCCTTCCGTCGGCTGCGCAGTTGCGCGCACGAAGCGCGTTTCATACGGCGTGCCCTTCGCGAATTCAAGTTCGGACAGACTTTGCGTCGGCGCCTGATTTCCCTTGTTGACGATCACGCCGATCAGTTCCGCGAGCGCCGCCGGCCGGTCGCCCGATGCGCCGATTGCGGCCGCATAAGAAGGCGTCAGATGCGCGAATGGATAGCCGAGCGCCTGCCACGACTTGCCGATGGCATCGTACGCATGCTGCTCCACCATGCGCCGAATGCGGCGATCCTGCGTCGCGTGATAGCGCGTCTTGAAGAGCCATTTGTACGATTCGGCACGCACATCGCGGCTTGCGTCCATCACTTCGTTCACGCTCGCGTCGGGATGCTCGCGCAGATAGTCGACAAGCCATAGTTCGAGCGGATGCACGCTCGAAAGATAGGCGCGATCGTTCAGATTGAACTTGTCGACGCCGTACTTCGCATAGAGCTGCGCGAGCGCGTCGGCGGGCGGATTCGCTTTCGGCGTGTTCTTGAGTTGCGCGCGCATCTGGTCGTCGAACCAGGCCTGCGGCGCGTAGGGCCGCACGCTGCGCAATACGGTGGCCAGCTTCGGCGGCGACTTGCGCACGCCGCGCAGCAACGTGGCGAGCCTCTCGTCCTGCGTTTTGCCGTGATACTTCGTGTAGAAACGATTCATGTACACACGGCTTTCCTGATCGGCGAAGCGCGTCAGGTACATGTTGCGCGTATCGGGATCATCGAGCCATTGCGATGATGGCCCCGACGTCTTGATCGTTTCGTAATGGACGATGTCGCGCATCATCCGCACGAACACGAGATTCACCGAATGCTGGAACGCCTGGTGCACGGTGAGAATGCGCGAGTTTTCGTCGGCCTCGAAGTTCGTGAAGGTCTGCGCGCCGCCGCCCGTGAAGAACGTTTCCCCCGCATTCGCCGAGTATTTTCGTTCGACCGACGCATCGAGCATCGTGGCGAGCGAGCGGTCGTTGGTGTGCATGAAGTAATCGACGGCCCAGCGCGTCAATGCATCTTCGCGCTCAGGCTTGACCGCGCGCAATTCGTCGACGCTCATCTGCCCATAGCGCGCATGCAGTTCTTGCATGATCTGCAGATACGTGATGATCGTGCGCAGTTTCGCCGTCGAGCCGAGATTCAGGCGCGCGCCCGAATTGATGTCGAACGGACGATTGACGCTGTCCGTCTGCACGCGCAACAGGTTCGCGCCGTCGCGCTTTTCGAACAGCGTGAAGCTGAAGGCGATCTTCGACGGATCGTCTTTCGGCTGCAGCATGTTGTAGCCGTACAGGCCCGCTGCCTGCGCGCCGTCTTTGGTCGTCGCGGCAGCAAGGCGGTCGCTGATGTCCTGCTGCACCTTGTTGTTCATCGTCGACACGGCGCGCAGATCGAGCCGGTCGAGGTCATACAGATTCGTCACGCCCAGCGACGACAGCAGATGCGTGCGCAGCGACGTCACCGCCTTGCGTTCGACGTAAGAGCCCTCGGGCGGTGCAAGCTTGGCGCGCGTCAGCACGAGTTGCTGCGACAGCGCCGCATCGCGCAACTGCGCGCTGATCACGCCATTCGCGGCGAGCAGGCGCAGGTAGCTTTCCGTCAGTGCATTCAGGTCGTCGTTCTTGCGCAGCAGAAAGTGCGAAGGGCCGCGCTGCGCGATCATCAGCGACAGCACCTGGCGGAACGCGAGCCCCTGTTCGGCGAGGTTGTCGGGCGTCGCAGGCGCTTTCAGCACGCGGTTCACTTCGTCGAACTCGCGGCCGTACCACGCCGCCAGCCCGTCGCCGATACCGTTGATTTCGCCCACGCCCGGCTGCGCGGCGAGCGGCACGGAGTTCAGGTAGCGCACGACGATCTGCTCGCGCGCGTCCATCGTGCGCGGTCCGTCCAGATAGGCGCGCACGGACGCCGACGCGATTTGCCGGAGCTTTTCCTTCGGCGTCGCGGTGCGGCCGCCCGGAGAGTGGCGGAACTTCTCGATCTGCGTCGCGAGCGTGCTGCCGCCCGGCTGCGCCTGACGCTGGTTGAACAGCCGCAAGCCCTGATCCATCAGCGCGCGGCTAAAGCGCCCCCAGTCGATGGCGGGATTGCGGTTAGGCTGATCGGTGTCGAGCAGATGGCGGTCTTCGATGAACAGCAGCGCCGATACGATGAGCGGCGGCACTGACGCGAAACTGTCATACACGTGCGCCGGATACTGCGAACCGAACAGGCGCGTGCCCGTCGAGTCGTACAGCATCAGGCCCGCCTGGTCCTTTTCTTCGTAGGGAATGAACAGGCCGTCGTCGGCGAGCGACGTCATGCCTTCCGAATCGCGCGCTTGCGATGCAACGGAAAAGCCCCGCTCTTTCAAACGCCGTTCGAATGCGGGCAGGAGCGCGTAGCCAAGGCGGATGTCGTAGGGGCCGTCGGTGGGAAAGCGGACGTTGTCGCTCGGGCCTTCGGAGACAGTGAAGCCGACGTCGCGTGTGAGTTCGGACAGATAGCGCGCCTGCAGCCGCGACGTGTCCATTTCGATCTGGATGAAGCGCACGCCGAGCGCGACGGCGACAAGGAACGCGGCAAAAAACAGCCACTTGAACCACTTCCAGGCGGATGTGGTGCCGATCGCGCGTAGCGGAAACCGTAGCGGCCGATTCATGGCGGCGTCTCCTTGCAGATGCCTGACCACATTTACCTCGACTCATGTCAGTCTAACCTGTAATCCGCGATTGCGAGGGTCGCAACGTGCCGCGACAGGGCCCAGTGAGTACGCCACGCAACAGAGCCGTCACGCAGACGCAACCCGTGCACCGTTTTGCAGCCCGAAACCGCATATTTTCCGGCTGCAAGGCGTTTGAAAACGGCCGTTCGAGCTTCGATGCCGATGCAACGGCCCATCCCGCTACGCCGGAAATTCCGGATACGGGCGTCTCGCGATTTTGGCTAACATGGCCGCTCACCGACAGGCCCAGGGCGCCACGCGAGACCGTCCATCCAATTGTTATGCATAGCTACTACGAAGCAACCGTCGAACGACCCGCGCGCCCTGCATTGACAGGGAACGCGGCCGGCAAACTGAGCGCGAATGTGTGCATCGTCGGCGGCGGACTGGCCGGTCTGTCGACGGCGCTGGGACTCGCCGAGCGCGGCGTGCGCGACATTGTCGTGGTCGAGGCGAATCAGGTCGGCTACGGCGCGTCGGGCCGCAACGGCGGCTTTGTGTTCGGCGGCTACAGCCTCGATTGCGCGGACCTGCTGAAAATCCTGGGCCCGGCGCGCGCCCGCGAGCTCTATGCGCTGACCGTCGATGCCGTCGACCTGATGCGCGCGCGCATCCAGCGCTACACGATCGACTGCGACGCGTCCGATGCAGGCGTGATCCTCGCCAACTGGTTCGATGATCCGGCGCGGCTCGAAACCCAGCGCCGTCTGATGAAGGAATCGTTCGGCGTCGAATGGGAAACATTGAGCGCCGCTGATCTCGGCGCGCGCCTGAAAACCGCTCGGTATCACGGCGGACTCTTCGAGCGCAATGCGTTTCACTTTCATCCGCTGAAGTACGTGCTCGGCGTGGCGCGCGCCGCTGAACACGCCGGCGTGCGCATCTATGAGAAATCGCCCGTCACGTCGTTCCGGCGGCAAGGAGCCGGGTTCGTCGTCGAAACGGCTCAGGCTTGCATCGACGCGCAGCATGTCGTGATGGCGGGCGGCGGCTATGCGCGCAACGTGTACCGGCGCGTCGAGCGCGCCGTGCTTCCCATCGCGACCTACGTGATGGCGACGGAGCCGCTCGGCGCGCGGCTCGCCGACGCAATCGACTGCCGTTCCGCCGTGTACGACACGCGCTTCGCGTTCGACTACTACCGTCCGCTGCCCGATACGCGCATTTTGTGGGGCGGGCGCATTTCCATTCTGGAGCGCGAGCCTGACGCGATCGCGCGGCTGCTGCGCCGCGATCTGCTGAAGGTGTATCCGCAATTGCGCGACGTGCGCATCGATCACGCGTGGGGCGGCCTGATGAGTTACGCACGGCACAAGATGCCGCAGATCGGCCAGAGCGCCGACGGCGTCTGGTACGCAGTCGGCTTCGGCGGACACGGAATGGCGCCGACCACCGTGTCGGGCGAACTGCTCGCGGCGGCGATTGCGGGCGAACGCGCCGTGCCCGAAGCGTTCGCTGCATTCGGTCTCACACACACGTTCGGCGCGTTGGGCCTCGCCGCCGCGCAGTTCACCTACACCGCGATGCAGACGCGCGACGCGCTGGCGGACCGTTCGCGCCGCTCCCGCTGACGGCCCGCCGAGGCCCGCGCGCGAGCCTCGCGCAGAGCCCGCGCGCAGCCCGCCAGGCCCCGCCGGACAACGATTTGCGCATGCTAGAATAAATCTTCACCGCCGCCGGAACACACAATGAAAAAGGGAAGCCGAGCCACGTCGCCCGAGAGCATCGACACCCCGAAACAATCCTCCGAACCCCGGCGCAAATACGATCCCGAGCAGACGCGGCGCAACATCCTCGAGGTGGCCACGCAGGAGTTCTCGTCGATGGGACTCGCGGGCGCGCGCGTCGACGCCATCGCCGAGCGCACCAACACGACGAAGCGCATGCTGTACTACTACTTCGGCAGCAAGGAAGGGTTGTACGAGGCCGTGCTCGAAAAGGTGTACGGCGACATCCGCTCGCTCGAACAGGATCTGAAGATCAGCGACATGAGCCCGGTCGAAGGGCTGCGCAGTCTCGTCGAATTCACTTTCGACTACCACGACAAGCATCGCGATTTCGTGCGCCTCGTGACCATCGAGAACATTCACGGTGCGAAGTACATCGAGCAGGTCAAGACCTTCAAGAACCGCAACGCAAGCGTGATTCACACGCTCGAAGATCTGCTCGCGCGCGGCGTGGCATCGGGTGACTTCCGCGCGGATATCGATGCAATCGATCTGCACCTGCTGATCAGCTCGCTATGTTTTCACCGCGTGGCGAACCGGCATACGTTCGGCACCGCGTTCGGGCGCGATCCTTCGCATGCGCGGCTGCGAGCACGCCATCGCGCGATGATCGTCGATGCGACTTTGCGGTTCGTGAAACGAGAGGCTTAAGCGACGCCTCATCTCTCTCAAGCAAAGGCCGATCGCAAGGATCGGCCTCTTGTTTTGCATCGACTGGCGCGGTCTATTTCGTTTTCAGGATTTGCGCCATGCGCTCCAGCGCAAGCACATAGCCTTGCGTGCCGCAGCCGCAGATCACCGCTTGCGCGACGGCCGATACGTACGAGTGGTGACGAAACGCCTCGCGTTTGTGAATGTTCGAAATATGCACTTCGATGACGGGTTTTTCGATCGCCGACAACGCATCCGCAATCGCCACCGACGTATGCGTGTAAGCGGCTGGATTGATCACGATGCCCTGCTGCGTCGTGCGTGCTTCATGAAGCCAGTCGATCAGTTGATGCTCGGCATTCGACTGGCGAAAATCGATCGCGAGATCGAGTCGCTCGCCCGCTTCGCGGCAGCGTTGCGCGACATCGTCGAGCGTTTCCGCGCCGTAGATGGTCGGCTCGCGGGTGCCGAGCAGGTTGAGATTGGGTCCGTTGAGGACCAGTACCGACGCGAAACTCATGACTGCCTTCTCCATTGGGTGACGCACGCCGCAAAAGTGAATCTGCGCACAGCCTGCGCTAGCGGCAACGCGATGCGCGCGACTGCCTTCAAGTGTGCCCACATTCGACATCCGCGTCTTTTGGGGTTTTTACCAAATTTGTACGATCTGGTTAGTTTATTCTAGATGAGCGCCATCGCCCGGCGGTGCGCGTTACGGCAAAAACCCGGGCATATCGCTTGCACCGATATAATTTCCCGAATGTCTCGCGGTTTTGCAGCGCGCGTCACGCAACCGACGCAACGCCACGCAGCCGCCAACGCGAAGGAGTGTTATGAGGAAGCTTGCCGTCACCCTGTCCATTCCGCTGTTTCTCGCCGCCTGCGCGCAATACGAGGCGTCTCACAACCCGGATGCCGGCGATCCGATGAAGGACAACATGACCAACCGCCCGGTCAACGAAGTCATTCGGTGCATGACACAAGCTGCGGCGAAGCACGACAACCCCGTCAAGACCACGCCGATCCCTCAGGGTCAGATGCTCGATTTCGGCGACTCCAACATCGTCAAGGTGCGCGCCGACAACGGCGGCACGACGTTCCGCTACTACGCGGGCAAGCGCAACACGTCGAATCTGTGGATCGAGAGCGCCAGCAAGGAATGCGCGCCCGGCTAACGTAGGCGCAGCCGCGTAACCGCGTGTAACAACTTCGCGGGCATGGCTTTAAGAGTCATTTAAGTCTGGGCCGGCATGCTTCGTCTTCGACACTGACCCGCGTTCCGCCCAAGGTGCCCTAGATGGATTACTACAACGACCGCAACGACCTGACGAAGCGCATCGCAGCCGAAGTTTCCGCCGCCCCTGCGAACCCGGCGCCGTCCAGGAAGACCATGCTGCGTCGGCTCCTGAGCCCGCACGAAATCGCAACGCTGCTACTGTTGTTGCATGCGCCCGTCGCCGCGTTCGCGAAGCCCGAGTTGCCGTCGCTGTATGAGGCTGGACTCGTCGAAACTGTCGCGACCGACGCGGGCGAATCGCACATTCGCCTGACGCCCGAAGGCAACGCGATCCTGCGCGGCCTCGGCATCAAATGAAATCTTTCCACGCGCGGGGTAATGCAGCAATACGTCCGTTTCCACGCCCGTCCCACTACGCCTGCCACACTGCATAACCCGCTTCGCGCAGGCCAATAGCCAGCTCCACTTCCATATCGCGCGCGCCGTCGTACGGCAGCGGATTAAATACTTCGTACAGTTCCGGCATCAGCCGCAGGCCGTAATCGCGCACATAGCGGTTCGACTGAATGCCCGCCTTGTGGCGGTCGAAGCGCAGATCCGGGTCCAGCCCCGTCATCCCCACATACACGCACGGCCGTTCGAACCCGTAATCGGGATTCGCGCGCCGAAAGCGCGCTTCGTTCCACACGGTATCGTCGAGCGCGACCACGTAGACCTAATAGCGCAGCCTGGGTTGACGAACCGGCATCGGGTATGGGTTACGCGTTCGGTCGGTCTTCAATGGCGCGAGGTGCCGTGCAGCAGCATCCGGTACTCGGTCGGCGTGACCCCCACGGTCGCCTTGAACTGCCGCGTGAACGCGCTGTGGTCCGTGTAGCCGCACAGCGCGGCGACGTCCGTCACCTTGTCGTGCGACACGAGCAGCGCCGTCGCGGCATCGAGCCGCGTCTTCAGCAGCACCTGACGCGGCGTCAGATGAAACACCTTGTGAAAGTACCGTTCGAGCTGCGCCACCGACATGTCGGCCATCGCAGCCAGCTGCTTCAGGTTCAACGGCTGCACGTAGTTCTCTTGCAGATACTGGACGACCGTCGCGAGCCGGCTATACGCGGGATGACTGCTTTCATCGGCGCGCAGATCGCGCGAAATGCCCGCGAGTCCGACCACCCGCCCCGCCGCATCGCGCAGCGGCTGCTTGCAGGTCAGACACCAGCCGGGCTGCCTGCCCGGATACAGATGCAGTTCGAGCTGATCGACCATCTGGTTGCCGACATGGATCACCGCTTTGTCCTGCGCGGTATAAATGCGGCCGAACCGGCTCGGGAACACCTCTTCCGCCGTCTTGCCGAGCAGCTTCTCCTTTTCCTTGAATCCGCAACGCGACACCAGCGTGCGGTTGACGAGCGCGTAGCGGGCCTGCGTGTCCTTCACGAAAAACACGATGTCGGGCATCGCGTCGAAAACGGGTTCGAGCAGCGCGAAATGCGAAAGCATCCCGGCCAGCGACGTCTCGCCCGGATCGAGCGCGTCGAGCGTATCGGCGAACGTGTTCATCGTGCGGGTTCCGTGCATGGGCTGCGAGCGACTGGGCGACGACCTCGGCCGTCATGCGCGAGGCTGCTCGATTATAGGGCGGCGCGACGCGGGCGAAATAATCCGAAACGCATCGGCGCGCTGGGCCAGCGCTGCATCAGCGCCGGAAAGCGGTTCGGGCCACGGCTCACGGAGCCAGGCAGTCATCGTCCCCCAGCATCAGCGTGCCGATCCGCGCAGGATGAACGGGCGGACGCACCTGCGCCACGTCCCAGCCGAACAGCACCTGCGCCGCGCCGCCGCAGACGCGCCCCTGACACGCGCCCATCGCGCAGCGCGTATGCAGCTTCGCGTCGCGCCAGTTCGTGTGCGCGCGCACGGCGCCGATCGGCACGTCCTCGCAACGGCAAAGGAGCGTCGAGTCGGCGGGCAACTGGCGTGCGCGGGCGCCCAGCGCGAAAGCCGTCTGGACCCGCGCCGCGAAGCGCAGCCAGCGCTCGCGTTCGCGCCGCAGTGCCGCAACGCGCTCGCCCTGTTCGGCGCCCATCGCGCCAAGGCCCGCCAGGCGTCCCTCGATCTGCGCGAGTTCCATTCCGCCGACGCCCGTGCACTCGCCCGCCGCGAATACGCCGTCGACGGACGTGCGCATCATGCCGTCGACCACGATCGCGCCGTCGGCGAGCGTGGCGCAGCTGAGCGCACGGGCGAGCGTCGTGTTCGGCACGAGCCCGTAGCCGCACGCGATGCGCTCGCAGTCGATTGTTTCGATGCGCCCATCCGCGCGTTCGACGAGCGCCCGCTCGACGCGTCCGTTGCCCTGCGCCGCCTGCAGGACGCTCGATGTCAAGTAACGCAGCCCGGCGAAACCGCGCGTCAGCTGCGCGGCCTGGACGAACTTGGCGGGCGTCGCGGTCAGCGACAGGCCGAAGCGCATCACGGACTTCACCGACGCCTGCTCGATCACACCGACGACCTTCGCGCCCGCCGCGCGCGCCGTCGCCAGCGACGCCAGCAACAGCGGGCCGCTGCCCGCGATCACGATGCGCTCGCCGCGCACAGGCACGCCGCTCTTGATCAGCGCCTGCAGCCCGCCCGCGCCCGTCACGCCGGGCAGCGTCCAGCCCTCGAACGGCAACAGCAGTTCGCGCGCGCCCGTCGCGAGAATCAGCCGCGCGTAGGCAAGGCGCGCGCCGCCGTGTTCCGCCGATTCCACCAGCAAACGGCGCCCTTCGAGCGGCGCAACGACACGCGTGGCGCAGATGAGCGTGACACTCCCGCTCATCGCCCGTAGCGCCGCGCCCAGCGCCTTCGCAGGCGGGTGCGCGGGTCCGTTGCGCCACACCTGGCCGCCCGCGCGAGGGTTGTCGTCGAGCACCGCGACGCGCGCGCCCGCGTTCGCGGCCTCGCGGGCGGCGCCAAGACCCGCCGGCCCCGCGCCCACGACGACGACATCGAAGTGCGCGTCGTTCATCGCGGCCCCGACGTCTGGATGACTTGGCCGTCGCGGCATGGCGTCTGGCAGGCGAGCACGTGCGCGCGTCCGTCGACCGTCACGCGACACTCGTGACACACGCCCATGCCGCAAAATGCCGCCCGCGCCTCGCCACTGACGGATCGACGCGCGCCGCGGATGCCCGCGCCGCCGACGGCGAGCGCGGCGGCAATGGTCGCGCCTTCGTCGACCTCGACGAATACGTCGTCGATCTTCACCCGCACGCGCAAAACCGGCGCATCAGACATGACCCGCTCCCAGTTCGAAGCGCGCGGGCAGAAACGGCTCGGCGTCGATGGGCGCCGCGGTCTGCGTGATCTGCGCGGCGAGCAATTGCGCCGTGCCCAGCGACGTCGTCACGCCCAGCCCCTCGTGGCCGACTGCGAGCCACACGGCCGGCGCCGCGCCGCCCGCCCGGCCGATCAGCGGCAAGCCGTCGGGCGACGCCGCGCGAAAGCCCGTCCACGCGCGCAGGCCGTCGAGCGCGGGCAGTCCGGGCAGATAGCGCGCCGCGCGCTGCAACATGCGCGCGAGCACGGGCATCTCCACGGCGGCATCGGTGGTATCGAACTGACGCGACGAACCGATCAGCAATTGCCCCGTCGGGCGCGGCTGCACATTGAACGCGACGGACGTGCCCGTCGCGTGATGCGCGCTCTTGATGTAGCCGAGTTCGAGCAGTTGATGCCGCACGAAGTCCGGATAGCGGTCGGTGATCAGCAAGTGGCCTTTTTTCGGCTGCAGCGGCAGGCCCGGCACGAGCGCGCACGCCTGCAGCCCGTTCGCCACGACGATATGCCCGCCGCCGATCCGCTCTCCCGTCGACAGCGTGACCTCGTGGGCGTCGACGCAAACCGCCTGCGCGCCCAGCCGCACGTCGATCAGCCCGGCCGCGGGCGACTGTGCGAGCAGCCATTGCGCTGCAGACGGCGCGTAGACGATGCTGTCGTGTTCGATCAGCAGTCCGCCTGCCATGCCCGGCGCGAGGGACGGCTCGCAGTCGGACAGCGCGCGCGCGTCGAGCATGTCGGCGGGCACGTGCTGCGCCGCGAAGGCCGCGTGCATCGCGCGCGCGGCTTCGAGTTCTTCGTCGTCGGCGGCGACCCAAAGCGTGCCGCACCGCGCGAATGCGTCGAGCGGGCGCAACTGCGGTGCGAGTTCCAGCCACAGGTCGCGCGAATAGCGGCTCAGCGCGAACTCGGCGGGCGAGTCGTTCATCACGACGATGTGCCCCATGCCCGCCGCCGTCGCGCCGCCGCCGATTGCCGTGCGCGTCGAGCACCGTCACGCGCAGGCCGCGCGCCGCCAGCTCCGCCGCGCACGCCGCGCCGACGATGCCCGCGCCGACGATCACGACATCCGCCGTCATGCTGTGCGGATGCCCCATGCGAACGGATCGCGCACGTCGAAGCAAAGTCGGCTTTCGGCCATGATGTGCGCGTGTCCCGTGATAGTGGGAATGACCGTCGCAAAGCCTTCGTGCGCGCCGCCTTCGGCATAACTCGCGTCGAACACGCTGCCGATGATGCTTTCCTGCCGCCAGACGTTGCCCGGCGCGAGCTTGCCGTCGGCGGCGAGGCACGCGACCTTCGCGCTCGTGCCCGTGCCGCATGGCGAGCGGTCGTATGCATTGCCGGGGCACAGCACGAAGCTGCGGCTGTCGATGCCAGCGCGCGAACCCGGACCGAACAACTCGATGTGGTCGATCAGCGCACCGTTTGCACCCGTGATGCCGGCGGCGATCAGTGCATCGCGGATCGCCGAACTGAAGGCCGTCAGCTCGGCGAGGTTGGACGGATGCAGCGTGCGGCCGTGCTCCGCGACGAGGAAGAACCAGTTGCCGCCCCACGCGATATCGCCTTTCAGCACGCCGAAGCCGGGCAGCTCGACGCTCACGTCCTTGCGATAGCGGTACGCGGGCACGTTGCGCACCGACACGCTGAAATCGTCGTTGAGCGTCGCCTCGACGATGCCGACGGGCGTGTCGATCCGATGCCGCCCGGGCGCGATGCGCCCCATGTGCGCGAGCGACACGACAAGGCCGATCGTTCCATGCCCGCACATGCCCAGATAGCCGACGTTGTTGAAGAAGATCACGCCCGCCGCGCAACCGTCGTGATCCGGCTCGCACAACAGCGCGCCGACGACGACATCGGAGCCGCGCGGCTCGGTGACGATGCCCGCGCGCCACGCGTCGAATTGCGTGCGGAACACGTCGAGCCGTTGCGCAAGCGTGCCGCCGCCCAAGTCGGGGCCGCCGGACACGACGAGGCGGGTCGGCTCGCCGCCCGTGTGCGAATCGATGACGTTCAAGGTTTTCATGCCGCTCATGGTAGGAATGCCGCGCCGACCCGTCTTGTAGCGGCTGCGCGTAGATTGTGACGATTTCGGCATAATCCGGAGTGCATGGCCGAGCCCGTTGCGCGGGTCGTCGCGGGCCTCTACCGGCGTGCTTCATCGGACGATGGGAGCGCGAGCCGACCAGACCGGACGCGCCGCCCACCGCACTCCCCGTCGGGATTCCACCTCGCGCGATCCGCACATGAAAGCGCGGAATAACGGCAAATTGGGGATTCCCCGCGCACATCCGCTATGCCGAAATCGTCACGCGGGACGCGCGATTCACGCAAGACATCCGAATATTCCCTGCTTACACTGCACTCGACTCATCACTTTCAGGAGAGCAGTCGTGGCGCATATCTGGGAAGGCGTAATGCCCGCAGTCACCACCAAGTTCAACGCGGATTTCAGCATAGATCGCGCGTGGACAGGCAAGAACATCGAGGCGCAAATCGACGCGGGCGTCGACGGAATCATCGTATGCGGGTCGCTCGGCGAGGCGTCGACGCTCTCTCTCGACGAAAAGCTGCAAGTGCTCGACATCGCCGTCGAAGCCGCGCGCGGCCGCGTGCCCGTGCTGCTGACGATCGCCGAGAACAGCACGCTCGACGGCTGCCGCCAGGCCGAAGCAGGCGCCCGGCGCGGCGCGGCCGGCTATATGGTGCTGCCCGGCCTGCGCTATCTGTCGGACCGCCGCGAGACGCTGAACCATTTCCGCATGGTCGCCGACGCGAGCCCGCTGCCGCTGATGATCTACAACAATCCGCTCGCGTACGGCGTCGACATGACGCCGCACATGTTCGCCGACATCGCCGACGAGAAAAAAATTGTCGCGATCAAGGAGTCATCCGGCGACGTGCGGCGCGTGACGGACCTCATCAACGAGGTCGGCGACCGCTATGCGATTTTGTGCGGCGTCGACAATCTGGCGATGGAAGCAATGCTGATGGGTGCGCATGGCTGGGTCGCGGGACTCGTCTGCGCGTTCCCGCACGAGACCGTCGCCATCTACAAGCTGCTGAAGGCGGGGCGGCTGGAAGAAGCGCGCGCGATCTACCGCTGGTTCGCGCCGCTGCTCGCGCTCGACGTGTCGCACAAGCTCGTGCAGAACATCAAGCTCGCGGAAGCGATTGTCGGTCTGGGGACGGAACCGGTGCGGCCGCCGCGTCTGCCCCTCGCCGGCGACGAGCGCAAGGCCGTTGAAACGCTGATTCGCCGCGCAATCGAAACGCGGCCGGAACTGCCGAAGCTTTGAGCGTTTTCGCTCGCGCTTTCACGTTCCGCGCGTGTATCCGGCGCGAACGAAACGCAAGCGAAACACAAGCAAAACACAAGCGAAACGCCACCAAAACAACGCAAGCAAAGAAAACGGCGGCCGAAGCCGCCGTTACACCAACTGCTCACCCCGTCAAACAACGCTCATGCAGCCTCGGCATGCGTGACGGCGATATCGTCGTTCGTACGCAGATGCAGCAGCCGATAGCCGCTCTTGTACACGGGCTGCAGACGGAACTCGTTGTGCGACTCGATCTCCAGCAACAGACGCAGGCGCGACACATGGCTGTCGATCGTGCGCGTTACCTCGCGGAATTCGCGGCCCCACACCATCGCGAAGATGTGATCGCGCGACAGCACGCGGCCGATATTCGAGAAGAACAGCGATGCCAGCCGGTATTGCGTGCCCGACAACTGCACGGGCGCCCCGCGCAGCGTGACCAGCTGGCGACGCGTATCGAAGTGATACGGCCCGACGTCGAAGCTGTCCTTGCCGAAGCGCTCGGGATACGCGCGGCGCAGCAGCGCCGTGACACGTTCGCGAAATTCCGCATGCCGCACGGGCAGCGTCACGTAGTCGTCGCCGCCCAGCACGAACGCGCGTACGACGCTCTCCTCCGAGCTGTCCTCCGATGCGAAGATCACCGGCATCCGCTCGCCGCCCACCGAGCGCACCGCCTTGACCACGTCCGTGCCCGACAGACGCAGCGCGTGCCAGTCGAGCACGAGCAGATCGACCGTCGAGCGGGCGAGCACCTTCGAAAGCGCCAGGCCGTCGTCATAAAGGACGCAACTGTGACCGGCCTGAACAATGATTTTTTCCAGCAACTTGCCCTGCACGGGATCACGCTGAAGTATGGCGATACGCATGGATAGGTCCTCGACAATTGGGTCCAGGAGCGCGATTCTGTTCAGCCAATCCCGATCAGCCCATCAGACTGCTCTGAATTTGCAAAAATTCTGCGACAAATTTCATCCTGTAAAATCTCGGGCTGGCTTAGAAATCGTCATCGCGCCGCCCTATCCGGGCCGGCGCGCCGTGTCTCGTGCCCTACCCCGCACCGTCGCACTTCCCGCCTGACGACCGCCGTACTCCGCGCGCAACGCGCGGCTTTTCTCATTCCTACAACGACAGGCAATGCAAGCAACAGAACTGGGTAGACCACATGCCGGGCAGATCGCGCACGCGCGCCCGCTGACGGGCAACGACTACAAGACACTCGGCCTCGCCGCACTCGGCGGCGCGCTCGAGTTCTACGACTTCATCATCTTCGTGTTCTTCGCGCCCGCGATCGGACAGCTTTTCTTCCCGCAATCGATTCCTGACTGGCTGCGCCAGTTGCAAACCTTCGGCATCTTCGCGGCGGGCTACCTGGCGCGGCCGCTCGGCGGCATCGTGATGGCGCACTTCGGCGATCTGCTCGGCCGCAAGCGCATGTTCACGCTGAGCGTGCTGCTGATGTCGCTGCCCACGCTGCTGATGGGCGTGCTGCCCACTTACGCGAGCATCGGCATCATGGCGCCCGTGCTGCTGCTCCTGTTCCGCGTGATGCAGGGCGCGGCCGTCGGCGGCGAAGTGCCGGGCGCGTGGGTGTTCGTCTCCGAGCACGTGCCGCAGCGCCACGTCGGCTATGCGTGCGGCACGCTGACGGCGGGGCTCACGGCAGGCATCCTGCTCGGCTCGCTGGTGGCGTCGGCGGTGAATCGCCATTTCGCGCCGGGTGAGATTGCGGATTTCGCATGGCGCATTCCTTTCCTGCTCGGCGGCGTGTTCGGCCTGTTCTCGGTCTATCTGCGTCGCTGGCTGCATGAGACGCCCGTGTTCGCTGAAATGAAGCAGCGCAAGTCGCTCGCCGCCGAAATCCCGCTGAAGGCCGTGCTGCGCGATCATGGCCGCGCCGTCGTCGTGTCGATGCTGCTCACGTGGATGCTGTCGGCTGCGATCGTCGTCGTGATCCTGATGACGCCGACGCTGCTGCAAAAGCAGTTTCACATCGCGCCCGCCACGGCGCTTTTCGCCAACAGCGTCGCGACGCTGTGTCTGACCATCGGCTGCGTGCTGGCGGGCTCGATCGCGGGCCGCTTCGGCGCGGGCCGCACGATTTTCGCCGGTTGCGCGGCGCTCGGGCTCACGTATTACGTGCTGTTCCAGCAGCTTGCCTCCGATAGCGCGATGCTCGTGCCGCTCTACGCCGTCGCGGGCCTGTTCGTCGGTGTGATCGGCGCGGTGCCGTTCGTGATGGTCAATGCCTTTCCGCCCGTCGTGCGCTTCTCGGGCATCTCGTTCTCGTACAACGTCGCGTACGCCGTATTCGGCGGCCTGACGCCCATCGTCGTGTCGTTGATGCTGAAGTCGTATCCGATGGCGCCCGCGCTCTACGTCGGCGCGCTGTGCGCGATCGGCGCGTTGACGGCCTGTTTCGCGCGTAATCCCGCGCGGAACGACGCCGCGCGCTAACAACGCGGCAGACATCGCGCGCAGCGGAAACACCGTACGCGCGAGGGGCTCGAAGCGGCGTGCACAGGCACGCCGCTTGCCGCCGACCGGGAACCAGGTCGCATCGCATCGACACTTCAAACCGGTCCGAAACGTCGCATGTCAGGCCCGGCCTAACATCGTCGCATGGATACCTGGACTTCCCCTCCTTCGCCGTCCCCTCAATTCACGCCGTCGCTGTCGCGTATCGTCGCGACGGTGAGCATCGGCTTCGTCGTCACACAGCTCGACGTGACCATCGTCAACATTGCGCTCGCGAAGATCGGCGCGGACTTGCACGCAAATGTCACGGGCCTGCAATGGA
>BBSL01000141.1 GCA_001319865.1 Burkholderia sp. E7m39 | reverse complement strand
AAAAAGCAGGTTTTACAGCGACGTTTCCTGGATAACACCCGTGTCGAGCGCCTTTTCGATGAGCCCCTCGCTCTGCACCTTGCGAATTGCATCGGCGACGAGCTTTTCCGGCTCCTCGATTTCCGCCTTGATCGAGCTGATCAATCCGGCTGCGTCGAGGATGACCAGCGTTTCCGCGGTATCGGCGCGGCTGATGATCACGCGATGCGGCGTCGGTCCCTCGCCGAGGCTCGCGCAGAACTGCATGACCGTGCTGCCGATCGTTTGGTCAAAAGCTTGAATCATGCGTGTGCTCCTTTTGGTCGAGTTGGCTTGCCCTGCTGCATACGGGCTGGTGCACGAATGATGCCCGCTTTGCTCCCCGCCTTGCAGTGGAACGGCCGCGCAGCCTGCGCCGCTGCGCGCACAACGATCACAGACTGCTCAGGCCGCTGCGTGGGGCGCGCGCGCCGTCGATGCTGAAGCGCCCCGCACCCGTCACGCAGAGCAACAGGAAGCCGCCCGCGATGCCGACGTTCTTCCAGAAATGAATGATTGTGTCGCGCTGCATGGCAGCATCGGTGATGTTCCAGAAATCGTGCCCGAGGACGGCCGTCGCAATCGTGTAAATCGCCATGATCAGGCCCAGCGCGCGAATCTTGAACCCGACAACCAGAAAAATGCCGCCCAGCACCTCGACGGCTGTCGCAATCGGCGCGGCAATCTGCACGAAAGGCACACCCTTCGATTGCAGATATCCGACGAAACCCGCGTAGCCGATCAGCTTCATCACGCCGCCCCAAAGAAAAAGTACGGCAAGCGCGAGACGGGCAAGAAGAATTACGCCGGAATCGACGGGACGCGTCATGGGTGTGGCTCCTGATTTGAATTAAGCAGATGACCGGGCCGCACGTCATCAGTTCCCGGAGGCTGAAGTCAGGATAAGTGGTATGGATCGCTTTTCCAAGGCGAATGACCCGCTGCCTCTTATCCATGGCTACCTTCTCGCAGCGTCGGAAAGCAATTCATCAGTCGGTCGATGCACAGATTTGTTATAATCCTCTCAGGAAATCGAACAAAATCTAACGCGCCATTTCCGCCATCGCGTTGAAGAGACCTTCCCCATGCTGAAAACTGAACGTCTGCGCGTGCTCGCCGAAGCTCTGGCCAAACAGAACGTGATGCGCCTGCGCGACGCGGCGTCGCTGCTGGGCGTGTCGGAGATGACGGTGCGCCGGGACATCGCCGCAAGCCCTGATCACTTCACGTATCTGGGCGGCTACATCGTCAGCGCGACGGACGTGCCGAACTCGGCCGGCTATTCGCTGGAACAGGAAAAGGACCATTTCGCGCAGGCCAAGGCGGAGGCGTCGGCGATTGCGGCAAAGCTGATCGGCAACAACGAGACGCTCTTCATCGATTGCGGCACGACGCTCACGACGTTTGCGCGGCTGATTCCAAACGACATGCACGTGACGGTGGTCTGTTATTCGCTGAACGTCGCGGAGATTTTGCGGCGCAAACCCCATGTGCGGATGATTCTGTTGGGCGGCATGTACGTGCCTTCGTCGGATTCGTTTTCCGGCGAGGAGAGCATCGAGATGCTAAGGCGCATGGGGATCAACAAGGCGTTTATTTCGGCGGGGGGCGTCGACGACGCGCGCGGCGTCACGTGCTGGAATTTTCATGAAGTGGCGCTTAAGCAGGCGGCGATGGCAAGCGCCGTGGAAAGTCATCTTGTCGTCGATAGCAGCAAGTTCGGTGTGGTGAAGGCAGTCCGGTTTTCGAAAGTCGAAGACTTCACTTCGATCATCACCGAAAAGGGCCAGGCGAAGCGGAAGTGATTTTTTGTTTTTTGGCTGCGACGCAGGTTCGAGCCCGTAGCTTTCGGCTGATACGACAGTCTGCTACCTTGAGCACCTTTCGCATATACGCGTGTGAATTGAAATCACCTGGCCCGAGGCCTTGCAACCACACTTGTTGTTCCGTCGTTCGCGCCGTATGACCGCCGGCCGGTTCCATCCCGCGGTCGCGCCCTCCTTGCCCCGCCACATTTCGTTTGTCCGTTCACCGTCAGGTTGATCTGCACCATCTGGTTTCGATGTCCTACTCGTTGTATTCGCCGCCACTTTCGTCGACCAGCCGCTTCGCCAGCGTCGCGTGTAACGTGTTGATGAAGCCGCCGCCATCGCGCCATACGTCGCGCTGCAATACGAAAGCACTTCTTCCGACGTGCTCGGCGATAACCCACTTACGTGCTTCGTTGTTATCGGAAGACTGATTGTCCAGCGCGTACATCGATGTCATGAGACTCTGTAGGAGAGTGCCCTGGATTAACAATAAGCATTCCTTTTTAATTATGACGATCGAGAGCTTCGATATAATATCCAGACTGAGCGGTAAAATTCGCATGCCTATCATCAACGTGCGCTCAACGGTCGATGGTTTACAAGGTTTAAACCCGCCTGAACCTCAGAAATAAGCCACTTGCGAGGAGTGTCTTCACAAGACGCTAACAGCTTTGCACTCGTTCAACGGAATACAGATATTTGTCAAGGTATGCGAGACGATGAGCTTTGCTCAGGCGGGCCAGCGGCTTGGACTGTCGGCGTCTGCGGTGGGAAAAAGTATCAGTAGGCTGGAAAGCCGACTGGGCGTGCGTCTCTTCCATCGCAGTACCAGGGCGATCCATCTCACGAGCGAAGGCGCTCAATACATCGAGCACTGTCAACGCGCGATCAGGGAAATTGAGGAAGGCGGGCGGCGGCTGTCGGAAAAAAGTCAGGCACCAAGAGGACGGCTCAGAGTGAGCCTGCCGCTGGTGTGCGGTCCATTCCAATCGACGTTGATGCGCTTTGTCAAAGACTATCCCGAACTCGAGCTCGAACTTGATTTCTCAGATCGACTGGTCGATATCATCGAAGAAGGCTTTGACGCGGTGGTTAGGACCGGACAACTGACTGACTCGCGGCTGGTTTCTCGCAATCTTGGAAAATGTCGCCTGCTCTTGGCAGGAGCCCCTGAATATTTCAGCGCAAACGGGTTCCCGGTAAGTATCGAGGAGTTGGAAACACATAGCTGCCTGAGGTTCAAGTCGTCGACGACCGGCAAACTGCAGCCATGGCCGTTGCCTGAGACGCCACATGTAAATCTTCGCACCCGTTTGACCTGCTCCAACATAGAGATGCTGCACTATGCGGCGCTAGGTGGCGCAGGGATAGCATGCCTGCCAGATTTCCTGATCGGTGACTCGTTGCGGCACGGCCTGCTTAAGACGGTGCTCGAATCCGAGACGAGAAACGCGATCGATTTTCATCTGGTCTGGCCCGCGAGCAACTGGTGTCCGCCCAAACTGCGGGTCTTCATCGAGTTTATGGCCAATCACTTTCTGAACAATTCAGACTCCGTTGCGCTGGGTGACCAGGAGAACTGGCCGGTTTCGGAGACGTCTGCTTTGTCGTGAGGTCTGGGCATGGCTCTCATGTCCTCAGCCACAGGCGTGGCGGAGCTGCCAATTGCGCCCTGGTATTTCTCAAACGGCGCGGGCGAATGACGGCTCACGCTGCGACAAATTCCCGACGGACGGGGTGCGGGAAAAATCCACTAACGATTCAAACCGTATGCGCTCATAACCTCCGTCGGGTAGCGGGCACCTTGGGTCGGCGTCTGTTGCACGAGAGCGTCGAGGGTCTGCAAGGTATCGGCTGTCAGCGCAATGTCCCTTGCAGCGACATTGCGCTCGAGGTTTTTCAATTGCGTCGTGCCCGGAATTGCGAGGACGTTTTGACCTTGGTGCAGCACCCAAGCGATCGCCAGTTCGCTAGCCGACAACCCGAGGCGCTGTGCGACGTTATCAAGCGAAGTCGCGAATCGGGAATTGGCAACAATCGCCTCTTTAGAGAACCGGGGTAGGGTTCGGCGGAAGTCCTTTTCGTCGAGATCATCTGTCGAGCGCAGCGCACCGCCAAGTAGTCCGCGTCCAATCGGACTATAAGCTACCACGGCAATTCCAAGCTCCCGGCATATCGCGAGCACACCGTTTCGCTCGATATCGCGCGACATGAGCGAATATTCGGTCTGAACCGCCGAGAGCCCATGCCGGCCGTGGCTCAATCGCAGCAGTTCGCGATGCGCGCGCCCGATCGTCGCGGCGTTTGCTTCGGACAGGCCGACCGCGGCGATCGCACCGGCTGCCAGCAGATCAGCCATTGCTGACATGCTTTCCTCGATCCGCTCACCATATCCGGTAATCCGATGAAGGTAAAAGAGATCGATGTGAGTTTTGAGCCGGTCGGTGCTCCTCGCGCACGACTCGCGGATATACGCCGGCGAATTATCGATTCCCCGCCTGGTAGGATCGGTCCTGTCTCGCACGATGCCGCACTTCGTGGCTATGACCACGCAGTTCCGCCGCCCGCTCGCGTTGAGCACGCGACCCAAAAGCGTTTCATTGTGGCCGTAGCCGTACATGTCCGCTGTGTCAAAGTGATCGACGCTCAGTTCAAGCGCGCGGTGCAGCACGCGCTCCGAACGTTCGTCGTCTACCGAGCCGTAGAACTCGGACATGCCCATACATCCTAGGCCAAGCGGATTGATCTCAAAAAGACCAAGTTTTCGTTTCAGCATTTTCCGTAGTTCTTATTGTTTATGGTAGCCGGGCGCCACTCGTCATCAGTGCCTTCCAACCCTTCTCGCGGGCAAGCGACGCCAGCGCCGCATCGGGATCGACGACATGTCCACGCCCGACTGCGCACAGCAGGGGCGCATCGGAAATATGGTCGCCGTACGCGGAGCATCGCGCTGGCGGGACATCGAGCATCGCGCAATATTGCATAACCGCCTGTACTTTGCCCTCGCCGACGGCTCGCTGCTTCAGCTCCCCGGTGTAGCGCCCGTTAGCGACGGCGGGCGTCGAACAGTAGGCGAAACGTACATCCAAGTGATCCATCAGGGGGTGAAGGATGTCCACCATCGCCCCCGACACCAACACGATTTCATCTCCGGCCTGCTGATGCTCACGCAGGCGCTCAACGCTCGCGGCCTTGAGGGGAAACGGCTGCGTGTCATACAGCACACGGGCGGCCGCGCGCACCCGGTCTTGCCTGTGGCCCTCGAATGCGCGGTAGTAAGCGGCGTTGACCGTCTCGCGCGAAGCGCCTGCCTCGGTAAGAAGGCGGATCGTCCGCATCAGGTCCTGAAAGCCTGGTACCGCCGGTCGTTCATAGCCGTCGAAAAAAAAGCGGGCGAACACGAACATGCTTTTACAATCAATTAGCGTCTCGTCAACATCAAAGAACGCGATATTCATTCATATCCTCACTTTGCGTCGTCACGCCATTCCCGTGCGCTGCAGTCGCATCGGCCATGTTCATGCGAGCGAGTCGACCGCCTCATCTCGGTGCGGCCCGGCCAGCCGCCCAAGCGAACCTGGGGCGCGCTGGTATGTCCGCAACCGAAATGACACAGGCTGATTAGGGGCTGGCAGTGATTCCGCCAAGGATGTTGATATGCTTGGCATATGCTTCATTCGCCAGTTTCGCTTCCTTGTCGCTAATGCGCGCTTCCGGATATGCCGAATAGACGATCTCGACGCACGCCGTCAGAACATCATTCTGATAAAACGACGTCCTCGATGTCGCTTTAAGCTGTTTGGATGTGTCCGACGGCAGCGAAACAATCTCATGCAAGATTCGCGTTGGAATCGGAAAGGCGAATTGTAGATAATCTGTATTGACCGAGTTCAACACGAAGTAAAAACGCGTGTCAGCGTTACGCCCCAAAAGATAAAGTTCGGATACCGCCAGCATCATCTGGCGGGCCGCTTCGATCAGTAGCATGCCTTGCACGTGTTGGCCCGTGACGTGATCTCCCAGTAATTCGCCGGAGTCCTGCAAGGACAGCCATGCTTCGAACGTCTGGTCACCGGTTTTCTGAGGACACGTAATCAACACATTTTCCCGACGCGCCTTATGCACCGACGCCTGATGCATGGGATCGGCCTGATCGAGCATATGCTGCAGATTGCCGACGCGAATGCTGTCTCGCGGGTTGCGCTTTTCCAGCGCTCCGAGCACACCGAACAGCCGATCATGCTCAATCCCTTGACCGAGCCAGATATCGCACTCACGCGGCAAGCCGTCCTGCCAGGCACGCTGCGTCAACTCTGAGACCGTCATTACGTTGTCTTTATCCGCCGAGAAACGCTCGAACTTATCTCCTACAACAAGAATGCTTTTCATCTTTCGACTCCATTAAAAATTGGACTTTTACGAATTAAAGTTGATTTTAATGCGGAAATCTCAGACTTTTCTTTTTTCGGCAAACTATCAGTATGAAAAATATCCTCCTCATATCAGACACAGAACATATTGACACGACACATCATAATGCCGGATTGCGATCAATCAGATCAGCCGAGATGAAAATTCCTCAATATGGTTTAAGCTCGCGGAATGCCGACAATGACTTTTCCCGCATTCAGACAATGGACGTGCGTGATCGCGACATTTCATTAATCTGCAAGCGTGTTTTCTCACCGGGTCAGGCGAGCGCGACTGACGCGTGGCATTACTTTTGCGCGACATTTACTCCGGTGTCAGGTGGGGGAACCGCCTTATCCCAACCGCCGCCCAGCGCGCGGATCAATTCGACGGTTTGATTCGCCTTTCGCCCCTGAAGTTGAATCAGTGCACGGCGCGCCTGCAGCAACGTGCGCTCCGTATCGATTACGTCGATATAGCTGATCGCTCCCTCCGAATACTGCTTGCTCGACAGTTGCGCCGCGCGCTCCGAAGCTTTGAGAGCGTCGGATTGAGTATCGAGTTGGTCTTCGAGAATCCTCAGATCTGAGAGACTGTCTTCAACTTCGCGAAACGCCGTCAACACCTGTTGCCGGTAGCGCGCAACGTCCTCTTCATACACCGCGTACGCGCGGTCCAGGTTTCCCTGGCGGCGTCCCCCGTCGAAGATCGGCACCGTCAGCGCTGCGCCGGCAAGCGGGCCGAGCAGGAAGACTCGACTGCTCCACCTGAACAGGTCCGCCAGCGTCGCCGATTCGAAGCCTCCCGCGCCGGTCAGTTCGAGCATCGGGAAGAACGCGGCCTTCGCGGCGCCGATGCGGGCATTCGCGGCGGCCATCATGCGTTCCGCCGCGGCGATATCCGGACGACGCTGCAACAGCGAGGACGGCAGCCCGGCGGGAATACGCACGCTGACAGGCTCGAGCGCGTGAGAAGGCATGGAGAACGCTTCGGGCGTCTGTCCCATCAGCACAGCCAGACCATGTTCCGTCGCGGCGCGCATACGTCTGACCGTCATTGCGTCCGAGTGTGCATTGGCCAGTTCCGTCTTCGCACGGCTGACGTCGAGTTCGGAAATCTCACCGTGGTCAAAACGACGTTGCACGAGTTGGAGTGCCCGCTTTCTCAGATCGACAGTTCTGTCGAGCACGCCGGCCTGCGCATCCAGATCGCGCAACGCAAAGTAATTTTGCGCGACGTCCGCCTGAAGCGCGAGCCGTACCGCGCGATACAGTGCGTCGTTTTGCTCTGCGTCGGCCTTTGCAGCATCGATGCGCGATGCCACCTGGCCGAACAGGTCTGCCTCATAAGACACACGGGCCTGCGCTCGCCACAACGTTTGGACCGGGATGTTAGTACCGTCGGGCTGGAACTGCGATACCGCCGAAAGCTTCTGCCGAGTCGGTCCAAAACCCGCATCGAGCGTGGGGAACAAACTGGCTCGAGCCGCCTCGTTCATCGCCCTGGACTGCTTGACCCTCGCCAGGGCTGCCTTTAGATCCTGGTTCGCCTCCTGTGCTTGCTGTTCGATGCGGTTGAGCGCCACATCGTCGAACACCGTCCACCATTGCCCTTCGAGCGTTTCTTCGGCCACGCCATCCTTCGCGCGCATTCCGTCAAAGACGATCTGCTTTTCGGACGCTTCCCGGAATGCGGAAGGTATCTGAGGCAGAGAGGGGCGTTCATAAGGAGGGGCCATCGAGCATCCGGCCGCACCGAGCACGACGGCCAGCGAAGCCAGGCTCAGTGCGTGCCGTCGACGTTGAGAGACTTTCATCATGCGCTCCTTAATCCTCGGTCAATGCCGCATCGGTCAGCGAAGCGTGTGCTGGCCGCGGTTCGCCCTGCTTCGTCATTCGCTGCCGCACGACCTCGCGCTGGGGCAATCTTTCGCCCGTGAGCTTGCGCAGTACGACATAGAACACCGGTGTGTACATCAGGCCGAACAGCGTGACACCAAGCATTCCGAAGAACACTGCAACGCCCATCGCGCGACGCATTTCCGCTCCCGCGCCGGTCGAGGTGATCAGCGGCACGACACCCATGACGAAAGCGATTGATGTCATGACGATCGGGCGCAGCCGAAGCCGGCTGGCTTCAATCGCGGCCTGAACGAGCGAGAGACCTTTCATCTCCAGTTCACGGGCGAACTCCACAATCAGAATCGAATTTTTCGCCGACAACCCGACCAGCACCATCAGCCCGATCTGCGTGAAGATGTTGTTGTCGCCCCTCGTGATCCACACACCCGCGAGCGCAGAGAACAGCGTCATTGGCACACCCAGAATCACCGCGAGCGGCAGCGCGAGGTTCTCGTACATCGCAGCAAGCACGAGGAACACCAGCAGCAGACTGATCGGGAACACCCAAAGGGCAGCACTTCCTGCGAGCACCTGTTGATAGGTGAGATCGGTCCATTCGAACTTCATCCCGCGTGGCAGCGTTTCCCGGGCAATGCGCTCGACCGCGGCCTCCGCCTGACCGGTTGAGTAGCCGGGAGCCGGGCCGCCATTGATGTCTGCGGCGAGATAGCCGTTGTAGCGCACGACCATTTCGGGGCCATAGGTCGGCTTCACGTGAACGAGGGAGGAAAGCGGCACCATGTCCCCCGCCGCATTGCGGGTTTTCAGCTGGCCGATGTCGGCCGCCGTCGCACGGAAAGGCGCGTCGGCTTGCGCACGAACCTGGAAAACGCGACCAAATAGATTGAAATCGTTCACGTACATCGAACCAAGATAAATCTGCATGGTGTCGAACACGTCGGTCACCGAGACCCCCATCTGCTTGGCCATCACGCGGTCGAGCTTGACGTCGAGCTGGGGCACATTGATCTGGTAGGTTGAGAAGCTCGGGCCGAGTTCAGGCGCTTGCGCTGCCTTCTTGAGGAAGGCTTGAGTGGCGTCATTCAACGCTTCGTATCCCATTTCGCCACGGTCTTCAATCTGCATCTTGAAGCCGCCAAGGGAACCCAGGCCGATCACGGGTGGCGGTGGGAACACGGCAATCATCGCCTCTTTGATTTGCGCATACTTCTCATTCAACGCGGCGGCGATTTCATCGGCGGATTCGCCTTTGCCGCGGGTTCGCGAAGGCTTGAGCACGACGAACAGTACGCCTGAGCTGGACGAATTCATGAAGCCGTTGACCGACAGCCCCGGGAATCCGACAGCGTTCTCCACGCCCGGCTGCTTGCGCGCGATGTCGGTCATTTGGCGAATGATCCTGTCCGTACGATCGATCGACGCGCCATTGGGCAACTGAGCGATGCTGACCACATAGTCCTTGTCCTGCGCGGGCACGAACCCGGTCGGCACGACTTTCGCGAGTAGCCCGGTGGTCGCAAACAGAACGCCATAAATCACCATCATCGTGAACTTACGGCCGATGACCTTGCTGACGCTTTGGCCATACAACTCTGAGCTCCGGTGGAACAGCCGGTTAAAGAGTGCGAAGAAGGGGCCGAACACATAGTCGATCGCGCGGGTCAGCTTGTCCTTCGGGGCATCGTGATCCTGGAGCAGAAGCGCGGCAAGAGCGGGCGACAGCGTGAGCGAGTTAAAGGCAGAGATAACCGTCGAAATCGCAATAGTCATTGCGAACTGCTTGTAGAACTGGCCCGACAGCCCCGACATGAACGCCAGCGGCACAAACACCGCAACAAGCGTCAGCGTGATCGCGATAATCGGACCGCTTACCGCCCGCATCGCCTCGTAGGTTGCCTCGCGCGGCGTCAGTCCAGCAGCGATGTTGCGCTCCACGTTTTCGACGACAACGATCGCATCGTCGACCACGATCCCGATCGCCAACACCATCCCGAACAGCGACAGCGCGTTGATCGTGAAGCCAAAGCCGAGCAGCAGCGAAAAGGTGCCAACGATCGAGATCGGAACCGACAGCAGCGGGATGATTGAAGCGCGCCAGGTTTGCAGGAAAAGAATCACCACGACCACGACCAGGAAGACCGCTTCGAGCAGGGTGTGAATCACCGCGTCGATGCTTTCGCGGACGAACTGAGTCGGGTCATAGACAATCCGGTACCCCATGCCCTCGGGCATGTCCGCTTGCAACTGCGCCATGGCCTCGCGCACTGCGGTGGAAATGGCGAGAGAGTTAGCACCTGGTCGCTGGAAGATGATCATCATCGCGCCGGACTGGTTGTTCAGCAGCGCCCGTCTGCCGTATTCCGCCGCCCCGAGTTCGGCGCGCGCGACGTCGCTGAGATAGGTCACCGCCCCGTCGCGAGATGTCTTCAGGACAATCTTGCTGAAGTCCTCCACCGTCTTCAGGCGTCCCTCTGCATTGATATTCAACTGCAGGGGCATATCTTTCATCGGCGCGCTGCCAACGAGACCGGCCGCCACTTGAACATTCTGTTCACGAATCGCCTTGACTACATCCATCGCCGTCATGTCTTGACGCGCGATCTTTTGCGGGTCAAGCCAGATGCGCATCGCGTAGTCGCCCGCGCCCCACAGCGCCACTTCGCCAATCCCCGGAATGCGTTCGAGGCGAGTCTTGATATTGATCAGCGCGTAATTGCGGATGTAAGTGGAGTCGTATCGATTGTCCGGGGACAAGACGTTGACGCCCATCACCTGAGTCGGCGCTGCCTTGACGACCGTCACCCCGAGCTTTTGCACCTCTTCGGGCAGGCGTGGCATCGCCTGTGACACTCTGTTCTGCACCAGTTGCTGCGCCTTATCCGGATCGGTTCCCAGCTTGAACGTCACCGTGGTTGTCAGATTGCCGTCGCTGTTGGCCTGCGATTGCATGTATAACATCTCTTCGACACCGTTGATCTGCTCTTCCAGTGGTGAAGCGACGGTCTCCGCGATGACCTTCGGGTTAGCGCCCGGATACCGCGCATGCACGATCACCGAAGGCGGAATGATCTCGGGGTACTCCGCCATCGGCAATTTAGTGAGCGCAATGAGGCCGGCGAGCAGAATCACCATCGACAGCACACCCGCGAAGATGGGACGGTCGATAAAGAATCGGGAAATATTCATGATGACCTTTGCGTGTTATGCCGCCGGCTTTTCGGTCGACTGGGACGCGGACATGTCCACGAGATGGGCGTTGACGATATCGTTTGGACGCACACGCTGCAGTCCATTGATGACAATTCGCTCGCCAGGGTTAAGGCCAGCGGTGATGATCCGCATCCCGGCATGCATCGCGCCCAGCGTCACTTTCCGATAGTGCACGCGGTTCTGGTTGTCGACGACGAGGACATACTGCACCGCCTGGTCGGTGCCGATTGCAGCGGGGTTGACCATCATTGCAGAGTGAGGCTCGCCACTACCCACCTTCACCCGCGCATAGAGGCCAGGCAGGAGCGAGCCATCGGCATTATCGAAACGGGCACGCACGCGAATCGTGCCGGACTGGGTATCCAGGTGGTTGTCCACCGACGCGATGGAACCCGTGCGCGAGAAGCCATCTTCATCGGCGAGACCCATTTGAACAGGCACGGCAGCGCCCGCATGGCGATTCAGATAATGCAGATAGGTCTGCTCGTCGACGGAGAAGGAGGCGTAGATGGGGGAAACGGACACCACTGTCGTGAGGACTGGCGCGGCGCCGTCGCTCGATACGACATTGCCGACCGTCAATTCCGCCTGCGAGACGCGACCCGCGACGGGCGCAACAATTTTCGTGTAGGACAGCCTGACCCTCGCGTTGACCAGTTCCGCGAGTTCGGCTTTGAGATTAGCGCTGGCTTCCCGTGCCGCGTTCTGCTTTTCGTCGAAGTCGCGTCGGGCGATAGCGTTGTCGGTCAGGAGGCGCTCCGCGCGCGCGGCGTCGTTTGCCGCGTAAGTGGCTCGCGCTCGCGCCGCGGCGACCCGCGCGGCGACACGCTCGACCTCGGCCTGAAAGGGGCGCGGATCGATCGTGAAAAGCGGTTCCCCCTTCCTGACAGTGGCGCCATCCTTGAAGTGAACCGCGACGATCGCGCCCGGCACGAGTGGCCGGACATCGACCTTGTCCACTGCCTCAAGCCGCCCCGAGTAATCCTGCCACTCGGTAATCTCCTGAGATATGACCGTAGCGACATCCACCTTCGCTGCGCCAGATGGGTCTTCAGCCGCTCTGGCGGTATTGATGCCGGCCGCGCCGTTCTTCTGCACGATCGCGATACCGGACGCGACCATGACACTACATAGGATTCCTAACGACACCGAAATCGGTTTGCGAATGGAAAGCATAATGTGGAGACTCCATCGATATATAACTTGTTCTATTGCAATCGTATCGGCAAAAGCAAAGCAGCGCATTGGGTAAAATGCTAGACGGCTTTATCGAATTCTACGGCTGAGCGATGCGATTGAAAAAGGGGGTTGGATTCCGTTTTGAAGGGAAAATTTGTCGTGGTTCAGCGCTGTCCAGAGGATGCGGAGTCTGACCGCCATGCTCCGGCGGATCACATCCACTTCGCCGTTCAACGTGTGAACTCGAAGTTCGCGTGACAGCGCTGGAAAGGAAGCGCGAGATATTAAGGGAGTCTACGGCCTTCTTAATCGACGAAATGGATTGCTTCTCGAAGTGACCCGTTCACTCAAGAAGTTAGCCATTGAGTCTGATATGCCGGCCGCTGGCGGTCCCCGCGAAGCGGCTATTACGCCTTTGCAAGCCGACGGCCAGGCTGTGGGCACATCATCCGCACTACTCAAGGCGATACAGCGCATACATTCAGCGGCAAGCGGACTGCCGCCAGCGCGGTATGAAACTTCGCTTTCTTGAAAGCCTCTTTGGGGTGTTCAGAGAGGCTTGATCACCACACGCCGGGGAAGACGATCCACGAGAGCGTATAAATCATTGAAGGCGGCCCCATGGGAAAGTGGGTTGGACCATCATGAATAAAGGCATCCCGATGGTCGCATGCATGATGGTGAGCAAAGGTAACGTACGAGCCGGATGTCTTCATCGTCGGGATGCGGCCGTGCACGACCACATCGTATCGTGCAATCTATGCGATCGGCAGATTGCGCGCCCGCTGCTGCTTCACCGTCTCGATTGACTTCACGTCGCCGCAGCAAATGCCAGGTCCGATCCCAATGCCTCGGGCAATGCGGCGTCGATTTCCGCGAGATCCTCTTCGTTTAGACGGAACGTCAAAGCCGGCAAGAGCTCTTTCGCCTGATTTGCGTCGCGGGCACCGACAATTGCGCCGGTGACGGCATCGTTTTCGAGAACCCAGGCGATCGCGATCGACGCCGCCGACTGCCTCCGGCGCGCGCCGATTCCGCGCAAGACCTCGACCAACGCCAGGTTGCGGCTCAGGTTCGGCTCCTGGAATTCCGGACTCATGGTTTTGCGCCAGTCGTTATCAGGCATTGCCGCGATTCTTTCACGCGTCATGCGCCCAGACAATAGGCCCGATTGCAGGGTCGAGTACGTGATGGCGCCTACGCTGTGTTGCTTTGCCCATGGCAGCACGGTCTGCCCGGCGTTGCGCATCAGTAGTGAGTAAGGGGGTTGTATCGAATCAATCTGGCCGGCTGTGTGCGCTCGTTCGAGTTGCTCGGTACTGAAATTCGATACTCCAATTGCGCGAATCTTGCCGGCTGCCTTGAGCTGCTGCATCGTGCCAATCGCTTCTTCGATGCCTTCGTCAGGACCGCCTGGAGGGAACGAGGGCCAATGGATCTGCAGCAGATCGATGGTCTCGACCCGCAGTCGCTTAATGCTCGCCTCGACTTCGGCGGCGATTGAGGTTGGCGACAGCGAGTGACTGAATTCACCTTTCTCGTTGAAAAGCACGCTGCACTTGCTGAAAATAAGCGGCCTCTCCGATCCGGGGATCTGTGAGAGAAGAGTACCTATCACTTTCTCGGCATGACCCAGACCATAAACCGGTGCGGTGTCGATCCAGTTTATGCCCCCATCGATCCCTTGTCGCAAGGCCGCGATACTGTCTTCGTCTTTTTGCGGCCCCCAGCCAAAAGTCCAGTGAGGACCGGCAATGGCCCACGTTCCTAGACCAAGCGGAGAGATCATGAGATCGGATGTTCCAAGTTGACGGCGATTCATAATATCGGCTTCCTAATTACTATATATAAAACAACATGAAAATCAGCTCGGCACATCGTAATCAGTCGATGTCCGTAGCTATCGCGTAGTCGGGCTTTCGCAGCAGGCGTATGACCATAGCAGACAGGCTAAAGCCCGCACCGGCGCCAATCAGAATGACGCATTCGCCGGCCTGCACGGTGCCGCTATCGATCAGACTGGCCAAGCCCACCAACTGATCCGCCGTACCCGTGTGACCCGTGGTCGCGGCCAGTTCATCGGTGTTGACTTCAGCCAGTGGGTGAAAATACCGTCCGTAGGTGTTGCCGCTGATCCCCCTGCCCGAGAATGGTGTAACGACGGCGCGACCCTGCACGCCGAGGCGTCCCAGTGCGCCCGTGAGACGTTGATGCAAGCGCTTGATGCCGTCTTCCATCGCGTCGAAAAAGCTCGATGTGCCCCCTTTCTCGAGAAAAGCGTCCTTGCTGCCCGCGATATCCCACGCGTGCTTGCGGTCATGGTCAGGTTCGGACATACGGTGCATTTCTTCGAGTTGGGGAATGAATTCGACGTCGGCGTACAGGATTTCCGCGAAGCCGGCGTCGAGTGAAAGAATCGTTGCAGCAGCCGCGTCGCCGTAAACCAGGCCACGGTCCGACCGCCATCGATCAAACCCGCTGCCCTCGAAGCGATCCGCACCAACCAGGAGTGCGGCTCCCCCGGTCACCGGCAACATCATTGCCGCGTGCATCGCAGCCAATGCCAGTCCGTTGCAGCCGTGGCTCATCGACCACGCCACCGAATCACGCGCGCCAAGCTTATGCTGCAAAAACGCCGCGGGTTGCCAGAGCCGGCGGTGACCATGATCGTGAATGGCCACGAAGGTCAACAGCCTGATCGCATCGCCCGATAAGTTCGCATTGTCCAGCGCGGTCAGCGACACCGTCTCGGACATGGTAGGTACGTCGGTTTCGGCGCGACGGATGATCCTGTATCCATCGCGTTCGGCTTGGCGCTGGCTATAGAAGCCTTGCGCGATCGCGTCGTCGACGCTGAGTTGCTGACGTCCGACGCACGTCGCGAGTGCCTTGAGGAAAACGGGCTTCATGCGCATTTCGCCAGCGCTTCCGGGCAAGCCTAGAATCGTCATCGCGGATATCCTTCAAAGCCGGGACACATGGGGAAAGTTTTGCGGAACCGGCGTCGAGTCCAACTCACTTTCCGATGCATACGTAGCCGCGACATAGCCGTCGGGCCGAACGAGCACGATCCCCGAGAAAGGCTTCTTCGCCGGCCCCAACGTGACGGGTTGCGCGAACGATGCAATCCCCCTGCCCGGCCGCGCGTTCGACGGCACGAGCGGGTGGTCGACGGTATCGGTGCGGGTACCGTCGCCCGACCTGAAAGCCACATATTGGCTTATGCCGAGCCGCTGATTGGCGCGCCCGCCGCCGCGCAAGGGGTAATCGGCCAGCCGAGCGCCGACGGCGGGGTCGCTGGCTCCCGCTTTGCCTGGGCCGGCCTTTAGCTGCGGGTAGTGCCATGACAACTGCGCCATGGTCGCGAGCAGGCGATACGGTTGGTAGTACCGCGTGACAAGCGGCGCAATATAATCGAAGAGGAACCTCGCTCCGAGGCTGCGAGACACCACTTTCATCATCGCGGCATCAGCATTCGTTACGATACTAAGCGCGGCCGGACGGCGTTCATCTTCGTAGCTGTCGAGGAGCGACACGTCCGCATTACCTTGAAGCACCGCCGCGATCTTCCAGGTCAGATTTGCCACGTCGTTCAAACCGGTGTTCATGCCCTGACCACCCGCCGGGGAGTGGATGTGCGCCGCGTCGCCCGCAATGAAGACTCTGCCTTGTCTATAGCGGGCCGCAACGCGTTTGTGAATTCGATAGGAGACGAGACGGCTCGGGTTTTGCAAGCGAACATGTTGCAGCAGATCGTTGCGGATCAGAAAACGATCGAAATCATTGAATTCGAGTTCCCTTTTTCCTGCGATCTCTTCAGACTGCTTTCCAACTGAGAAATCGGGGCCGACTATGCGGTACACGTCGTCCGGTTGCGGGATCACAGCAACCGTCGTCTCTTTTCCCATAAAAACGTGGCTCGAACTGCGGTCGATTGCATTGCGGTCGATCTTCACCTCGCTGAGCAGAAACTGTAGCGGGTACGTTTCGCCTTCAAAGGAAATGCCCAACGTATTGCGCACGAGGCTGGCAGCGCCGTCGCAACCGATCAGATAGCTATACCGTCGCCGGGTGATCTGGCCGTCGGCATCCTCAATCTCTGCGCTGACTCCTTCGTCGTCCTGGCTGAAGCTTCGCAGCTTCGATTGCCAGCCGATGCGCGCGCCCACCTGCTTCAGATACTCGGCGAGAATGCGTTCGGATCGCGATTGCGGCAGAACCAGCATGTAGGGATAGCGTGTCTCGTTCGCCAACACGCCGAAATCGAACTTGAACAGCTTCTTCTCGCCACGATGAAAGGTCATGTAACGCGTAGGGTGCCCTTGTTCGATGAACGCTTCGTCGAGGCCGAGCATTGACATGAATTCAAGCGAACGCGCATGTACACCCAATGCGCGCGACTCATCCACAGGTGCCGAACGCGTGTCAATCAGATCGAAATCGACATTCTGTCTGGCAAAAAATGCGGCTGCTGTCAAACCCGTGGGCCCCGCACCGACGATCAATACTTTCGCCGGCGTGGGCTGGCTGACTTCTCTGACGATGGAAACCATTCTTCTCTCTTTGGTTTAGTTTAGTCCAATGGTTACTAAGGAATACAAATTGCATAAATTAGTGGCCGTGGAATAGAGTTTTCACAATGGCGAATGGATCAGAATATGAGGCGAAACGACCGTCAGGATGGAACTTTATTCCCGGCCCGGGCTGCGATCTACAGGCGCCGCACAAATTCGCTTATGTAACAGTACCCACGGAAATAGGCAGTAAGGACTCGCACCGGGCTTATAGGGCTTGCTCAGGGCTTCGTCGGGTTATGCGTTCACCCTTTGCACGTCTCAATCCTCGACGCCCGCATCTCGTGAAAAGACGCTATTTGGGAACGCACCAGATGCCGGGTTTCAACCTCGGCTCTTTGCGAATACCCGACAGCGTCGTTTTCAAACCGGCTGTCGAAGCGCGTGAAACTGTGCTTTGCACCGCTGATGACGTGTAGGGACCAGACGGCGTTGACCTGCAGCATCTCGCTTTCAAAGCTCATGATCTGATCGGATGTGATGATTGGGTCATCGTGGCCATGAACCACCCAAAAGACCGGATAGCGGCCGGCATGTTGCAGGGGCATTGGACTTTGTGGATTGCCATGGACACAGAAGACCGCATCAGCGCCGAGATCCGCACGCCCGGCTTCGAACGAATAGGCACCGCCGGAGCAAAAACCCCACGAAGATAAGGGGGCCGTCATTACACCATTGATTTGAGAGCGCCTTTGCCATTCCGCGCAACATGATACGAGCCTGGTCGGGATGGTTCAGACATCTCTGATTGAAAACGGCCGCGGCGTCGAAGGAGGGGCACGCGTTATCCACCCCGTAAGGATCGGTGAGAATCACCTCCGCCTGGCACGTCATGGCATAGGTCGATGCGATACGCTGCGCCCAAGCCGTGTGAGCGCCTTCCCAGTCAGGCAGAAGAACGATTCTTGCGTTGTCTCCACCGGTATGATGCTGAGCCCAGTACTGATCGGATTCATTGATCGAGTAGATAAAACTCGTGGGTTTTGGAGTGTCGATTCGGGTGTTCATGGAAGTGTTTTCTTCAACCTTCAGAAGTGCGCTGCCTCGGAATCGTTACCTTTTCGACAACGTCTGCGCAGCGTTTTCGATTAAGGCGCTGGCGTCGTCTGGCCGGGAAAGAATCGACGCATGCCCCGTGGGGAGCTCGATAACACGAGCGCCGATTTTCCGGGCAAGGTCGCGCTGCAACTGAACAGGGAAGATCTTGTCTTCGGTCGAGACGGCATACCACGTGGGCTTGCTTTGCCACGCTGCGCGCTCAGGCTTGTCCGAGAGAATCCGCTCGGCCGTAGGTTTTTCCGCTGCCGCCATGACACGAACGAGGTCCGGCGGGGCGTCGTGTGCCAGCGCGAAGCCGAAGCGGGCGGGGTCCAGCCATAAAAAATCCTCATCATCGCGTTGCACCGCGGCCATGCCTGGCATCGCTTTTTCGGCGTAGGGTGCGAGCATTTGCTTAAGCGATTGACCCGGATCTGGGGTCACTGCCGCAAAATAAACGAGACCCTTCACCTTCGAGTCGACGCCCGCTACGCTGACCGGCACGCCGCCCCATGAATAGCCGACCAGAACCGTAGGTCCATCGACGCGGCGCAGGACGGCTTGAGTAGCAGCGACATCCTCTGCCAGCGACGTCAACGGAAGTTGGACCGCGCGCACTTCGTAACCGTCCCTCTGAAGGCGACGGATGACGCCATCCCAGATGCTGGCATCGACGAATGCTCCGTGGACCAGCACGACGTTGCGGACTTCTTCGGCATACGCGAGGGAAGAGCCGCTCGCCATGATGAACGCACCGACCGCCGCGGCCCCGAGCATGCGCAGGATCGCGCGGGAGAGATGATGTGCCATTGTGCTTTCTGAAAGTGGACTGTTCGGAATCAAGCGACGGTTTGCCCCATGGGCTTCACGCCGACGGTCTGCCTCATCACTGCGACCCGGATCAGGATCAGAGCGAGAGCACCGCCGAGCAGCAGCCATCCTGACCAGAACATGGCGGACATGCCAAACGTCTTGATGAACCAACCGCCGATTGACGAGCCGACTGCCACACCCAGATTGGCGATGGATGCGAAGAGTGACGTTGCAAATTCCGGTGCTTCCGGTGCTTCGGATGTCAGCCAGATTTGCGTGATCACAAGACTCGATGTATGCGCCGCGCCCCAGAAAATCATGATGACCGTCATCGGCGTGAATTCGGTTTTAAAGGTAACCAGTAGCAAGAGGCCGAGCGCGATGGCGATGGGGTGCGCCATGACCGTCGCGACCTTGCTATAGCCGATGAGGCGTCCGGCCAGCATGTTGCCGCCGATGCCGCCGAGACCGAACAGCACCAGAAGGAAGCTGACGGTGTCGACGTTCATACCACCTACCGTCTTGAGGTATTCGGCAGCATAGCTATACACGGCAAACATCCCTGCAAAGATCAGTCCGGTGGACCCAATGTTCAGCCACAGCGCGGACTTTTTCAGGATTCTGAGCTGGTGACGGGTCGAACCGTTGCCGACGTTTGACATTTGCGGCAGGCGAAGGAATATGCCCAGGAGAGCAAGGAGATTCACCGCCGCAGTGAAATGAAACGCTGACTCGTAGGAAAAGTGGCTGCCAACCCAAGCGACGATCGGCACGCCGAGGACGATGCCAATACTGGTTCCGAGGAACGCGAGGGACGATGCGCGCGCGGCCTGTTCCGGCGGATAAAGCGCGACAGCGGAGACAAACGCGAGGGAAAAGAACACCGGATGGAAGAGCGCCGGAACCATGCGCACAATGAGGAGCACGTTGAAGTCGGTAACGTACGCGGAAATGAAACTGCTCAACGTGAACATCAGAAGCGACACCAGAAGCATGCGCTTGCGATTGAAACGCGAAAACAGCAGCACGAGCAATGGGCCGCATACCGCCACGACCAGCGCAAAGATCCCGGTGAGTTGACCAGCGATGGGCGCGGTCACACCAAAGCGGGAGATGATTTCGGGCATCAGGCCGACAACACCAAATTCAATCGTGCATAGACCGAATAAACCCAACGCGATAAAGAAGATGGGGTGGATAAAGCGCATGGAAACTCCTCGTCGGATGTCACCCGGGATAGCGATAGAGAATGAGACGGTGATCAGGGTGACGGGAATCGCCAGTCTAGGGTCATTCGTATTCCTTGAGAATCGAACCCGGTTTCCGTTCTGAATGGAACTTTTGTCCCGAGTGCGCGCGTCGGTGATTGGATGAAACAGGGGATCAGTCAGGCGAATTGCCTGGTGCGCATACGTGCGGACACTTTTGCAATCTCGTCGCTACAAAAGGAACGCGCTGTGCAAGTCACGCGTTTCGGGGAAAAGTCTTCAAGTACCCTGCCCGTTTGCGTGAATCTCAGCGTCAGGTCTCGACGTCCGCCAGCGCGACGCGTAGCCGGCCAAACGTCGCCCGGCGCATCGCCTGGGGCTCTCCCGGGCCGCTCCATCGGTCGTCGTTGCCCGACAACCGGTGCTCAATCTTGAGTTGTTTATGGCACGTGCGGGTCATCGCATACTCGGCGCTGCGGCGTAGACCGGACCAGGCATTGTCGGCATGCTATCGCGTTGAGCAGGTACAG
>BBSL01000140.1 GCA_001319865.1 Burkholderia sp. E7m39 | reverse complement strand
CATAGTGGACAACGTCACCATGCAAGCGCGCAGCCGAAACTGCACGGTGTTCTGTCGATCGGGATCGTGATTTGCGCGTGGCGTGCGCCATCGTCATCGAGTGCAACAACGACAGCGCGATCGTGAGCAACGACACGCAATGCTTCAGGAACTTCGCCATCGGCGTCGTGCCGGTGCATGACTTACGATAGCCCCGCGACGAGCAGGCGTCAGATCAGGCGCACCAACCCGTCGTCGTCGCGCAGGCGACCGCGGTTCGCAACGTTCACATTGAACAATGCGCAGCGCTCGTCGAGCGTCGAGTTCGCGTCCACCACCGGGGCAAGCACAAACCGCAAGCACCCGACAACAACAACAACAACAACAACAACTAACTCTTCCGCTGCAAAGCGAACAACGTCCCGGCAATCAGAATGAACGCCCCGATAATCACCTTCTGCCAGGTACTCGGCACACCGACAAGAATCAGAACGCTATTGATCAGCGTGACAAGCACAACACCCAGCAACGTACCCGCGACCGTGCCGGTGCCACCCGTAATGCGCGCGCCGCCAAGAATCACAGCCGCAATCACATCGAGTTCGGTACCCACCAGATCGAACGGATTCGCGAGCCGGTTGTTCGACACATGCAGAATGCCCGCGATACCCGCCAGCATCCCCGTATATCCGAACACGAACAGATGAATCACGCGCAGGTTGTAGCCGAGCCGCTCGGCAATCGCGAGACTGCCGCCCATCGCATAGACACCGCGTCCCATCATTGTGCGGTTCAGCAGCCACCATGTGACGACAGCCGCAATCACGAGCGCCAGCACCGATGCCGGCAACACCGCGCGCAAGCCATCGGCCGTGTGATAGAAGAACAGCGGAATGCGGCCGAAATGATCCATGCTGTGCGGTATGTTCATGAAGAACGTCGTACCGATGAACGTCAGCAGAATGCCGCGATACAGATACTGCGTGCCAATCGTCACGATCAGCGATGGGGCCTTCAGCCGATGCACGAGCACACCGTTGATCACGCCGAGCACGATGCCGCCCAGTGCGCCGACAATCAGGATCAGCGCAAACGGCGCATCGGGCCACCATGCGAACACGGCCTTCGTGATCGCATACATGGTCAAGGCGCCGATCGCCGTGAACGACACATCGATGCCGCCCGACGCCAGCACCACCAGCGTGCCGAGTGCGAACAGAGACATCGTCGTCGCCGAATGCAGCAGATCGAACAGCGTCGCCAGCTGGAAGAAGCGCGGATTGATCGCGCCGACAACCACGCACATCACGACGATCAGCCCCGCCGTGAACCACTCCGGGTTGCGCGAGAGCTTCGCGCGCCATGTCGGCGGCTTGACCTCGGGTGCGATTTCGATGACGTTGGGGGTAGTCATGGTCCGGTTCGTGATAGACGACATGTCATGCAGCCTCTAACAGCAGAGCGTGATACAGCTCTGCTTCGTTCAACTGGTCCGCGCGGTACTGGCTTGCCACGCGGCCCTTCTTCATCATCAGAATGCGATCGCAGTTCTGCAGCAGTTCGGGCAGGTCATCGCTGATCAGGATGATGCCGATGCCACGCTGCGACAGCTTTTGCATGATGCGATAGATGATGTCCTTCGATCCGACATCGACGCCCACCGTCGGCCCGTGCAGGATCAGCACGCGCGGATCGATGGCCAGCCAGCGGCCGATCAGCACGCGCTGCTGGTTGCCGCCCGACAGCGACTGCACCGGCTTGTCGACGCCCGGCGTCGCAATCTGCAAGTCCTTCACGGTCTGTTCGGCAAGCTGTGTCGCGCGCGTGCGGTCGATCTGGCCGAAGCGGTCGCGCAGACTCGAAATCATCGCGGTGATCACGTTGTCGCGAATCGGCTTGTCGAGAAAAAGCCCTTCATTCAGGCGGTCTTCAGGCACATAGCCGATGCGATGATCTTTCGCGTCCGACGGCGTGCGCAACGAGACAGACTTGCCTTCGAGCGTGACCTTGCCGCTCTCGGCGGGCGCAACGCCCGCGAGCGCGCGCGCCAGTTCGTTGCGGCCCGAGTCGAGCAGCCCCGTCACGCCGAGAATCTCGCCGCGATGCAGCGCGAACGACACGTCGCGGAACTGCGCGCCGCGCGTGAAGCCCCGCACGTCGAGTACGACTTCCTTGCCGACCTCGCCCACGCGATAACGTTCGTTCGTCAGATGACGGCCCGTCATCAGTTCGCTGATCTGCGCCTTCGTGTAATCGCCGATAGGCCCTTGCGCCATCTTCTGGCCATCGCGCAGCACGATCACTTCGCCGCCGATCGCATAGCATTCGTCGAGCTTGTGGCTCACGAACAGCACGGTCACGCCCTGCGCGCGCAAATTGCCGAGCACGGCGATCAGATTGTCCACTTCCTTTTGCGTGAGCGACGTGGTCGGCTCGTCCATGATGACGAACTTCGCTTCGCTCGCAATCGCGCGCGCGATCGCCACGAGTTGACGCGTCGCGAGCGGCAACTGTTCGATCAGCGTCGCCTGGAATTCGGCGTCGCCAGGCAGGCCCACGGCTTCGAGCGCTTTCGCCGCTGTGCGTGCCAGCGCTTTGCGGTCGAACGTGCGCGTCAGACGTCCGCCATGTTCGGCAAGCTCCGACGTCAGCGCGACGTTCTCCGCGACGTTCATGTTCGGCAACAGCGACAGGTCCTGATAGACCGTTTCGATGCCTGCCGCCAGCGATTCGAGCGCCGTCAGCTTCGCATGACTCACGCCTTCGATGATCAGCTCGCCTTCATCGGGCGGCTGCGCGCCGGAGATGATCTTGATCAGCGTGCTCTTGCCGCAGCCGTTTTCGCCGAGCAGATGATAGATCTGCCCTCGCTCGAACGCGAGGCTCACGCCGCGCAACGCGTGCACGCCCGTGAACCGCTTGTGTACGCCGACGACCTGCAAAAACGGCGTGGGGGAAACGTTTTGATTCATGCTGAAAAGCCGTGCTCCAGATGAATGTCGCCGCATGCGGACTTTCGTTCGAAAGTCCGCACGCACTGTTGCTGGATCAGAAGTTGTACTGCTTGTAGTTCGTCTTGTCGACGTTCACCCAACCCTGACCGCGCACGATGATGCCCTTGCCCGGTCCTTTTTCGACCGTCACCTTCGTGTAGCCCGGAATGCCGAGATCCTGCCCGTTCTGCACCGTCTTGCCGTCCACCAGCATCTGCGCGACCTTGTTCATCGCGATGCCCGCGAGCTTCGGGTCCCAGAACGCGATGCCGTTCACAGCGCCGCTTTCGAGGAACTTGCCCGCTTCCGTCGGCAGGCCCGTGCCGTATACGCAGATCTTGCCCTGCAGGCCGGCTTCCTCGACGGCGCGGCCAATGCCGATCACGTCCAGCGAAGACGAGCCCTGGAAGCCCTTCAGGTCCGGATGCTTGCGCAGCACTTCCTTCGCGACTTCATACGCCTTCTCGCCGTCGTTGTTCGTTTCGAGCTTCGGCTCGACGAGATTCATCTTCGGGTACTTGGCCTTGGCGTTGTTGATGCCGCCGTCAGCCCATTGCACCTGCGAGCGGCTGCCGAGCGAGCCGACCAGCACGGCCCACTTGCCGTCGTCGTGCATGCACGATGCGAGGCGCTCGTTCAGGCCCGCACCGTAGGCGGAGTTGTCGAACGCTTCGATGTCGACCATCGTGTTCTTCTCGTTGTCCGCTTCATGCGTGACGACCTTGATACCGCGATCCATCGCCTTCTTCAGCGCGGGTTCGAGCGTCGGCGGGTCGTATGGCACGACGGCGATCGCCGTCACCTTCTTCGCAATCAGGTCTTCGATGATCTTCAGCTGCTGCGCGGCGTCGGCGCGGCCCGGCCCCGTCTGATAGGCCTGCACGCCGGGGTTGTCCTTCGCGAACTCCTTGACGCCCTCGTCCATCCGGTTGAACCAGTTGATGCCCGTCACCTTGACCACGGTGACGATCGTTTCGTTGGTCGCGGCCTGCGCGGCAGCGATCACGCCTACTGCAAGTGCGCCCGCTGCAATTGCAGCACTCAGTCGTGTCAGTTTCATGCGTCTGTCTCCTTTGCTTTTCGTCGTTCCGCTATGACTTTCCGTTTTGTCGCCCCTTCATCTGCATGCGGAAATCCAGGGCACCGATATCCGCTCTAACCGCCGATAAAACCGTTATTGCCGCGCTAACGCCGCTGGTTCGGCTGCGCAAAACCGAAAATCGCGCGCACCCGCTCACCGCCCGCAAACGCCAGCGAAAGCAGCAGCAGAAATCCCCACGCGCAATCGCCGAAGAACTGCGACACGCCGAGCAGATTGAACAGGCTCGACAGAAACTGCAGCACCGTCGCCGCGAAAAACACGCAAACGATGCGCCCATAGCCGCCCGCCGGATTCACGCCGCCCATCACGGCAATCAGAATGGCGATCAGCAGATACGAATTGCCGTAGTCCCACTTCGCGCTCGACGTATGCGTGACGCTGATCAACCCCGCGAGCGACGCGAGCACGCCGCACATCGTGTAGGTGAGAATCAGCATCCGCGCGCGCGGAATGCCCGTGTAAAACGCGGCCTTCGGATTCGTGCCCATCAGATATAACCGCAAGCCGAACGGACTGCGCCTGAGGACCCAGCCGAGCACGATCACGGCGGCGATGAAGATCACGAACGAGACCGGCACCTGAAACCACGTACCGTTGCCGATATCGGACAGCGGCTCGACATAATCGACGTGCACGGAAGCGCCGTTGCTCAGCACGACAGCGGCGCCCGTAAACAGCAGTTGCGTGCCGAGCGTGCAAAGAATCGGCGTGAGGCGCAGACGCGCAATCACCACGCCGTTGATAAAGCCGCCGATCAAACCCATTGCGACGACGATCGCGCAAAAAACACTCGTATAGAGCGCGGGCGAATCGTCGCCGCTGATGAACTTAGGCACGATCAACGCCGCGACCATGCCCGACAGGTTTGCGAGCCCGACGCCCGACAGATCGATACCGCCGTTGCCCGACACCATCGACAGCATGATGCCGAGCGCGAGCAGCCCGAGTTCGGGCAACTGCCCGCCCATCGACTGCAGGTTGTCGAGCGAGACGAACTGGCCCTGCGACACCCATGTCGCCACCAGCACGACAAGCACGTTGACGGCCAGCAGAAAATTCAGTTGCCGGTCGCGAAACAGGCCGGAGGAAAGCAAGGACTTCATGTCGAAACGAACTCCTTCGCGGCGCGCCGCATATCGGCCCGCGCGCTCAATGCGTTGAAAGCGTATGACCGTTGCGTGCCAGCACTTCGTTGACTTCGTGCAGCATCGGCATCGACGGCGCGGTGCCGGGGCGCGTCACCGAAATGCCCGCGAGCGCGCAGCCAAAACGCAGGGCCTCGACGGCATCCGCGCCGCGCGCGAGCGCCGCCGCGAAGCCACCCGTGAAGCCGTCGCCCGCGCCTGCCGTCTCGACGACGCGCCCGCATTGGAACGCAGGCACGAACACCGATTGTTCAGCCGAATGCAGCAATGCGCCCGCTTCGCCGAGCGTCACGATCACGTTGCGCACACCTTTTTTCAGCAGCACGTCGGCGGCGCGGCGTGCGTCGTCGACGTTGCTCACTTCGACGCCCGTCAGCGCGGCCGTCTCCGATTCGTTCGGCGTGATGTAGTCGCACAGGGGATAGATGCTGTCATCGAGCGGCAATGCCGGCGCGGGATTGAAGACGGTCGTCACGCCATGCTTGCGCGCGACTTCGAGCCCATG
>BBSL01000139.1 GCA_001319865.1 Burkholderia sp. E7m39 | reverse complement strand
TCGAGCCCATGTTTCGCGGCGGAAACCGGTTGTTCGAGTTGCGTGACGAACACGCGTGCGGATGCGATATCGGCTTCGATTGCATCGACGTCGCCGGGGTTCATCGTGCCTGCCGCGCCCGAGGCGACGATGATCGCGTTCTTGCCCGTGATGTCGTCGACGAAGATGTGCGCCGCGCCCGTCGACGCGCCGTCGATCACCGACGCGCGCGCGGTGATGCCTTCGGCGTCCCACGTCGAGCGCGCGATCTGGCCGAACGCGTCGTTGCCGATGCGCGTGCAAAACACGACGTCGGCGCCTGCGCGGGCCGCCGCCACGGCCTGATTCGAGCCCTTGCCGCCGGGGCCCATCTTGAACGCGTTGCCCGCGACCGTTTCGCCGATCAGCGGCATGCGGTCCGCGCGGAACGTGAGGTCGGTGACATAGATGCCGAGAATGACGACGCGGCCTTGTTTCTGTTGCATGGCCATCGTGTTCAATCCTTCGTTGCAGGAGCATCCGGCGCAAGCAGCACGCCTTTCTTGAACACGAAGCAGCCGTAGCCGCGCGTCTCGCCCGTGGCGATCACGCAGTACGCCTTCTTCGCCCGCGCGTAGAACGCAAAACGTTCGATGCCGACGAACGGCACGTCGCGCCCTTCGGCCTCGTTCACTTCGGCTTGCGCTTCGCGCTGCACGGCGGGAATCGTATTGGGTTCGCCGACCACTTCCATGCGCAGCGCAGGATCATCGACGAAGGTATCGAGCGGCAGCACCGACAGCACGGCGCGAATCGCGCGCGGCGCACCGACGCCGTCGAGCCGCAGCAGCTTTCCCGTCACGCTTTCACGCGCGACCGAGTCGCCCGGAAAGTTCGCGTCGCAGATCACGACTTCGTCGCCGTGGCCCATCGCGCGCAGCGCGTGCAGCACATCGGCATTCAACAGCGGGTCCAGATTCTTCAGCACGTTGTCTCCTCCGTTTCTCGGTTGGCGCGCTATTTGGCCTTGATTTTCAGGGCTGTCAGTCTCTATCAGGCGATCAGCTTGCGATCAGTCGCCATACGGTATCCAGATGTTTTTGACCTGTGTTGCATGGCGCAGAAACGCCGGGCCTTCGCTTGCATTGTCGAACCAGTCGAACGCGCGGCCGTGATCGACGAACGTGCGCTTCAGGTTGCCGACCGACTCACGCTCGGCCAGCGCCGAATCCGTCGCGGTGCCGAAGCACCACAGCGCATCGACGTCGTCATGCTTCGCGAGCGCCGGCAGCAACGCGCCGCGTTCGCCCGTGACGATGTTGAGCACGCCCGCCGGCACGTCCGACGTTTCCACCACCTGATAGAAGTCGGTCACTGTAAGCGGACTTGACGAACTCGGCAATACCACGACGCGATTGCCCATCGCGAGCGCGGGCGCGACCAGCGAAACGAACGACAGCAGCGGCGCTTCATCCGGGCACGCAATGCCGATCACGCCAAGCGGCTCGTTCATGGCCAGCGCGACGCCCCGCAATGGCGGCGCATGCACCGCGCCGTCGAATTTGTCGGCCCATGCAGCATACGTGAAAAGCCGCGTGACCGATGCGTCCACTTCGCGGCGCGCCTGGGCTTCGGTCGCGCCCGTGCGCTTCATCAGTTGCTGCACGAATTCGTGCGCACGCACGGCGAGATTTTCAGCGAGGTAGTAGGTCACCTGCGCGCGGTTGTGCGCCGTGGCCTGCGACCACTTGTGCGCGCCGCGCGCCGCCGCGACGGCGTTGCGGATGTCCTTGCGGTTGCCTTCGGCCACTTCGCCGACGATCACGCCGTCGGCGCCATATACGGGCAGCGTGTAGCCGCTGTCGGGCCGCGCCTGCTTGCCGCCGATGAAAAGCTTGGGCGTGCGGTCGATCGCAAACACATCGGCGTCGCGCTGCGTGTCGTCAGCATGCGTTGCGCGTACCTGATGCACCGGGCGGCGCTCTTGCAAAGCAAGCCATGCTTTCGGTTTCACATATTCGTAGATGCCTTCGCGGCCGCCTTCGCGTCCATAGCCGGATTCGCGATAGCCGCCGAAACCGACAGCCGCGTCGAACAGATTCGTAGCGTTGACCCACACGACGCCGCACGCAAGACGCGGTGCAATATCCAGCGCGCGGCCGATCGTCTCGCTCCAGATGCTCGCCGCAAGGCCGTAGCGCGTGTTGTTCGCGAGCGCGACGGCTTCGTCGGGCGTGCGGAACGTCATCGTGACGAGCACGGGCCCGAAGATTTCTTCCTGTGCCAACGTCGATGCCGGCGCGACGCCCGTGACGAGCGTGGGCGGATAGAAGCAGCCGTCGGCGGGCACGGCGCTGTCTGCTACCTGATAAATCTCGCAGCCCTCGAGACGCCCTGCTTCGACCAACGATTCGATGCGCTCGAGTTGCACCTTGTCGACGATCGCGCCCATGTCGATGCTCTTGTCGAGCGACGGCCCGACGCGCAGCGTCGCCATGCGGCGCTTGAGCTTGTCGATGAAGCGCGCCGCGACGCCTTCCTGCACCAGCAGACGCGAGCCCGCGCAGCACACCTGGCCCTGGTTGAACCAGATTGCGTCGACCACGCCTTCCACGGCGCCGTCGAGATCCGCATCGTCGAACACGATGAACGGCGATTTGCCGCCCAGTTCCAGCGTCAGCGACTTGCCCGAGCCCGCCGTGGTCGCGCGAATCTGACGGCCCACTTCCGTCGAACCGGTGAACGCGATCTTGTCGACGCCCCAATGCTCGACGAGCGCCGCGCCCGTGCGACCGTCGCCCGTCACGACGTTCAGCACGCCCTTCGGCAGACCTGCGCGATGCGCGAGTTCGGCGAACAGCAGCGCCGTGAGCGGCGTGTATTCGGCGGGCTTCAGCACGACGCAGTTGCCCGTCGCGATGGCGGGCGCGATCTTCCACGCGAGCATCAGCAGCGGGAAATTCCACGGCACGATCTGCCCGATCACGCCGAGCGGCGCGAACTCCTTGAACTCGCTGTCCTGCAACTGCGCCCAGCCCGCGTGATGCAGAAGATGCCTTGAAACAAGGGGAATATCGATGTCGCGCGTCTCGCGGATCGGCTTGCCGTTGTCGAGCGCTTCGAGCACAGCAAACAGACGGCTATGACGCTGCACCATCCGCGCCAGCGCATACAGATGCCGCGCACGGCCCTTGCCGCCCAGTTCGAGCCAACCCGGCTGCGCGGCGCGCGCGGCGGCAACAGCGGCGTCGATGTCCGCGGCGTCGCCCTGCGCGATGTGCGCGAGCAGTTCGCCCGTCGCGGGTTCGTGCGACGCGAAGCGCTCGCCCGCTGCGGGCGCGCGCCATCCGCCGTCGATGAAATGACCGAACGTCGCGTCATGCTGCGCGAGCCAGGCGCGCGCGGGCTGATCGTCCTCGGGTGCGGGACCGTACTCCATCGATGAAAAATACTCGGCTACGCTCATGGGATCGATCTGCTCAGGCTACAGGGTGACGGTTGAAGGCGGAGTAACGGCCAGTCGCGTAGTGCTCGAGCTGGCGTTCGATATCGGCGAGAAGACTGGACGCGCCGAAGCGGAACAGTTCGGGTTCGAGCCACGCGCGCCCCAGTTCTTCTTTCATCAGGATCTGATACGACAGCGCCGTCTTCGCGTTCGACACGCCGCCCGCCGGCTTGAAGCCGATCAGGATGCCCGTGCGCGCGTGGTATTCGCGAATCATGCGCGCCATGACGAGCGACACGTCGAGCGTCGCGTTGACGCCCTCCTTGCCCGTCGACGTCTTGATGAAATCGGCGCCCGCCATCATGCAGATCATCGACGCGCGCGCGACGTTCGACAGCGTCTGGATATCGCCCGTCGCGAGAATCGCTTTCAGATGTGCGTCGCCGCACGCGGCGCGGAACTCGCGCACTTCGTCGTACAGCGCCTGCCAGTTACCCGTCAGCACATGCTCGCGGGTGACGACGATGTCGATTTCCTGCGCGCCGTCCGCGACGGATGCCTCGATCTCCTTCAGCTTCAGCGGATGCGGAATCAGGCCGGCGGGAAAGCCCGTCGACACAGCCGCGACGGGAACGCCGCTGCCCCCAAGCGCATCGACGGCGGCGGCCACGTAGCGGTGATAGACGCACACGGCGCCCGTCGTGATGCTGTGCGGCGGCACCCCCAGCGCCGCGAGGATGTCGGCGCGCACCGGCTGCCTCGCCTTCGCGCACAGGCGGCGCACGCGGCCTTCCGTGTCGTCGCCGTTGAGCGTCGTGAGATCGATGCAGGTGACGGCCTTCAACAGCCACGCGGCCTGCGCATCTTTCTTGACGGTGCGGCGCGTGCCGAGCGTGGCCGTGCGCCGCTCGACGGCCGACTGGTTCACGCGCAGCCCATCGAGCCACGCGAGATCGAAAGGCACGCCGGGATTGCGTACGGGATGAACAACGGGCGCACGCCGCAACGCGACGACGGAGGATGACATGGAAGGATCAGGCATAAGACGTCCACAGGTTTGTGCAACGCACAACAACGGCTGATGATTTGTTGGCAGCCATCGTACATCGGTTGATAGGATTCTAACAAGTGTCGTTATGATCGTTTCCCCGATTTGCGGCTGCGCCAAGCTGGTCAACGTCGCCGGAACGGTTACCCGCCGGCGGTTCAAGGGCGGTTGAAAGGACTGGGTTGGTGTTTTCACCAGGGTCCGGGGATGAAGCAGCGAGCGTGGGAACGTCGCTTGCAGCACGCGAACATCCGTGACATCGAGGCAACGCACATGACCGTGAGAATCGGCATCTCGGGATGGCGCTATAGCGGCTGGCGCGGCGTGTTCTATCCGCCGAAACTGCCGCAGAAACGCGAACTCGAATTTGCGTCGCGAGCCGTCGACACCATCGAGATCAACGGCTCGCACTATTCGCTGCAAAGCATTGGCAGCTATCTATCGTGGTACGACGCGACGCCCGACGGCTTCACGTTCAGCGTCAAAGGGCCGCGCTATCTGACGCACATGCTGCGCTTTCGCGACGACACCGCACGGCCCGCCATTGCGAATTTCTTCGCGTCGGGCGTGCTCGCGCTGCGCGACAAGCTGGATGCGTTCCTGTGGCAATTCCCGCCGAATTTCGCGTTCGCACCGGAATCGTTCGAAGCGTTTCTCGCGCTGTTGCCGCGCGATGCCGAAGCGGCGGCGGCGCTCGCGCGCCAGCACGACGGCCGCGTGAAAGAGCCGTGGTTCGAGGTGAAAGGGAATCGCCGCTTGCGGCATGCCGTCGAAATCCGTCATGCGAGCTTTTGCGTGCCGGCGTTCGCCGCGCTGCTGCGCAAATACAAGGCGGCGCTGGTGGTATCGGATGCCGTGGCGAACTGGCCGTATGCCGAGGACGTCACGAGCAATTTCGTCTATCTGCGCCTGCACGGCAGCGAGACGCTGTATGGCGGCGCTTACACGGACGCAGCGCTCGACCGTTTTGCCGCGCGCATCGATGCATGGTCGCATGGTGGCGAACCGGCCGATGCGGTGCGACTGGGAGGCCGCGCTGCGACGCCCGCGCGCTCGCGCGACGTGCTGGTCTACTTCGACAACGACAAAAAAGTGGAAGCGCCATTCGACGCGGCGCGGCTCAAACAGCGTCTCGATCCGTCCTTTACGGCAACGGTTGCGCGTGCGCACACATCAGGGCGCGCCGCCTGATCCAGAACATCGCGATGTGTCGAAAAACTGCCTGATTTGAGGCCTTTTCTAATCGTTTCAAGGGCACTTTTTTTGCGGAAATCGCACTTGAAAATTTCGATTGGCTTCCTATTTATCGCATCAGGCAGGCAGACGCTGCGTCGACATGACAGGCGCTGCATATCCACATCGTTCGTCGCGGCATCGCGGACGTCCCGCACATTCGGGCCGGCGCACGTTGCCGCTCAGAGGAGAGCGCGACCATGAGTGACTTCTATTACCGACCCGATCTGTTCAGCGAACTCGACCGTTTGCAGCGGCACATGTCGAGCCTGTTTGGCGGCCATCCTTCGAGCCTGCGCTCCAGCCGCGCGGGCGCCTTCCCGAGCCTCAATATCGGCACCACCGACAACTCAATCGAGATCGTTGCCTTCGCGCCCGGCATCGATCCGTCGAAGCTCGAACTATCGATCGACAAGGGCCTGCTGACCATCGCGGGCGAGCGCGCGGCAACGCGTACGTCCACGCAGGAAGGCGAGCGCGCCTATGCGCAGGAGCGCTTCAGCGGCGCGTTCCGCCGCGTCGTCGAATTGCCGCAGTACGCCGATCCCGACAACGTGCAGGCACGATACGTCGACGGCTGCCTCGTCATCACGGTCGGCAAACGCGAAGCGTCGAAGCCGCGCGCCATCACGGTTCAATGAATGCAAGGTGAAATCATGAGCGACAACACTCAAGTGACCCAGCGCGATGAAAGCGCAGTGAGCGGCAATAGCGCACGCGAGCGGCGCATGACGCTGACGCCGCCCGTCGATATCGTCGAGGACAGCAAGGCGGTGACGCTATGGGCGGATCTGCCCGGCGTATCGAAGGACAAGCTCGACATTCGCGTTCATGACGGCAGCTTGACGATCGAAGGCGAGTCGGCCGTTGCTGGCGCAGCGAGCGTGCGGCTCTCGCACGCGGAAGTGCGCGCGCCCTTCTTCGCGCGGCGCTTCACGATCAGCGACGACTTCGATACGTCGAAGATCGAAGCCAACCTGAAGGACGGTGTGCTGAAGCTCGTTATTCCGCGTCGCGAGCAGGCACAGCCGCGGCGAATCGATGTGACAGTGGGTTGATCCCGTCGTCGATGCAAAGAACGGAGCACGCACAGTGCTCCGTTTTTTTGCCGACGCGAAGCGTGGCCGCACTATGTGCTATGCCAAGCGTCGAGCGCCGTGCGCAAATCGCGTAACGCGTCACTCCAGTCGTTGCGCTTCGTCTGACGGAACAGGCGCATCTGGGCATACCACGGACTATCGTCGCGCTTCAGTTGCCAGCGCCAGTCGGGTGTGAACGGCAACGCAATCCACACAGGCTTGCCGAGTGCGCCAGCCAGATGCGCAACGGCGGTGTCGACGGTGATGACCAGATCGAGTTGCGCGATCAGCGCAGCCGTGTCGGCGAAACTCGTCAGGCGGTCCGCCACATCGCGCAAGACGCCGCGCGCGGCGAGTTCGTCGACACATGCGCGATCGCGTTCGCGCACGTCCTTCACCAGCGACACGAACTGCACGTCAGCGTCGAATAGCGGCGCGCACTGCGCAAGGGGAATCGACCGGTTGTGGTCGTTCAGATGCGTGCGGCTGCCCGACCACGCGATGCCGACGCGTGGCCGTGCATCGCCTTTTGCAAGCACGTCTGTCCACTGCGCGAACCGCTGGGGATCGGCGTGGACGTAAGGCGTTTCGACGCGAAGATCGCCTCCGCGCACTTTCAATGCGAACGCGAGACTCAGCATCGGAATGTGATAGTCGAACGCGGGCAGCGGCGCAGATTCGCCGATCACATCGGTTGTGCCGGAAAAGTCGCGCAGCAGCGGCCACAGCGCGTCCTGAACACGCAAGACCACGCGCGCGCCCATCGCGCTCAGGCGGCCAATGAAGCGGATGAACTGCAACGTGTCGCCGAAACCTTGCTCTGCATGCACGAGCACGGTCTTGTCGCGCAGGTTCTGCTTGCCTGTCCACAGCATGGCATCGGGCAAGCCGTGTTGCATCGTGCCGTCCCGCCAGCGCCACTCGTACTCGCGCCAGCCGTGCTCGAACTCGCCGAGCAGCAGATTGGTCTGCGCGCGGTTGGTGCGCGCGCCCGCGTCGTTCGCATCGATCGACACGGCCTTCCTGAACTGCTGCAGCGCTTCGTCGAAACGATGCAGATCGCGCAGCGCGACACCGAGATTCACATAGGCGCGCACGAAGTTCGGCTGCAACGCGATCGCCTGCCGATACGCGGCGAGCTCTTCGTCGTAGCGCTCCATCGTGCCGAGCAGCGTGCCGCGGTTGTAGTGCACTTCGGCCGATTGCGGGTAGCGCTGCGCAAGCCGCGCGAGATACTGCAGCGCGCGCGCGTGCTCGCCCGTCTGCACGAGCGACATCGCCGCGCCATGCAGCGATTCGGCGTGATCCGGCACGGCGGCGAGCACGCGCTCGTACAGCGCGACGGCATCGGCGTGACGCGCGGCCAGCTGGCAGATGTGAGCGGCGAAATGAAGCTGCTGGGGATTGGTCGATGCGTGCTGCGCGGCGCGGATCGCGTAGTCGGCCGCGCGCGCGTAATCGCCTTGCTTCGCCGCGACGTAGCCGAGCGCTTCAAGTGCCTCGTTGTGGGCGGGATCGACGGAGAGAATGCGGTGCAGCAGTGCGGCGGCCTCGTCATACTGGCCGGCGGCGAATTTCTGCTGTGCCTGCGCGAGGCTGTGGGCGGGATCGTGACTCATGATGCAGCGGTTCGACGCAGCGCCGGGGCGTGCCCGGTTGCGTGCTGGGACGGAGGGGTCGATTCTACGCGAGCCCCTCGCACCACTGCCGTCAAGCTGGACGGCCGCGTGTCATCAAACCGACACGCGAATCTTGTTGCCCTTCTGCATTTCCTCGATCTGCTTTTGCGCTTCCAGTTCTTTCTTCAACATCTCGCGGACCTTTTGCATGACCTTTTCGCGCTCTTCAGGCGACATCTTTTTCAGGTCCTCTTCGGTGACGCCTAGCTGCGCGAGAATCGCCTTTTGCATCTGTTCTGCTGTCGAGCCCTTCGTGTAATCGGTCAGTTCGTCGAGCAGCGCCTTGAAGCTCGGCTGATTGCGAGCGCGCGTGCCGCTCGTGCCGCCTGTGCGCGCTGTGTTCCCTGTGCTGCCCGTACCGAGAGTGCCGACATTATTGGTTGTTTGCATGGTCTTGCGTTCCCCGGGGTCTCGTTGAAGTTCGAAGCGACTTGCGCATACGGCGAAGCGCACTGTAGTGGGGCCGGATGCGGACGTCAACGTGTGCGCGATGACATGATGGCGCCAGCAGCAGCGCATCCAGCCGACGAGCGCGAGCACGACGAGCCCCGCGCCGCCCACCACGGGCTCGCGCCACGCGACGATGGCGATGAACGCGAAGGCGCGGGTGCCCGCCAGCAGCGCGAAGCCCGCGATGGCAACGGAAGCGGCATCGATGGCGCGCAGCATGCGTTCGTATGTGGCGGCGTTGGGGGTATCGGCGTGCTCATACATGATTGTTTCTCCGCTCTGACGGCAAGTCACATCCCAGGCGCTTCATCGAGAAACCCCGTCACCGCCTGCAGCCGCCCGTCCGTATCGACGATGGCGAAGTCCGAGCCCTTCACCACGGGCGTGCCCGCGGGCGTCAGCAACGCCCACGAGAAACGCAGCCGGTTGCCGAAGCCGTCGACGTCAGTCGTGCGCCGGAATGTGTGATGCGCAAAGCGCTCGTGCACGGCGCGGATCAGTGCGTCGATGCCGTCGTGCCCGTTGCCGGACAAAAGCGGATCGACATACGCAGCATCTTTCGACCAGGTCGCGGCGATCAGCTCGCGGCGGCGGCCCGCGTCGGTTTCATTCCAGGCGTCGAAGTAACGGTCGATCAGTACGGTATGCGCGTTCATCTGAGACTCCTTCAGTCGGTGGATGGTCGAGACGGCCGCCATGAACATGGGTGCGGCGGCCTCGGACTGAAGGTTCGTCGATAGGCGTGCGGGGGTCGATTACGCGGGAGGTAAAGATTCGCCGGCGCGAGCGGCTTCGATGCGCGCCCGCGCCGTGAAAAGAGACGGGATGAACGGGATGCGCGACGTGGCGCGACAACACGCTACGCCGTGGCCGCGTCCGTTTGATCGGCGAGCCGCCGGCCTTCCTCGTAGCCGGCTTCGCGGGCTTCTTCTTCGCTGTGGAAGGTCGCGACGAGTTGCTGGAAACGCCGGCTCTGTCCCGCGAGGTGCGCGTCGGCGCCGTGCCGGCACACGTAGCCGATGTAGTGCCACAAGGTTTCCGGCACGGGCGGCCCATACGCGGTGACGGGCAGCACCCACACTTCGTGGCCGTTATGCTCGATCTTGTCCCACATGTTCGCCTCCGCGAGCCGTCGCAAGAACTCCAGTATGAGCGCGTTCGCGCACGCCGGCGATCGATCGTGCGCGGGCGGGATTACCTCGGAGGTAATGGAATCGTGTCGCGCTTTGGCTATCATCGTCGGCATGAACACGCTCACTGCCACTTCCTGCGCGCCCGCGGGCGCCGCCTCGATGAGCCGCACGGTCGGCGACATGCTGCGCGAATGGCGCCAGCGACGCCGGATGAGCCAGCTGCTGCTGGCCTCCGAGGCCGAGATTTCGACGCGCCATCTGAGCTTCGTCGAATCCGGCCGCGCGCTGCCGAGCCGCGAGATGGTCATGCATCTGGCCGAGCGGCTCGACATCCCGCTGCGCGCGCGCAACGCGCTGCTGGTCGCGGCCGGCTATGCGCCGCTCTATCGCGAGCGCGCGCTGAGCGACCCGCAGCTGGACGCGGCGCGCGAGGCCGTCGAGCTCGTGCTCAAAGGCCATGAACCGTATCCCGCCGTGGCTGTCGACCGTCACTGGACGATCATCGCCGCGAACCATGCGCTTGCGCCGCTGCTGTCGGGCGCGAAGCCCACGCTGCTGGAGGCGCCCGTCAATGCGCTGCGGCTGTCGATGCATCCCGACGGCATCGCGTCGCGGATCGCCAACTGGCATGCGTGGCGCGCGCATCTGCTGTCGCGCCTGCAGCGGCAGATCGACGTGAGCGCCGACACGACGCTCGCCGCGCTCTACGACGAGCTCGCCGCCTATCCGACGCCGCCCGACGCCGAGCCCGCCGGCGACAGCCACACGTCGCCCCTCGAACAGATCGCCGTGCCGCTGCGCCTGCGCACCGACATCGGCATGCTGTCGTTCTTCAGCACGACGACGGTGTTCGGCACACCCGTCGATGTCACGCTGTCGGAACTGGCCATCGAAGCGTTCTTTCCCGCCGATCCGCAAACAGCCGAAGCACTGCGCAAGTTCGCCGATGCGCGGGCGGCATCCGCGTCGCAAGCCTGAGGCGCGCATGGCTGACGACATCGTGATTCGCCAGCTCGGCGCCGCCGACCGAGACGCGTTCTTCGCGCTGCGTCTGCGCGGCCTGCAAGCTCACCCCGAAGCGTTCGGGCAAAGCTACGAGGAAGCGCTCGAACGCGGGCCGTCGCAACACGATGCGATGCTGGCGGGCACGCACGCCGCGTCCGGCAATTTCCTGCTGGGCGCGTTTTCGTCGGCACAAGGCGCGCTGTACGGTACGGTCGGCCTCATGCGCGAGACGCGGCACAAGGAGCGGCACAAAGGCTACGTGTGCGGCATGTATGTCGCGGACGAGGCGGCGGGACGAGGCATCGGCCGCGCGCTGCTGTCGGCGCTGCTCGCGCGCGCGGCGCAGGTCGACGGCCTGCGTCAGATCATGCTGCTCGTCACGAGCGCGAACGTTTCCGCCTGCGCGCTGTACGCATCGCTCGGCTTTCGCGTGTATGGCACCGAGCCGGATTCAATGTGCATCGATGGCGTCTATTACGACGCCGATCTGATGGTGCGCTTCGTCTGAGCGGCCGTTCTGGGTTTGCGTCGGGGTTTGCATCCGGGTTTGCATCGAATGAGAGCGCAAGACGCGGAGTGTGCGAGCGCGCCCGCCTGCGTAGACTGAACGGCATCCCAAACCGCAGAGCGGCGCAACCGCCGCTACGGGAGCCCACATGCCGAACCTCGCATCCGACACCCACGCCACACTGTTCGACCGCACAGACACGCCGCTTCGACGCCCGCGCGAATCCGCGCCCGCCGACGCCTCGCCGACGTCCATCGCGCGGCGCATCGACGCCCTCGACTGGCCGCAAGCCACAGCCGAACTCGACGCGCACGGCTGCGCGATGCTGCCAGGTCTGCTGCGTGCCGACGAGTGCGAGGCGCTCGCCGCGCTCTACCCGCGCGACGACCTCGACGGCCTG
>BBSL01000138.1 GCA_001319865.1 Burkholderia sp. E7m39 | reverse complement strand
GGACGCGGCGAGTACAAGTATTTCGGCTACCCGCTGCCCGACGTCGTCGGCGCGCTGCGCGCGGCCGTCTATCCGCGCCTCGCGCCGCTGGCGAACGCGTGGCACGCGGCAATGCGCATCGACGCGCGCTTTCCCCCGACCCACGCCGCTTTCCTGCGTCGCTGCCACGAGGCCGGACAGCTGCGCCCCACGCCACTGATGCTTCAGTACGAAGCAGGCGACTACAACTGCCTGCATCAGGATCTGTACGGCGAGCACGTCTTTCCGATCCAGCTTGCGATCCTGCTGTCGGAGCCCGGCAAGGACTTCACGGGCGGCGAATTCGTGCTGACGGAACAGCGTCCGCGCATGCAGTCGCGCGCCGAAGTCGTCCCGCTGCGCCGGGGCGATGCCGTGCTGTTCGCCGTGCATCATCGCCCGGTGCAAGGCACGCGCGGCGCGTACCGCGTGAACCTGCGGCATGGCGTGAGCCGGCTGCGCTCCGGGCGTCGGCATACGCTCGGGGTGATCTTCCACGACGCCACGTAGCCAGTCGACATCCGCAGCCCGCATCGCTCGTGGGCGCCGTGGGCAAGCGCCCAGGCACGGCGCGGCATCCGTGAGTAAAGGCGTGCTGCCTTACATGCGTGCTCACACGAATGACACCGCCCTCGCCGCATCTGTTACACGCGGTGTAACGCGCGTAATCGGTGCGGCCGCGTGCCCGCCTGACGGTCCATGCCCAGCGATCGCCCCGCCGTCGCGGGCGGCCTGATGCCCAGCTACGCGGGCAACGGCTGGCCCACGGTTGTCATATCGATACCTGTTTCGGCGATATCTGTCAGGCAGCATGCTCGCCGCCGGCGGCTTAGGGCGGCGTTCAGGCGCCCTGCGGCCGACGTCCGGCCGTTCCCTATTTTTAGACTCGAATCAGCGCGCATCCGCCACCCAACTCGCGGAAGTTGACGCGCTCCCCCTTAGGCGTCTGTAACAACTTCGGCCGGCGGCCGTTACAAATCCCCCGCTGTTTGTAACGTCTTGGCCGTGTATTTGGTTACAACTCGGGTTATCCCGGAGTCGACAAGCGGCGCCGCATTTTTTACCTGTCAGCTTTTTGTTTTCTTTCTCGCGGCTTTCCGAATTCATATGGTTTTCGCATAAAACCGGATGCGCTCCGCAATCGGAAACTATTTCGTCAAGCCTTATCTCATAAGGGTTTTCCGGAGGCCCGCGGCAAACGTTTTCGGCGTGCCGGGCGATTATGACGGCGCCATGAAAGACTTACCGAAATAACTGTTGTTTTGTCGTATCTTTTTTTGAGAAAGGTGTTGATTTCTGGATTTCCTGTTCATACAATTCCGCCCAAGCTGTTACGAAATGTAACGGCTTGTATCAGAGGTTGGCGGTTGTGTCGATGCACCAACTTGACGCCGGAAATCTTCAGTGTCCGGCGGGGCATAAGACCAAAACGGCAGAAAATGCCGACATAAAGTAATTCGGGGCTTCGGAAACAGAAAAAATGGACCGTAGCAGCGAGACGCTGGATTCTATCCGCGAAATCAACTTGTCTTACATCATGCTCGCTCAACGTATGTTGCGCGAGGACAAGGCGGTCGGCATGTTCCGGCTGGGCTTGTCGTCGGAGCTGGCCGATATTCTTGCCGGGTTGTCGCTCGCGCAGATCGTCAAGCTGGCCAGCTCCGATCAGCTCTTATGTTTTTTCCGCTTCAACGATCACACCATGTTGTCGGCGTTGACGCACACGTCCAGGCACGCAGAAGTCGCGTCGACGCACGCCGCCATTCTGCTGGCTGGGCAACCCGCAGAGCAGTTCGCTTAAACCGAGGGAAACTGCCATGCTGAAAAAGAGCCTCACCGAGGACGCTCAAGAAGTTTTCCGCGCGATCGCACTGATCGAACTGGGCGCGCGCATGCAGGTGCTCGAGAGCGAACTGACGCTCTCGCGCGACCGCATGATCCGCCTGTATCGCGAGGTCAAGGGCGTATCGCCGCCGAAGGGCATGCTGCCGTTCTCGGCGGACTGGTACATGACGTGGATGGCGAACATTCACGCCTCGCTGTTCTACAACACGTACCGGTTCCTGAAGAACGAAGCGCGCTGCTCGCATCTCGACGCGCTGACCAAGGGTTACCGTCTGTATCTGGAACATTGCCGTCATAGCGAGACCGAGCCGGTGCTCGACCTGACGCGCGCATGGACGCTCGTGCGCTTCTTCGACGCCGACATCCTGCAACTGACGCCCTGCTGCCGTTGCAGCGGCAAGTTCGTCGCGCACAAGCACGACCTGCAGCACAACGTCGTGTGCGGCGCCTGCCAGCCGCCGTCGCGCGCGGGCAAGACGAAGAAGGCTGCCGCCGCGAAGCGTGAAGCCGAAAAGGAAATCGCCGCCGTGCCGCAGATCGCGGAAGAAGCGGAACTGCTCGAAGAACAGCTGATCGAGGAAACCGCGCTAGCGGCGTAGCGCCGCTCACCGCACAGTCCTTCCGAAGCACAGAATTACTTTTGAAGCCGGTCTTTCGAGACCGGCTTTTTTTACGTCTGCCGAGCGCATTCATCGATCATGACGCCGGCAGCGTCATGCCCACCGGGCGGTCAGCCCGCCAGGCCGAACGTCTGCACGACGAGCCAGAGGTTCGCCGCGCTGATCAGCACGAACAGCGCCCACGCGATAAACCGCGTGGGCAGCCGGTTCGCGAACTCACCCATCAGCGCGCGGTCGCCGGTCATGCGGATCAGCGGATAAAGGGCGAACGGCAACTGCAGGCTCAACACCACCTGGCTTGCGACCAGCAACTGGCCGACGGCACCGTTGCCCAGCATCTGCACGCCGACGAGCGCGGGAATCAGCGCGAGCGCGCGCGTGATGAAGCGGCGCTGGTAGCAGGGAATCTTCAACTGCAGAAACCCTTCCATGATGACCTGCCCGGCCACCGTGCCCGTAAACGTCGAGCTTTGTCCGGACGCGAGCAGCGTGATCGCGAACAGCACGGCCGCGAAACCCGTGCCCACGATGGGCGCAAGCAGCCGGTACGCGTCCTCGATTTCGGTGACCTGCGTGTGGCCCGTCGAATGGAACGCGGCGCCCGCCAGAATCAGGATCGCCGCGTTGATCAGCAGCGCGAGAAACAGCGCGACGATGGTATCGATGCGCGACAGCGAAATGGCGCCCGCAATGCCCTCGCGATCGCGTTTGATAGCGCGCGTCTGCACCACGGACGAATGCAGATACAGGTTATGCGGCATCACCGTCGCGCCGAGAATGCCGATCGCGAGATAGAGCGGCTCGCGCGTGTCGATGGCCTGCCACGACGGCACGAGCCCCGCCGCCACGGACGGCCAGTGCGGCTTCACGAGCGCAAGCTCGATGATGTAGCCGACGCCGATCGTCGCGATCAGGCCCAGCATGATCGCCTCGAGATCGCGGAAGTTCTTGCCCTTGAGGCCGAGCACGATCAGCGTATCGAAGGCCGTCAGAATCACGCCGACCGTCAGCGAGCATTTGAACAGCAGGTGAAACGCGAGCGCGCCGCCCAGCACTTCGGCGAGATCGCACGCGATGATCGACAGCTCGGCGAGCAGCCACTGGACCCGCGCGACGCCCGGTGAATAGCGCGTGCGCGACAGCTCGGCGAGGTTGCGGCCCGTCACGATGCCAAGCCGCATGCTCAGGCACTGCAGGACCATTGCGGCGAGGCTCGACAGCACTACGACGAACAGGAGGTTGTAACCGTAGCGCGAGCCGGCCTCGATATCGGTGGCCCAGTTTCCCGGGTCCATATAGCCGATCGAGACCAGCAGGCCGGGACCCGCGAACTGAACTATCTTTTTCCAGAACGGTGCGGACTGCGAGACGGCGACGGAGCCCTGCACCTCGGACGGGCAAAACGGCGCGGTTGCTGTAGTAGGAAGTTTGAACTGCAAAGCCGGTGACCTCGAGGTGAACGAACGCGCGGCACGCAAGGCAAGACGCGTGCCGCTAAACGACCTCAAGTGTACAAAGAAACGTCCGGCAGTGTCCCATCAAGCGCGTAGCGTCCGACATCGCGAACACGATAGTCGAGGGGATCATGCAGCGTATGCACGCGCGCGTTGCGCCAGAAACGGTCGAGCGCGAGCGGTGCGCCCGTCGCGCGCGCGCCGCAGGCGTCGAACAGCGACTCGCTCACGTCGAGCGCCGCGCGATGCGCGTAAATCTTCGCTTCCGATACGGCCAGCGCGACCTGCGCGCGTTCGTCGGCGGTCAGCGTATGGCCCTTGCTCCATGCGTCGTCGAGCGCGAGCGCCGCACGCGTGGCGAGCGCCTGGGCCCCCACCGCCTTGAGCCGCATCTCGCCGAAGCGCTGGAGCAGATACGGATCATCGCGCGCATGCTCGACACCCGAGTTGATCCACGGCCGCACATGCTGGGTCACGTAACGGCGTGCCTCTTCAAGCGCGCCTTCCGCGATGCCGACGAACAGATTGGTCAGCACGAGCTGCGAGACGAGGGTGCGCAGCGTCGCGCGCGGCGCAGGCGCCGTTTCCGAGCGATGCAGCACCTCTTGCGCTTCGACCTTCACGCGCACGAACGACACGCTGCCGCTATCCGTTTGCCGTTGACCGATGGGATTCCAGTCTTCGTTGACGACGATCCCCGCGCGCGCAGTCGGCACGACGGCGAACACGGGCTTGCCCGTCGCGGGATCATGCGCGGAGACAGTCATCATCTGCGAGCCGCGCGTGCCCGAGCAAAAGCCTTTAACGCCGTCGAGCAGATAGCCGCCGTCATCCGTTGCGCTTGCAACCAGACGCGCATCGAGCGGATTCACGGCATTGCCCCACCACCAGCGGCCTTCCAC
>BBSL01000137.1 GCA_001319865.1 Burkholderia sp. E7m39 | reverse complement strand
GACCGCCCGCGCGGTCGCGCGCGGCAGCTGTCTGCTGCAGCCTGTCGATCAGCGCACGCAAGTCCTGCATGGTTTGCGCAGCGCCTAAGTCTTGTCCCGCGGACGCCGCGGGAATGCGTGGATCGTTCATGCCGTCTCCGTGAGTGCGCGCGAGCGCTTCATGCGCGTTGCGCGAGGCGGCGCACCAGCCGGTCGCCCGCGAACTGCACGGCCGTGACGATCGTGATCAGCAGCACGATCACCGTCACCATCACGGTCGTGTCGAAACGCTGATAGCCGTAGCGGATCGCGAGATCGCCGAGTCCGCCCGCGCCGACGGCGCCCGCCATCGCCGACGAGCCGATCATCGCGACGACCGTGATCGTGAAGCCGCCGAGAATGCCAGGCAACGCTTCGGGCAGCAGCACATGCCAGATGATGTGACGGCGTTGCGCGCCCATCGCCTGGGCGGCTTCGATCAGGCCGCGATCCACTTCGCGCAGGCTCACTTCCGCAACGCGCGCGAAGAACGGAATCGCCGCAATCGACAGCGGCACGATCGCGGCCCACACGCCGATCGTCGTTCCTATCAGCACACGCGTGAGCGGCAGCAGCGCGACGAGCAAAATGATGAAGGGTGTCGAGCGAAACGCGTTGACCAGCGCGCCGAGCGTCGTGTTCACCGAGCGCCGTTCGAAGATGCCGCCGCGCGTGGTCGTGACCAGCACCAGCGCAAGCGGGATGCCGACCGCGAGCGCAATCACGGCCGAGATGCCGACCATCGGCAGCGTGTCACGAATGGCGCCCGCGAGTTCGGATAGCCAGAGTTCAGACATAACCGAGCACCTCTACGTGATTCGCGTGGCGTCGCGCGTTCGCGACCAGCGCGGCAAGACGCGCGTCGAATGCGCCTTCATCGTGCGATGACACGGGCAACGGCGCGGCCACCACGAGACGACCTTGTGCATGCCCCTGAATCCGATCGATGCCGCCGTGCACGAAGCTCACGCGACCGCCCGCTTCGCTCAGCGCGGCGCTCAGCGCGGCGAGATCGGGTTCTTGCGGATCGGCGCCCGTGTAGCGCACGTCGAACAGCACTTGTGTCGCGTCGCGCGGCACGGCATCGCGTGCAGGCTTCACGCGCGAAGCGAGATCCGCAGGCAGATCGTGAACCAGCGTGCGCAACAGCGCACGCGTCGCATCGTGCTGCGGATCGCCGAACACGCGCCATACAGGCCCCGTCTCGACCACCTCGCCCTTTTCGATCACGGCGACCGTGTCGCACACTTCGCGTATCACTTCCATCTCATGCGTGATCAGCACGATCGTGAGACCGAGGCGCTGATTGATGTCGCGCAGCAGCGAGAGGATCGATTGCGTGGTTTCGGGATCGAGCGCGGACGTCGCTTCGTCGCATAGCAGAATGTCGGGGTCGTGCACCATCGCGCGCGCAATGCCGACGCGCTGCTTCTGCCCGCCCGACAGACTCGCTGGATACGCGTCGCGTTTCGCCGTCAGACCGACGAGTTCGAGCAGTGCATCCACCTTCGTATCGATCTTCTGTTTGGGCTCGCCCGCAATTTTCAGAGGCAACGCGATGTTCTCGCGTACGGTTTTCGCCGACAGCAGATTGAAGTGCTGGAACACCATGCCGATACGCCGGCGCAACGCGACGAGTCCGCGCTCGTCAAGTTCTCCGACGCTCACGCCGTTCACGCGCACCGTGCCGGAGGTCGGCTTTTCAAGCCCGTTCACGAGGCGCAGCAACGTCGATTTGCCCGCGCCGCTGCGGCCGATGATGCCGAACACCTCGCCGCGCCGCACGCCCAGTTGCACATTCGCAAGCGCAACTGACTGTTCGCCGCGCCGCGCACTGAATACTTTGCCCACGTCGTCGAATATCACGGCGTGCTGCGTGTCGTCCTGCGGCGCCTTCTTCGCGGCGAACGCCGGGCCGTCTTCGATAAAACGCGCGAAGTCGAGCAGATGGGTCATATCGTCGATTCCTTTTCGGACGGCCAGGTTCACGCCAACGCTTTCGCGCGCAGACGATGCTGCGCGCCCGCGTGTTCGTCAGGCAAGCGCGCGCGGCCCGCGCCAAAGAGCTTTTCGCGCAACGTCGGCGCGGGATCATAGTCGGTCTTGTAGATGCCGCGATTCTGCAGCTCCGGCACGACGAGATCGACGAAGTCTTCGAACGATTCGGGCATCACCGTGCGCGTCAGATTGAAGCCGTCCACACCCGCCTCGTCCAGCCACGATTGCAGCTCGTCGGCAACCTGCTGCGGCGAGCCGACAAACGGCTTCGTGCGGCCGCCCAGCTGCATCTGCTCGAGCACCTTGCGCTTGGTCCAGACGCCCGTCGTGCTGCGGCTCGAAATGGCTTCGACAGCCGATTGCATCGAGTTCGTCTTCACGTAGCTGATCGGCTCATCGAGCGCGTATTCGGCGAAGTCGATGCCCGTCGAACTGGAGAAATGCGCAAGGCCGCCTTCCGCGCTGGCATAGCGACGGTATTCGTCGAACTTCTCCTGCGCCGCCTTTTCCGTTCGATCGACCACCACCGTGATGCCGACGAATATCTTGATGTCGTCGGGCGCGCGGCCGAAACGCACCGCGCGCGAGCGAATGTCCTCGACGATCGATTTCGTCAGCGCCTTGTTCTGCCCGCCGATGAACACGCACTCCGCGTGACGCGCGGCGAAATCCACGCCGCGCGCCGACGAACCCGCCTGATACAGCACGGGCGTGCGCTGCAACGACGGCTCGCTCAGATGGATCGCGTCGATCGAGTAGTACGGTCCGTTGTGCTTGATCCGATGCACCTTGCCCGGCTGCGAAAAAACGCGTGCGTCGCGATCCCGCACGACGGCATCGTCTTCCCAGCTCTGCTCCCAGAGCTTGTAGACGACGTCCATGTAGTCGTCGGCGCGATCATAGCGATCGTCGTGACTCACCTGCTGCGCGAGCCCCATGCCGCGCGCGGCGCTGTCGAGATAGCCCGTCACGATGTTCCAGCCGACACGGCCCTTCGTCAGATGATCGAGCGTCGACATGCGCCGCGCGAACAGATAAGGCGGCTCGTAAGTGAGGTTCGCCGTCACGCCGAAGCCGATGTGCTTCGTCACGTGCGCCATCGCGGGCACGATCAGCGCGGGATCATTGATGGGAATCTGCACCGCGTCGCGCAGCGGCGTGCCGGGACCGCCTTGGTACACGTCATACACGCCGACGATATCGGCGAGGAAGATGCCGTCGAACTTGCCGCGCTCCAGCGTCTGCGCGAGATTCGTCCAATAGTCGAGGTCCGTGTAATGCGCCGAACGGTCGCGCGGATGCGTCCATAAGCCATGGTTGATATGGCCGACGGCATTCATGTTGAACGCGTTCAGCAAGATTTTTTTCTTTGCCATCGTCATCACCATGCCACTGCGTAGAGCGTGCCGAACGCCTTGTCGAGTTCCGCGCGCACGGCGGGCGAATGCTGATAGATTGAAATGAACTTGCGAATGCGCGGGTCATTGACGCTCTCCGGACGCACCACCCATTGAATCGCAAAGTTCTTGTTCTCCAGTCCATCGAACAGCAGCGCGCTGTTCGGATCGGTCGTGCCCGCCAGCTTGATGAAACTCGGGTAGCCTTGCGCGAGATCGACGTCGTCGAGCGAGCGCGCGAGTTGCGACGCTTCGAGTGCGACGATCTTCAGATGCTTCGGGTTCTCGACGATATCGAGCGTGGTCGCGCGATAGTCGACGCCAGGCTTGAGCTTGATGAGCCCCGCTCGCTGCAGCAGCAACAGGCCGCGCCCGCCGTTGACGGGATCATTCGCAATGGCGACGGTCGCGCCGTCTTTCAGATCTTCGAAGCGCTTGATCTTCTTCGAATACAGACCGATCTTCATGATCGTGCCCGGCGCGATCGCGACGAAGTCATAGCCGCCTTGTTTCTTCGCGTTCTCCAGAAACGGAATGTGCTGGAAATAGTTGACGTCGATGTCCTTGTTCGCGAGCGCGGCGTTAGGTGTGTTCCAGTCGGTGAATTCGATGATCTTCACATCGAGTCCCTGCGCCTTGGCCTCGCGCGCCGCCACTTTCAGCGCTTCGATCTGCGGACTGGTTGCCGTGCCGATCTTCAGTGTCGAGGTGTCGGCGGCGAATGCGGCGGTGGCATTCAATGCGATCGCGAACGTGATCGCCTGGACGAATCGAAAGAGACTCATGATCAACTCTGCTTGGACGTGATGATTGGCTGGGGATGCGCGAGTCCGCGGGCGCTTGTGCGCGTCCGGACACGATGCAAGAAGGAATGGCGCTCGTCGGCGTGGCTGATTGCGGCATGCTGCGCCGGGCTGCGGCACGCTAGCGGGCGCTGCGAGGGGTCAGCACCGACAACGGGAAACAGGATGGGTCATCGCCTCTCTCCATTTGAGGTCAGACGATGATAGAGACGCGCCCGACAGCGGTCTACGAAGCGATTTTCGAATGGAAATCGTGAAATGCGATATGTGAGAAATTCGGCGACCGCTGCGTGGAAGGCGAGCCGGCAGCGCTGGGTTTTCAGTCGGGAATAAAACGGAGCGAGCCGGCGCGACGCGCCGGCACGCCCGTGTCGTTAGGATGATGGACGCCATCCATCACGGGCACGTCGGTGAAATCGAACGGACTCACGCCGTCGAGGCACGCCACGTTGATACCCAATAGATCCGGATTCGATCGCCGTTGAAGATGCGTGGATATGCCACAGCGTGAACAGAAGAAATGCTTCGCGGTCCGTGTATTGAAGCGGTAAGTGGTGAGCACGTCCTCGCCTTGCAGAATTTCGAAGCCGGTCTTCTCGACGGCGACCACGACGGCGCCTCGCATCCGGCAGTACGAACAGTTGCAGCGGCGCACGGAATCGAAGCCGTCGCCGAGCGTCACGCTGAAACGCACCGCGCCGCAATGGCATTGGCCCGTCCGATCATTCGAATTGCCCGTCATGTCGTGTGTATCTCCTCTCTAACAATCCGCTTCACGCGATCTCAAAGCCCCAGACACATGGCGCCCGCTGCGACGACCATGCAGCCGAGCCAGCGCGTTGCACTGACCGATTCGCGCAGAAACACGCGCCCGATCAACACCGCGAACACCACGCTGGTTTCGCGCAACGCCGACACTGCGCCCATCGCGCCCGATTGCAATGCCCAGATCACGATGCCATACGCCGCAATCGACACCACGCCGCCTACGACCGATGAACCCACCGACATCGGCTCCCCGAGTATCGACGTGCGTAGGGGCGTGAGCCCGCGCATCGCGACGAACAGCAGCGGCATCAGCCAGTACGACATGAACATCCACGCGGTGTATGCGAGCGACTGGCCACCCGACACGCGCACGCCGATGCCGTCGATCACGGTGTAAAGCGCAATCGTCGCGCCCGTCGTCAGCGCAGCGAGCACACCCGCGCACGACACATGCTGCCCCCACAGCGCAATCGCGATGATGCCGCCCGAGATCATCACAATCCCGAGCGCGTGCAACGGCCCAATCGCCTCATGCGCGAAAAGGGCCGCGCCGAGTGCGACGAGCAGCGGCGACGAGCCTCGCGCGATCGGATACGCCAGCGCGAGGTCGTTGCGTCGATACGAGCGCACGAGGCTCACGTTGTAGAAGAAATGCACGAGCCCCGAGGCAACGATGTACGGCCACGACGCACTGGCCGGCAGCGGACCGAACAGGATGACGAGCGTGGAGATCGCTGCAATCGCGATGCTCATCCATGTCATCGACAGGAACCGGTCGCGATTTCCGTGCAGCATCGCGTTCCAGCTCGCGTGGAGCAACGCAGCGAACAGCACGATACCGCCGGTGTAACTGAGCATGCGATGGGTGGACTGACAGGAGTGAAGTAAGCGAGTGCTGTCAGCAGGATATCTATCTTGTCGCTGCGCGACAAACCAGATAAATTGGCTATTCGAGTTAGAAAAACTATCACCAGATGAAACGGATCTTGCCGCCGCTCAATGCCTTGCGGGCCTTCGAGGCTGCGGGCCGGCTCGGCAGCTTCAAGGATGCCGCCACGGAGTTGCACGTGACGCACGGTGCGGTAAGCCAGCATGTGCGTCTGCTCGAAGAATGGCTGGGCGCGCCGCTGTTCGAGCGGCACAACCGGCGCGTGAAGCTGACGCCTGCGGCGAAGGCTTATCTGGACGAAATCGGTCCGTTGTTCGAACAGCTCGCGCAGGCAACCGCAAGATATGGCGCGATTGAAACGGCCCCTCGCACGTTGTCCGTGAACGCGCCCGCAACGTTCACGCTGCGCTGGCTGGTGCCAAGACTCGCGACATTCCGCGCGGAGCATCCCGACGTGGAGGTCAGAGTCGAGACGTCGAACGGGCCGCTCGAAAGTCTGAAAGAGAGCTATGACATCGTGATCCGGGGTGGTCCGGACACGTTCTACGGTTACTCGATGCGGCCTTTCCTGTCCGAGGAACGGCTTCCCGTGTCCAGTCCGGCGCTGCTGGCGCGCGTGCCGCTTCGCTCGCCCGGCGACTTGCGGCAGCACACGTTGCTGCACACGTCGAGTCTTCCGCGGCTTTGGCCCGACTGGCTGGCAAGCGCCCAGATGCCTGCGCTGCGGCCGGCCGCGTCGCTGACCTTCGACCATTTCTATCTGACCTTGCAGGCGGCCATCGATGGAATCGGCATCGCGATGGGACCGACTGCACTGGTCGCCGATGACCTCGCTGCTGGGCGGCTCGTCGCACCATTTCCGCTTCCGCGTCTTCTGTCGCGCAGTTATTGCACGTACGTTCCCGAAGAGAAGTCTGGCGACGAACTGGTTGCGCTGTTCCGTTCGTGGCTCGAACGCGAGGGGGCGTGCTGACAAAAAAAGCGGACCTTGAAACAAGGTCCGCTTCTCACGCTTCACGCGCTTCACGCCTTAGACTGCAGTGGTCATCACGCAAGCATCAGCGTTTCGCTACCTGCTGCGCCTGCGCATCGGCGCTGCCGACATCCGTCTTCACATCGCCCCAGCCGCCGCCGAGCGCGCGAATCAGGTTCACGGTCGACACCGCCTGCGTACCCGCCAGATGGCTCAACTGCAACTGCGATTGCAGCGTCTGCCGCTGCGCATCGATCACGTCGAGATAGCTGACCTGCCCTTCCTGGTACTGCGTCTGCGACAAATGCTCCGCGCGCTTCGATGCATTGACGGCATCCGTCTGCTCGCGCGTCTGGTCGCCCAGCAAGCGCAGATCGGAAAGATTGTCTTCGACTTCGCGGAACGCAACGAGCACCTGCTGACGATACTGCGCGACGTCCTCGTCATACTTCGCGCGCGCGTTGGCGAGGTTCGCCTTGCGTCGGCCGCCATCGAACAACGGCACCGTCAGCGCCGTGCCCGCGAACGGTCCAAGCAGGAACGCGCGGCTCGACCACTGGAACAGATCGCCGAGCGTCGACGACTCGTAACCGAATGCGCCCGTGATATCGAGCTTCGGGAAGAACGCCGACTTCGCCAGCCCGACGCGCGCGTTCGCCGCTGCCATCGCGCGTTCCGCCGCTGAGATATCAGGCCGACGTTCGAGCAGCGCCGACGGCAAACCGGCGGGCACGCTCACCGTCACCGGCACGAGCGGCGTCTCGGGGAACGAGAAGTCCGCAGGCGGCTTGCCGAGCAGAATCGCGAGGCTGTGCTCGGAAGCTGCGCGTTGACGCGCGACACCCACCGCATCGGCGCGCGCCGTCGCCAGTTCATTGCGCGCGCGCGACACATCCAGCTCGTTGATGTCGCCTTCATTGAAGCGGCGCTCGACCAGCTTCAGCGTGTCTTCACGCAGCGTCACCGTCTGACGATACAAGCGTAGCTGCGTATCGAACTCGCGCAACTGGAAATAATTCTGCGCGACGTCCGCCTGCAGCGCGAGCTGCACCGAGCGGAACAGCGCCTCGCTTTGCGCTTCGTCGGCACGCGCGGCGTGCACGCTCGAACTGACGCGGCCGAACAGGTCCACTTCATACGATGCCGTCACCTGCGCGCGCCACAGCGTTTGCGTCGGCACCTGGGCGTCGTTCGGCAGGAACTGCGAAGCCGGCGACAGACGCTCACGCGTCGGGCCGAAGCCGCCATCGACGGACGGGAACCAGTGCGAGCGCGCCTCCTGCGTCACTGCACGCGATTGCTGCACGCGTGCCGCCGCCGCCTTCAGGTCCTGGTTCGCATCGGCGGCCTGCTTCTCCAGCGCGTCGAGCGTCGTATCGCCGAACACGGTCCACCATTCGCCGCGTTGCGCTTCTTCGGCGGGCTCGGCCGCTTTCCACGTGCCTGCTTCGCTTGCAGGCAGAGGAGGATTCGCTGCGATCGTCGTCAATGCCGCTGCGGGCGCTTCCTTGAACGCTGCCGGCGTCGGCGCATCGGGACGCTTGTACGTCGGCTCGACCGAGCACGCCGCGAGCAGCAACATCAGCAGCGCACTCGCCGCCGCGCGGCCCATGCCGCTCATCTGTTCAAATGTTTTCATTATGTTTTTCTCCCTCAGGCGTCCGTCGTATGCGCGACGAGATGCGGCGAATCTTTCTGCGCGACATGAATCTTCCCGCCCGCCAGCGTGCGCAGCACCACGTAGAACACGGGCGTCAGCAGCAGACCGAACAGCGTGACGCCAAGCATGCCGAAGAACACGGCCACACCCATCGCGTGACGCATTTCGGAGCCCGCGCCGCTCGACACCACCAGCGGCACCACGCCCATGATGAACGCGATCGACGTCATCAGGATAGGCCGCAGACGCATGCGGCTCGCCTCGATGGCGGCCTGCAGCGGCGTGCGTCCGTCGTGTTCGAGTTCGCGCGCGAACTCCACGATCAGAATCGCGTTCTTCGATGCGAGACCCACCAGCACCATCAAGCCGATCTGCGTGAAGATGTTGTTGTCGCCCTGCGTGAGCCACACGCCGGTAAGCGCGGACAGCACGCTCATCGGCACGATCAGGATCACCGCGAGCGGCAGCGTCAGGCTCTCGTACAGCGCAGCGAGCACGAGGAACACGAGCAGCACGCTGATCGGGAACACCCACAGGCCCGCGTTACCCGCAAGAATCTGCTGATACGTGAGGTCTGTCCATTCGAGCTTCACGCCCTTCGGCAGCACTTGCGCCGCGACACGCTCGGCAGCGGCCTGCGCCTCGCCTGACGAATAGCCAGGGGCCGGTCCGCCGTTGATGTCGGCGGCCGTGTAACCGTTGTAGCGCACGACCATCTCCGGACCATAAGTCGGCGTCACCGTCACCAGCGACGATAGCGGCACCATGTCGCCATTCGTGTTGCGCGTCTTCAGTTGCAGGATGTCGTCGGCGCGTTGACGGAACGGCGCGTCCGCCTGCACGCGCACCTGGTACACGCGGCCGAAGCGGTTGAAGTCGTTCACATACAGCGAGCCGAGATACACCTGCATCGTGTTGAACACGTCGGTGACGGGCACGCCCAGCTGCTTCGCCTTCACGCGGTCGAGATCGACGTTCAGCTGCGGCACGTTGATCTGATAGCTCGAGAACGTCGGGCCGAGTTCGGGCGTCGTCGATGCCTTCTTGATGAACGCTTCCGTCGCCTTGTTCAGTTCCGCGTAGCCGACGGCACCGTGATCTTCCAGCTGCATCTTGAAGCCGCCCAGCGTGCCGAGACCCAACACGGGCGGCGGCGGGAACACCGCGACGAACGAATCCTTGATCGCGCCGTATTGCTGATTCAGCGCACCCGCAATCGCACCCGCCGACAGCGCCTTGCCCTTGCGGTCATGGAACGGCTTGAGCGTGACGAACACGATGCCCGCACTCGAACTATTCGTGAAGCCGTTCACCGACAGCCCCGGGAACGCCACCGCGCTCTCCACGCCCGGCTGCTTCAGCGCAATTGCGCCCATGTCGCGGATCACCTTTTCGGTGCGATCGAGCGATGCGCCGTTCGGCAGCTGCGCGAATGCAATCAGGTATTCCTTGTCCTGCGCGGGGACGAATCCGCCCGGCACGATACGCGACACGAGCACCGTCAAGCCCAGCAGGACGGCATACACGACGAGCATCGCGCCCTTGCGCTTGAGCACGCCGTTCACGCCGCGGCCATAGCTATCCGAGCCGCGGTGGAACACCTTGTTGAAGCCCCGGAAGAACGGACCGAGCACGCGGTTCATCGCACGCGTCAACCAGTCTTCCTTCGCGCCGTGACCGCGCAGCAGCATCGCCGACAATGCGGGCGACAGCGTCAGCGAATTGAACGCCGAGATGACCGTCGAAATCGCGATCGTCATGGCGAACTGTTTGTAGAACTGGCCCGTCAGACCTGTCATGAACGCGAGCGGCACGAACACGGCGACCAGCGTCAGCGCAATCGCGATGATCGGCCCGCTCACTTCCTGCATCGCCTTGTACGTCGCGTCTCGCGCACTCAGGCCGCTTTCGATATTCCGCTCGACGTTTTCCACGACCACGATCGCATCGTCGACGACGATACCGATCGCGAGCACCATCCCGAACAGCGACAGCGCATTGATCGAGAAACCGAAGGCGAGCAACAGCGAGAACGTACCAACAATCGAAACAGGCACGGCAATCAGCGGAATGATCGACGCGCGCCACGTCTGCAGGAAGACGATCACCACGATCACGACGAGCGCAATTGCTTCGAGCAGCGTATGCACGACGGCTTCGATACTCGAACGCACGAACTGCGTCGGGTCATAGACGATCTTGTACTCGACGCCCGCCGGGAAGTCCGCGCTCAGTTCCTTCATCGTCTTGCGGACTTCGTCGGAGATTTGCAGCGAGTTCGCGCCCGGCGACTGGTTAATTGCCATCGCCACGGCGGGCTTGTTGTCGAGCAGCGAACGCAGACCATATTCGGAAGCCGCGAGTTCAACACGTGCGATGTCCTTCAGGTACGTCACCGCGCCATCGGGCGCCGTCTTCACGACGATGTCGCCGAATTCGCCTTCCGTCTTCAGACGGCCGCGCGCATTCACCGACAGTTGCAGCGGCGTGCCCGGCACGGAAGGCGACGCGCCGATCACACCCGCGGCGACCTGAATGTTCTGCTCGCGAATCGCGTTGACCACTTCCATCGCCGTCAGATTGCGCTGCGCGACTTTCTGCGGATCGAGCCACACTCGCATCGCGTAGTCGCCCGCGCCCCACAGCTGCACCTGACCGACACCCGTGATCCGTTCGAGCCGGTCCTTCACGTTGAGCAGCGCGTAGTTGCGCAGATACGTCATGTCGTAGCGGTCGTTCGGCGAGATCAGGTGCACGACCATCGTCAGCGTCGGCGAGCTCTTGATCGTCGTGACGCCGAGACGCTGCACGTCTTCCGGCAAACGCGGCAACGCCTGGTTCACGCGGTTCTGCACGAGTTGCGTCGCGAGGTCGGGGTTCGTGCCGAGCTTGAACGTGACGGTGAGCGTCAGATTGCCGTCGCTATTCGCCTGCGACTGCATGTACAGCATGTTCTCGACGCCGTTGATCTGCTCTTCGAGCGGCGACGCGACCGCCTCCGCAATCACCTTCGGGTTCGCGCCCGGATACTGCGCGTGCACGACGACGGAAGGCGGCACGACTTCCGGATATTCGGAGATCGGCAACTGGAACAGCGCGATCAGACCCGCGAGCAGGATCAGGACGGATAGCACGCCTGCGAAGATCGGCCGGTCGATAAAGAATTTGGATATGTTCATGTAAAGCTCTTGATGTTGTAGCGCTTACATCCTGTGTGCGCGCATCGAAGGCATGCTGTGACGGCCGCGCCGATCACGAGTCCTTGTGCGACTTCGCATGCTGCTGGGCTTGGGCCTGTGTTTGCGGCTTTGCTTGGGCCTTCGCCTGCGTCTTCGGTTGCGCTTCGGGCTGTGCCTGCGTGTCGGCGTGCTTCTGCTTCGATGCGGCGTCGAGCTGCGCAGCCTTGTCGGCTTGCGCGTCGTCGGCGACGGGCGCGCTGCCCGCATCGCCGTCACCCATCGGCACCATGTGCGCGCGCACCTGCGCGCCCGGCCGCACACGCTGCGTGCCGTTCACGACGATACGGTCGCCCGCCTGCAGGCCACCCTTCACGACGCGCAGATTGCCTTGCAGATTGCCCACCTGCACTTCGCGATAGACGACGTGATCGTCCTTGTCGACGACGAACACGAACTTCTTGTCCTGATCCGTGCCGATCGCGGCATCGTCGATCAGCAGCGCGGAATGCGGCTCGCTGCCGCCCACTTTCACGCGCGCGTAGAGACCCGGCACGAGCGCGCCGTCCGTGTTGTCGAAACGCGCGCGCACGCGAATCGTGCCCGACGACGTATCGAGCCGGTTATCGACCGACTGGATCGTGCCCTTGCGCGAATAGCCCGATTCGTTCGCGAGCCCCAGTTCGACGGGCACCTTGCTGTCGTTCTTCACCTGGCTGATGTATTGCAGGTAGGTCTGCTCATCGGCGTCGAACTCCGCGTAGATCGGCGACACGGAGACGAGCGTGGTCAGTGGCGCGGCGCTTGCACCCGCGTTCACGACGTTGCCGAGCGTGATCTCCGCACGCGACACGCGGCCCGACACAGGCGCGACGATCTTCGTGTAGCCGAGATTGATCTGCGCCGCTTCGAGCGCCGCTTGCGCCGCCTTCACGTTCGCGCTCGCTTCACGCGCACCGTTTTGCTTCTCGTCGTAATCGCGCTTGGCAATGGCGTTATCGCCGATCAGGCGTTGCGCGCGCTCCCAGTCGCTTTGCGCGTAGCCCGCGCGCGACTGCGCGGCCGCGAGTTGCGCGGCCGCACGGTCCACTTCCGCCTGATACGGGCGCGGATCGATGACGAACAGCACATCGCCCTTCTTCACGAGCGCGCCGTCCTGGAAGTTCACGGACACGATCGTCCCCGACACGAGCGGCCGCACGTCGACTTTCTCGACTGCCTGAAGGCGGCCCGAATAGGTTTGCCAGTCGGTGATGGTCTTCTGCACGACAGTCGCGACGTCGACTTCGGGCACGATGGTCGGCGCGGACTGCGCGGGCGCGCGCGCATCGACGCGAATCGCGCCGAACGTGCCGAGCCCGGCAATCACAATGACAGCGAGCGCCGCAACCGCCAGCTTCGAACGCGAGAGAGGGAAAACAGACATGACAGACTCCGGATTTAATTAATAGAAGTTTGTTTATCGGAGTGCGCGCTCATCGAAGCGCCACTGAAAAAATCGAACTGCTTCGAGCAAGGCCGCCGGATGATTGGCCAGCGCCGCGTGCGACACGCTCGGATAGCGGACCACCTGCGTCTGCACACCTGCCTGAATCAGGTTGCTCGCATACTTCTCAGCTTCGACGTGCAGCACGTCGTTTTGCGCAGTGGCGATCAGCGTCGCGGGCAAGCCTCCAAGGCGCACCGATTCGAGCGGCGCCGCGTATGGGTGCATGCGCTGCGCCGCCTGCGGCAGATACGCGCGATAACACGCCGCGCATTCGCTTGCCGTGATGTCCGAGCTCAGCCGCTTTTCGTCGCCGAGGCGCGTCAAGCTTGGATCGAGCATCGGGCCGAACAGCGCCTGCGCATCGATCCGCACATCGCCCCGATCGCGGCCGATAAACGCAAGACAATTGGCAAGCGAGCCGCCCGCGTCGTGACCGGTCACGCCGATCTTCTTCGTGTTGCCGCCGAACGCCCGTGCGCGCGTTTGCACCCACAGCGCGGCGCGGTGTGCGTCCTCGGGCGCCGCGGGAAACGGAAACTGCGGCGCGAGCGAATAGCCCACCGATACGACGAGCGCGGGCGTGTGCTGCGCGAAATAGCGCGCGGCGTAATCCGCTTCTTCGAGCGAGCCGCGCACGAAACCGCCGCCGTGAAAATAGAGCAGGATCGGCAGGCCGCTTTTGGCGGCGGCACGCCGGTAAAGGCGCAATGTGATGTCCTGCGCGTAGCCTTCTATCTTCACGTCGGTGACGTCGAGCGATGCAGCGCTGACCGCGACACTCGAACCGCTCGGCGAGTCCGTCGGAATAAAGGTTTGGCGCGGGTTGAATGCATCCATTTGGAACAGCGCAATGCGCGAAGCTATCGAATGGTGCGCATTGTGCGACCAGCAGACTTCCAAATAAATGCCTATAATCCGGCAACACAATTCGGTGCACCTGAACAATCGAATGCCTTTATTCGGCGCCCTCGCCAAACGTTAAATGGCGAGTGCGAATGCTTCACCAGTGCTCCGGCTCTTTCGGAGGTTTGCAATGGACCGGCTCCAGGCCATGCAAGTGTTCACCCGGGTCGTCGACACGAACAGCTTCACCCGGGCTGCGGAAACGCTCGATCTGCCCCGCGCTTCCGTCACGACGATCATCCAGAATCTCGAAGCGTTTCTCGGCACGCGCCTTCTGCATCGCACGACGCGCCGTCTGTCGCTGACGCCCGACGGCGCTGCGTATTACGAGCGCTGCGTGCGCATTCTCGCGGACGTCGAAGAAACGGAAGCGAGCTTCCAGAGCGGCAACAAAAAGCCGAACGGCAAGCTGCGCGTCGATATGCCGGGATCGATCGGACGTTTGCTCGTGATACCGCAGCTGTGCGAATTCCATACGAAGTATCCCGATATCGATCTGCAGCTCGGATTGTCGGATCGTCCCGTCGATCTTCTGCAGGAAGGCGTCGATTGCGTCGTGCGCGTCGGCGCGTTGCAGGATTCGTCATTGGTCGCACGGCGGATAGGGTTATTCGAAGGCGTGACGTGCGCGGCGCCCTCGTATCTGGAACGCGCGGGCATTCCTCAGACGCTCGAAGAACTCGACCAGCACAAGGCCGTCAATTATTTTTCGAGCCGCACGGGCCGCGTGATGGACTGGTCGTTTCTCGTCGGCGGCAAGGAAATCGAGGTGAAAATGAAGGGGTCGGTGTCCGTCAACGACGCCGATGCCTACGTGACGTGCGGCCTCGAAGGCTTCGGACTGATTCAGCCGCCCCTTTTCATGGTGCTGCCGCAACTGCGCTCGGGCCAGCTCGTCGAAGTGCTGCCCGAGCTGAAACCGCTGCCCATGCCCATCTCCGCGGTATATCCGCATAGCCGGCACTTGTCGTCGAAAGTGCGTGTGTTCGTCGACTGGATCGCAGAAATTTTCGACCGCTGCCCGCTTTTGAGCGGCCGCGCGAGCCTCGACAAAACCTGCACGCAGCGCACGTTCGAACAGAAGGAAACCGCGCCGGACTTCAATACGCCCGTCATGACGGAGTGGGTCGCGTAGGCCACGCGGCCGTTACGCATCAGGACGATCGCGGCAGCGCGCCGCGATTGTTCTGAAATTGCGACAATTCATTTCATGAAAGCCGGGTTTATCGCCCGCGCGTCAACCCTTACATTTCACCCTGTCGCAGCGCCGAACGACGGCGCAGCAAACGAATCGACAGAGGTGAATCATGAAACGCAATCTGCTGGCAGGTCTTGCTCTCTCGCTGTTGGTCAGCGCCCCGGCATTTGCCGGCGGTGGCGGCGGCATTGGCCGCGCCGGATCGTACAACGATCAATGGTGGCAGCATTCGGCTGACGCATCGGCGCCGAAGTCGCGCGCTGAAGTGCGCGCGGAAGTGAATGAAGCGTATCGCGACGGCACGCTGCCTTCGCTGAACAAGACCTCGTATCCGGAACAAGGCCTGATTGGCCGCACGCAAGCCGAACGTCTCGACGCGCAAGGAAATGGCAGTGTGCGCGTCGCGCGCCGTCAGTGACTCTCGAGACATTATTTGCAGGAGATGAACATGAGCCCATCGGAACTCGATGACTGGGGCACGGATGTCCCCGTCTGGACGCCGTATCGCGCGAACTGATTCGCACGCGGCAAAACGCTGGAGCAGTGGCGGCGCTCAATCGCATTGATGCGATTGAGCGCTTTGCATTCCTGCCGGTTTTAACCTTTAGCGCGCTCGATCAGCGTTGCGGCACGCCACTGCGCCATTCGCCCCAGTGCGAAACGATATCCTGCACCAACGGATTGCCCGCGCGGAACAGATTCTCGAGTGCAATGGTGAAACCGCCTTGATCGGCGTAGTTGAGCAGATTGTCGACGCTCGTTTGTCCGTCATAGGGACGATCGAAATCCGAACCGGCACGCAGCACCGCCACGCGATTCAAGTCCACGCGACGCACGCTTGCAGCACGTTTCAGCGCTTCATAGGTTGCGTTGTCTTCCTGTTGCGTCGTGCAGTAGACGCCCTTGCCGTCGGTGAGAATGGTCGTCCATTGGCGCGCGCGTTCGCCTAGCTTCGTGCCGGACCACCACGTATCGCCCGCGAGCGTATCGCACTGAATGACGGCAGGCGGACGGTTTGCCGGCGCGTAGTTGTATTTGGCGCGCGCGGCCTGGGCTTGCGCATTGTCAGAGAGCACCACGTTACGCGACAGTGCGAATGCGGTATCGGCAAGACGTGTATTGAGCTGGAATACTTCGGTACGGTAATCGAGGGGCGGTTTGTCGGCCGGACTCTTTGTATTGATGCCGAGATAGCCGGTATTCCAGTTCGGCGGAATTTCGCGCGCGTCGATTTCCCATTGAATGCCGAAGTCGACGAGATATTTGGCCCACGCAGCCGACCCTACCGTGCCCTGGATCGGATCGATACCGGCAATGCCCGCCACCATGAAATACGTGTGCCGCAGATCGAAGCGCGGCGAGAACGCAAGCGCCATGGTCGATGCGGCGGCATTGGCGTGGCCCATGCCCGTCGTCATCACGCAGATGTCCTGCCTGTTGCAGTGAATGTTCGGATAATCCGGCGACAATCCAGCGACGGGAATGTCCTGCCACGGACCGAGTTTATCGAGCCACACCTGCCCTTCTGGCCCGAACATCGAAATGATCATGACTTTGACGGGGCGACCATTCGATCCGCCATCGCCATGCGCAAAGCTGTCGTCCTGCGCATTGGCAAGCGGTGAAATAGCCGAGCACGCCGCCAATGTCAAAGCCGTCAAAGCGCCTACCGTGCGAGTTACCATGACGAGTCCTTTCTTTAAGCGCGTTAAAGGATGGGAACCGGAATGCATGCCCTCGCTTAACAGGGCGGAGCTTAGTATAGGCGGCATTGAATTGTTTTCCATTGGCTAATGGCGACTGGGGATGTAATTAGCTATATCGCATAAGCGTCTTATTGGTTTTCCATTCCGCGTCCCCAAAAGAAAAGATCCGCGAATCATGCATTCAGTGCATTGTTCGCGGACCCATTGGTGTAGCGCAGTACTTTAATCCGGCGATGCTGCCGTTCTTACACGCGGCACATCCGGTTCAAAAAACACCCACCGTACCTGCGGAAACGTCTCCTGCAAATCCGCTTCGACGATATTGATCGCATCGACCATCGCGCGGCCGCTTTCGTAATCGATCATTTCCGCCTGCACTGCGACGACGACATGCCGCCCCCATTGCAGCGTAATCAGATTGATGATGCTGCGTATCTCCTGACGCGTGCGCAAATGCGCTTCGATCGCGCGCCGCACTTCGGGGCTCGCCGACTCGCCGATGATCATCGACTTCACCTCGCGCGCCACCAGAAACGCGATCACCATCAGCAGCACGCCGACGCCAATCGAACCCCACGCGTCGAACACGGGATTCCCTGTGATCATCGTGAGCAGCACGGCGACGAACGCGATGGCAAGGCCCAGCAGCGCGGCCACGTCTTCGCCCGTGACGACGAGCAACTCGGATTCGCGCGTCTCGCGAAACCACCGCCACATCGACTTGCCAGCATTGGTCTTGCGAATTTCCCTGATCGCGCCCATCAGCGAAAACGTTTCGAGCACCACCGATACGCCGAGCACGCCCAAGGCGATATAAGCATGCGATAACGGCTCGTGCGCGATCAGACGATGCCCGCCCTCATACACCGAAAACACGCCGCCCACGAAAAACAGCAGCAGTGCGACGATCAGCGAGTAGAAATAGATCGCGCGCCCCGCGCCGAGCGGATGCAGCGGGCTAGCCGGCCTGCGCGCCTGCCTGAGCCCGAACAGCAGCAACACCTGATTGCCGCAATCGGCTGTCGAGTGAATCGCTTCGGCGAACATCGCCCCTGAACCGGTAAATGCCGCCGCCGCGAACTTGCACACGGCAATGCCGAGATTTGCCGCCAGCGCGTAAAAAATGGCCTTCGGTGATTCTTCGTTCATAGGCTCTTCGAATTGTCGCGATGCAAATGGATTGAATAACGATCACACGACTTCGACACGCGGCGCACCGTCGTGCAATTCGCCGATCACCGCGGCCTGATCGAAGCCGTCGGCGCGAAAGATCGCGAGCACGTCGTCGACGGCTGCGGGCGCACACGACACGAGCAAGCCGCCCGAGGTCTGCGGATCGGTCAGCAACGTGCGTGCCGTGCCAGGCAGCGAATCCGCGAGACGCACGTCCTCGCCATACGACGCCCAGTTACGACCCGACGCGCCCGTGAACACACCGGCCGCCACGAACGCGTCGACGCCCGCGATCCACGGCAGATCCGCGTATCGCACGCGCGCGGTCAATCGCGCGCCGCGCGCCAGTTCGAGCGTGTGGCCAAGCAGCCCGAAGCCGGTCACGTCGGTCATCGCGTGCACGCCGTCGAGCGCGGCCAGGTCGGCGCCGGGGCGATTGAGTTTGGTCGTCGCCGCGATCATCGCCGCATAGCCCGCGGCGTCGAGTTGCTCCTTCTTCAGTGCCGCCGACAGCACGCCGACGCCCAGCGGCTTGCCGAGCACGAGCACATCGCCCGCTTGCGCCGACGCATTGCGCTTCACGCGCTGCGGATGCACGACGCCGAGCGCGGCAAGCCCGTAGATCGGCTCGACGGAATCGATCGAATGACCGCCCGCGACGGGAATGCCCGCCTGCGCGCACACGGCCTCGCCGCCGCGGAGCACGGCCGCGATCACATCGTGCGGCAACACGTTGATCGGCATGCCGACCAGCGCAAGCGCGAGAATCGGCTTGCCGCCCATTGCGTACACGTCGGACAGCGCATTGGTCGCGGCGATGCGGCCGAAGTCGTACGGATCGTCGACGATGGGCATGAAGAAGTCGGTGGTGGCGATGATTGCCTGCTCGTCGTTCAACCGGTAGACGGCGGCGTCATCCGAGGTTTCCGTGCCGACCAGCAGGTCCGGAAACGTAGGCATCGGGAGCTTGCGCCGGAGCAGATCGGACAGCACGCCGGGCGCGATCTTGCAGCCGCAGCCGCCGCCGTGCGACAGGCTCGTGAGACGGGGAACAGGGGAACTGACAGCGGATTCGTTCATGGTGGTGAAGTGACGGATGGTCGATAGCGTCTATTATCGGGCAATCCGCCAACTTGCTGGCGAAGCACGCGGCGCAATGAAAACGCGCCCTCGCCTGCAATGGCGAAGGCGCGTTGCAAACAGCCGCCGCCGCGCGAGCGTCAGCGCCGTTCGAGCGTCGACATTTCGCGCACGACCACGAGCAGCATCGACAAACTCGCGCCGCCTGCCGCGCGCAAGTCCGTCAGCAGTTGCGCATAGCGCGCGAGCGCGTGTTCGCGTTTCGCGCGCCACGCTTCCACGACGCCTTCCGCCGTCGTCGCCTCGGGCGCTTCGGCAAGCGCGCTCGTCGTCAGCACGCGCTTGAGGCGCGCCAGTTCGGCAAGCGCCGCGGCGCGCGCCATCACGTCCCAATGCGTCGAGGTGGGCAGCGCGGCCGCGCGTTCGCCGATCCAGCCGTAATTGAGCTGCGTGCCGAGCGCGAAGTACACGCCCGCCACGAGTTCGAGCCCACGCTCCGTCGTTGCCGACACGTCGGCGATATCGAGCAGCGCGGCAGGAATGTCGCCGCTCGCGACGCGCACCGCGAGTTCGCTGTCGACGCCCGCATCGACGAGCACGCGCTGCCGCTCGGACAATGCTTCCAGCTCCGCTGCGGGCAACAGCATCGGCAGTTGCGGTGCGAGCCGTTGCGCGGCGTCGCGGCAGCGCACGATCAGATCCGTCACGGTCCCGTTCTTCACTTCGCCTGATTGCAGATGACGCAGGAACCACAACGCCGCGCGCTCAAGCAGCTTCGTGATCTCGACGAACATGCGCGCCTGCACGTCGTCGGCGACACGATTATCGAGCGCATCGATATTGCGCCACACGTCGTTCAGATCGAACACGTCCCGCGCGATCATGCATGCGCGCACGATGTCGCCGGGTGTCGCATCCGTCTCTTCCATCATGCCGTGCACGAATGCGCAGCCGACGCGATTCACCAGCGCATTCGTCAGATGCGTGGCCAGAATTTCGCGGCGCAGCGGATGACGATGCATCGGTTCGCCAAAGCGCTGACGCAGCGGCTTCGGGAAATACTCCGTCAGCATGCCCGCGACCAGCGGGTCTTCGGGCACATCGGATTCGAGCAGCGCATCGTAGAGCCACATCTTGCTGTACGCGAGCAGCACGGCACGCTCGGGCGACGTCAAGCCCTGCTTGGCGCTCGCGCGTTCGTTGATTTCGTCGTCGGTCGGCAGGAACTCGATCACGCGGTTCAGACGTCCCGCGCGTTCGAGATAACGCATCATGCGCGTCTCAGAGTCGAGCATGTCGGCGGCATAGCGGCCTGCAATCGACAGCGCCTGGGTCTGGTAATAGTTGTCCTGCAGCACCAGCAAGCCGACTTCCTCCGTCATTTCCGCGAGCAACGCATTGCGCTGCTTCTCCGTCATCTCGCCATCGGCGACGACGAGGCCAAGCAGAATCTTGATGTTCACCTCGTGGTCCGAGCAATCGACGCCCGCGGAATTGTCGATCGCATCCGTATTGATGCGGCCGCCATGCTGTGCGAACTCGATGCGTCCGAGTTGCGTGAGCCCCAGATTGCCGCCTTCCGCCACGACCTTGCAGCGCAGATCACAGCCGTTCACGCGCACGGCGTCGTTGGCCTTGTCGCCGACCTGCGCATGCGTTTCGCGGCTCGCCTTCACGTAAGTGCCAATGCCGCCGTTGTACAGAAGATCGACGGGTGCCTGAAGAATGGCGCGCACCAGTTCGGCGGGCGACAACGCGGCGGCCGTGACGCCGAGCATCGATTGCACGGCCTGCGACAGCGGAATCGTCTTCGCGGTGCGCGCGAACACGCCGCCGCCTGCCGAAATCAGCGCGGGGTCGTAGTCGGCCCAGCTCGAACGGTCGAGTGCGAATAGCCGCTGACGTTCGGCAAAACTCGTCGCCGGGTCGGGATTCGGATCGAGGAAAACATGCCGATGGTCGAACGCGGCGACGAGACGGATATGCTGCGACAACAGCATGCCGTTGCCGAACACATCGCCCGACATGTCGCCGACGCCGACCACGGTGAAGTCCGTCGTCTGCGTATCGACGCCCATTTCGCGAAAGTGACGCTTCACGGATTCCCACGCGCCGCGCGCCGTGATGCCCATTTTCTTGTGGTCGTAGCCGACCGAGCCGCCCGACGCGAAAGCGTCGTCGAGCCAGAAACCGTATTCCTGCGAGATCGCGTTCGCGTAGTCGGAGAACGTGGCCGTGCCCTTGTCGGCGGCCACGACAAGGTAGGGATCGTCGGGATCATGGCGCACGACCTCGGGCGGCGGCACGATTTGTCCGCCTACGCGGTTGTCGGTGAGATCGAGCAGCCCGCGCAGGAACGTCTGATAACACGCGACGCCTTCGCGCATCCATGCTTCGCGGTCGGTCGGCGGCGGCGGGTTCTTCACGACGAAGCCACCCTTCGAGCCGACAGGCACGATCACCACGTTCTTCACCATCTGCGCTTTCATCAGACCGAGCACTTCCGTGCGGAAGTCCTCGCGACGATCGGACCAGCGCAGACCGCCGCGCGCGACGCGGCCGCCGCGCAAGTGCACGCCTTCGACGCGCGGCGCGTACACCCAGATTTCGAACATCGGTTTCGGCTCGGGCAAGCCGGGTACTTTCGCCGGATCGAACTTGCACGACAGATACGGACGCGGTTTGCCGCCCGCGTCGCGGCGATAGTAATTCGTGCGCTGCGTCGCGTTGATGACACCGAGGAACTGGCGCAGGATGCGGTCTTCGTCGAGATTCGGGACTTCGTCGAGCGCGCCTTCAATTGCTTTCAGCAACAGCTCCACGCGCGCTTCGCGCTGTGCCTGCGCAGCGGGATCGAAACGCGCGATGAACAGCTCGACCAGCATGCGCGCTATCGCCGGATTGCCCGTCAACGCGCGTTCGATATACGCATCGCTGAATGTCGAGCCGACCTGCCGCAAGTACTTCGCGTACGCACGCAGGATCGTCACTTCGCGCGCGCTCAACTGCGCGCGCAATACGAGGCGATTGAAGTTGTCGTCTTCGATGTCGGCCGTCCACACGCGTTCGAACGCGTCTTCGAACAGGCCCTTCACGCGCTCGATGTCGAACTCGGTGTCGTCGGCGAGTTCGAGGCCGAAGTCGTGAATCCACGCAGGCGCCGCACCCGGCGCTTCGATCAGGTACGGCCGTTCTTCATCGACGCGCACGCCGAGATGTTCGAGCATCGGCAAACTGCGCGACAGCGCGATGGGATCGCCGACGCGATACACCTTGAAGCGAAACGCACGCGGGCCAGCCTCGATGGGCCGGTACAGGTTCATCGCGATCTGCTCGGTGCCCTGCACACGCTCGATCAGTTCGATGTCGCGCACCGCCGTGCGCGCGGGGTAGTCGTCGCGATAGCCCGCTGGAAACGAATCGGCATAGTGCTGCAGCAGACGGTTGCCCTGCTCTTCGCCGAATGCGTCGAGCAATGCATCGGCGAGATCGTCCTGCCAGCGGCGCGACACCTGAATGAGCCGCGCTTCGAGTTCGCGCGTGTCGACATCGGGCATCGCGCCCGGCTCCGCGTGCACGACAAAGTGAATCCGCGCGAGCGTCGACTCGGACAGCAGCGGCGTGAACTCCACGTTCGTGCCGTTGAACGCCGAGCGCAACAGCTTCGCAATGCGCCGCCGCAAATCGGTGTTGTACTTTTCGCGCGGCACGAACACGAGACAGGACACGAAGCGGTCGAAGCGGTCGCGTCGCACGAAGATTCGCGTGCGCTGATGCTCCTGCAGACGCAGCACGCCCATGGCCGTGTCGTAGAGTTCGTCTTCGTCGGCCTGAAAGAGCTCGTCGCGCGGATAGGTTTCGAGCACCGTCACGAGCGACTTGCCGAGATGTCCTTTGGGGAGAAAGCCCGCGCGCCGCACGATGTTCGCGCACTTGCGGCGCACGATGGGAATGTCCGACGCGGACGACGTGTACGCCGTCGACGTATAGAGGCCGATAAAGCGCCGCTCGCCGCTGATCTTGCCGTCGGGCCCCACCAGCTTCACGCCGACATAGTCGAGATAGCCCGGGCGATGCACGGTTGCGCGCGAATTGGCCTTGGTCAGAAAAATGGGCGTCGCGCCCGCGATGATGCCCGCCGCCGCGGGCGGCAACGGCGTCACATCCGATGCCCCTTGCGGGCGCAGCGACTCGCGCAGAATGCCGCTGCCGGAGCCCGCCACGCCGCGCAGGCCATACTTGCCATCTTGCTCGACAAGCTCGTAGTCGCGCTGGCCGAGAAACGTGAAGTGATCCGCCACCATCCATTCGAGGAACGCGCGCGCCTCGACGCCTTCCGGGCTCGTCTCGCGCGCGGCCATGTCCTTGATGGTCGCGCGCGCGATCTCGACGATTTTCGGCCAGTCCTCGACGGCGGCGCGCACGTCGCCGAGCACCTTTGCGATCTCGCTGCGCAACGTTTCGAGCTTCGCGGCGTCGCCGCAGCGGTCCACTTCGAAATGAATGAACGACGCGAGTTGCGAGCCGCCTTCGTCGCCCGGGGCGCCACCGGGCGCCACGCGCTCGATGCCCCCGCCCTGGCCGCGCCAGATGCGAAACACCGGGTGCAACACGGAGTGCAGCGCGAGCCCAAGACGGTTGACGGCCATCGACACGGAGTCGACCAGAAACGGCATGTCGTCATTGACGATTTCGATCACGGTGTGATCGGAGTGCCAGCCGTGCTGTTCGAGGATCGGGTTGTAGACGCGCAATCGTTCGCTGCCGGGGACGAAGCGTTGCGCCGTTTGCCAGTGCGCCATCGCGGCGCCGTACAGGTCGGCGATGCTCCGGCTTTGCAGGTCGTCCGCGTCGGCGAAATCGTAGTAGTGACGCAGGAAAGGTTCGACGGCTGCGAATGCGGGCTCGGGCAGCCGTCCTCGCGCGAATTCGACGACATCGTTGAGCAGGTGAGCAACGGCTTCTTCGTTCTTCGCTTGCATGACGTCCTCCGCGGCGGGCGACAATCGACTGCATCGACAGATGCGCATTATGCACCCGTTGAGCAGAAACGGATTGTGCACGCGCACATGGTCGATGCATGATCGCGCGTGTGACAGAAGCATGTCGAATCGAGCCGGCGATAGCAACGCAAAGGGCGTTAAAGAAAGAACGAAATTGCTTCGCTCTGTTGGCTAGCCATCACAGGTCAGGGTTGCGCTTGTTAGCGCCCTAACCATTGATGCGCTAGCTTTTAAGGCTCTGAATAAGGCGCAAGTCCATCGGGCAGAAAGCCTTATCGCGGGTACACGTAGAGAAAAGCATTCGACTCACACGAGCCATGCGCGGAACCCCGAACCGCCAACACGACGACATCTCAGGGTTAATACTTAATGTCACGCCCGGCGGTCACCGATGTCCGTTCGGCGTCCGCTTGCAGCAGCCAGGCGCGAATGCGCTCGACGGCCCACGCGGGGTCGTCGTGCGGCAAGTCGTGGCCCGCCCACGGGTGCCGCCAGTGTTCGGCGCCCCACGCCGCGGCGAGCGCCGCGGAGCACGCAGGGTCGACCAACCCATCTTCGCTCGACGACAGCACGAGCGTCCCGCATGCGGGCGGCTGCGCGTGTGCCTTGAAGCGCGCGGCCGCGATCAGTTGACGCAGTGCATTGGCGCGGCTCACGGGCGCGCTCGAGCGTATCGCCGCCCACGTCTGCACGTCCGCGTCGCGCGACTCGCGATGGTTGCAGGTCAGCCGGTGAATCGTGTTCTCCGCGCGCCGCGCGTCGCCCCAGTGCGCAGCGATCCTCACGAGCATCGGCCACGCGGCGGGACGCAGCCGCTCGTCGAAGCGGCTGAACGGCCGCATGCTGGTGTTGATCAGCACGAGCCGCGCGATCTCGGCGGGATGGCGCTGCGCCCAGCACGTCGCGACCATGCCGCCCAGCGACATCGCGAGCACGCAGTACGGGCCTGGCGCACCGCTCTCGCGCGCCGCCACGCGAACGAAATCGACCATCGCACCGACCTCCAGCGGCGCCCGCGCGCGCGCGTAGGCGCCGTTGCCAGGCAAGTCGATCGCGAGCACGCGCGACGGCACGCCGTCCGCGATGCCGTCCAGCGACGCGCGCAGCGCCTCGGGCAACACGCCCCAATGCCGCGCTTCGCGTGTCAACCCACGCAACAGAATCCACGTGCTCATTTTTGTGCGGGTTTGTACCAGAGTTCGAGCGCGCTATCGAGCAGTTGCTCGCGACGGCTGCCTTGCGGAAGCCAGCGCTGCGACGCGTAGGCAGCGCGCGTCAGAAAGTCGAGCAGGTTCGCGTGACGCCGCAGCACGCGCGCCGTACGATGCGCTTTCACGGGATTGAACATGCCCTGACGCGAAAAAATCTGCCGGGGATTCTTCTTGATCCAGAGCCATGAACCGAGTTCGAGCGTCATCGGCAGAAAGATGTTGGGCGGCGGCGCGCGGTCGTATGCCCAATCCCATAGGTCGCCATGCAGCAGGTACTGGTGACTCTGCGGCTCGAACGTATAGCCGTGATGCGGATGCGCTCGCTCGAACATCGTCTTCAACGCGTACATTTCCGGCAGATGCGGCATCGCGCGGCGCGTCTTCGCGTACGGAAACCAGATGCTGTCGCTCCATCCGTAACCGGAATGACAATCGAGGGCGAACGACAGCGGACGCGTCGCCAGCTCGTCTTCGACTACCCGCAGCAGCGCCGCCGCTTCCGCTTCCATTGGTGCGCCGCGCCGCCCGCGATACCACGGCAGCCACGCGCCAACGCGCTGTCCGCCCGCCAGCAGCGGTACGCGCTCTTCCGCGTCCTGCGGCGCATTGCGCATCAGGTCGACGCCGTTCGGATTCGCGCGCGTGGCCGCCCACATGCCGCCCGGATTGACGATGGGAACGATATACACGCGGATGGAATCGAGTTGCTGGATCAGCAATTCGTCCCACGCGAGCCGCGACAGCAGCGAGCGCATGTACTCCAGCACGAGCCGCGAGCCGATGCGCTCCAGCCCGTGAATGCCGCCGAAAAATCCCACCGCGGGCGCCGCGGGATCACGCGAGCCGATCGACGCAACGTACACCTCGAAACTGCGCCCCCGCACTTCGACGCTGGCGACGCTCGTGATGTCGAACGAGCGCGCGCCCTCGTCGAGCAGCGCCTGCAAATCTTCGTACTCCGTGAAGGTGTTGGGAAGAAAGCTGAAAGCCTGCATGGGCTGCGCCGGTTGTGGTGCGAGGTTATTGGAGACGGCTCACGCTTGACGCTCCAACTATAGCCGTTCGCGCTTGCCAATGGATGACAGCGGGCCTGCATCGCTGCGTTTGTCATATTCGTGACACACGACGATGCGTCGCAACACGCAATGGCATCGTGCGAGCGACATTCCTGAAAGATATAGTCGTCTAGATGTTGCGACGCCTTCACTCAACCGTCACAGACGCTTTCTAGAATGTCCCACAACTTCCGGCATGCACCGGAGTCATCGACAGGACACACATGGAAGCAATCCGCATCGAACGTCTGAGCAAGACATTCGCCAATGGACGCAAGGCGCTTGACGACATCGACCTGCGTGTCGAGCAGGGCGAAATGGTTGCGCTGATCGGTGCGTCGGGCTCGGGTAAATCGACACTGCTGCGGCATATCGCAGCCTTCACGGTTTCGGACGCACAGCCTTCGCAAATCTCGATCCTGGGCCGCCCGATCCAGCAGAACGGCCGCATCGTTCGCGAAGT
>BBSL01000136.1 GCA_001319865.1 Burkholderia sp. E7m39 | reverse complement strand
GGCGCGCTCGCGCGTCTGCCGCCTGTGGCGCCGCCTGACGGGCAGCTTTCCGCGCAGCGAACGCGAGTTGTCGATGGCGGCGTTGACCGAGGTCGGCATCGGCGAGCATGCGCGCGAGCGCGCGTCAAACCTGTCGGGCGGCCAGCAGCAGCGCGCCGCGCTCGCGCGCGCGCTCGTGCAGCAGGCCCGCATCATCCTCGCCGACGAGCCGATAGCCTCGCTCGATCCCGAATCGTCGCGTCGCGTGATGGACATGCTGCGCACGCTGAACGCCGAACACAAGCTAACGGTGCTGGTTTCGCTGCATCAGGTCGATATCGCAATGCAGTACTGCCAGCGCACGATCGCCATGCGGCGCGGCAAGATCGTCTACGACGGCCCGACTTCCGCGCTCACGCCGGCATTGCTGCAAAAGCTCTATGGCGACGATGCGCGCGAACTGCTCGACGAAAGCCAGCCCGCGGGCAGCACGCCGAACGCGTCGCCCCGTGTGCGCGTGCTCGCGTTCAACACAGCGCGCTCCGCGTAGATCGCGCTTCGCGCAAGTAACGACGTCACCTACGAAAGCACATCACGCAGCACTGCAACGACTCACTCAACTGGAACGGAACTCATGAAATTCCTGCGATCTCTGCTAGTCGGCGTCGCGGCCGTGTCGGCTTTTGCCAGCTTTGCCGCTCATGCCGAAGACCTGAACCTGGGCATCATTTCGACCGATTCGTCGGCGGTGCTCAAGCAACGCTGGCAGCCCCTCATCGACGACATGAACAAGCAGACGGGTCTGAACGTGAAGGCGTTCTTCGCAACCGACTACGCAGGCATCATCGAAGGCATGCGCTTCAACAAGGTGCAGGTCGCGTATCTCGGCAACGCGTCGGCGATCGAAGCCGTCGATCGTTCCAATGGCGAAGTGTTTGCGAAAACCACCTATTCGAATGGTGAAGCCGGCTACTACTCAGTGCTGGTCACGAACGTCAACAGCCGCTTCAAGACGCTCGACGACGTGTTCAAGAACACACAAGACGTGACGCTCGGCTTTGGCGATCCGAACTCGACGTCGGGCACGCTGATTCCGGGCTATTACCTGTTCGCGCAACACAACGCGAACCCGCGCACGTCGTTCAAGACGGTGCTGCCGTCGAGCCACGAAGCGAACCTGCTCGCCGTCGTGAACAACAAGGTCGATATCGCGACCAACAACACCGAGATGCTCGACACGCTGAAGAAACAGCATCCGGACCGCTTCGCACAGGTGCGCGTGCTGTGGCAATCGCCGCTGATTCCGTCGGACCCGCTCGTGTGGCGCAAGGATCTGCCCGACGCAACGAAGGAAAAGGTGCGCAAGTTCTTCCTCAACTATGCGAAGACCGACGCGCACGAAAAAGCCGTGATCGCGAACATCTTCAACTACAGCGGCTTCTCGGCGTCGTCGGATGCGCAACTGCTGCCCATCCGCCAGGTCGCGCTGTTCCAGCAGAAGCAGAAGATCGAAAACGATGCGGCGATGTCGGACGCCGACAAGAAGACGCAGATGGCCGCGATCGATGCGAAGCTGTCCGCACTCAACGCGCAAAAGCAATGAACGCAGCGGACCTGAGCGCCAACCGTTCGACGCCTGAGGCCACCCAGCAGCCGACGCAAAAAGCATCGGCCGCTGCGGCGGGCACACGCAGCTGGGGTTCGCTGCTCGGCTGGATGGCGGTGATCGCGATACTCGGACTGTCGTGGCGCGCCGCCGACATGCGCCCGCTCGACCTGCTGTCCGACTCGGGCAACATGGGCCAGTTCGCGAAAGATTTCTTCCCGCCCGACTTCACCGAATGGCGCACGTATGTGCACGAAATGGCCGTGACGCTCGCAGTCGCGGTGTGGGGCACGGCGCTGTCGCTGGTATGCGCAGTGCCGTTCGGCCTGATGTCAGCGCACAACATGGCGCCCGCGTGGGTCGTGCAGCCGGTGCGCCGTCTGATGGACGCGTGCCGCGCGATCAACGAAATGGTATTCGCGATGCTGTTCATCGTCGCCGTCGGACTTGGGCCGTTCGCGGGGGTGCTCGCGCTATGGGTGCACACGACGGGCGTGCTCGCAAAGCTCTTCGCCGAAGCCGTCGAAGCGATCGATCCACGCCCTGCCGAAGGTGTGCGCGCGACGGGCGCGACCAGTCTCGACGAAATCGTCTATGGCGTGCTGCCGCAGGTTTTGCCGCTGTGGATTTCTTACGCGCTGTACCGGTTCGAATCGAATGTGCGCTCGGCGATGGTGGTGGGGATGGTGGGCGCGGGTGGTATCGGTGTGGTGCTGTATGAGTCGATCCGGTCGTTCAACTACGCGCAGACAGCGGCTGTGATGCTGATGGTGATTGTGGTGGTGACGGTTATCGATCTGGTTTCTGCGAAGTTGAGGGAGCAGGTTATTTGATTTTTTGCGCTCTTCGCACGAAGGGGCCAACCGGTTTTTTGCTTGCCATCGCGACTCCGCGCATCGGCGAGGAAATCGGCGCCGCGCGTTGTTATACGAGAGTGGAAATCAGGCTGCAACCGCATGCCGACTGGTGCCCTTTCTGCCCGGCCCGGACGACGTGACCGGTGATCGGTGATCGGTGATCGGTGATTTACTTTAGTTTTATAGATTGCAAGATATAAGTCCCGTCCTCGCTGTACCAATATGGCTGCGCCATGCCCATATCGGTACCGCAATCTCTAATGTTTCTCGTACATATCGTAATGAGATCCGCGGCATCCTTTTTCCTGGTTTTAAAGCGTCCGATTGCCTGATAAGCGCGGCGGATTCAACCGGTGGATGCAACCAGCTCATCCACGAAACCACAGCGCAACCAGAGCAAAAACCACCACAAATCACCACAAAAATCCCCACAACCCGCACAACTTGCGGAATAATCCCCTCCGATGGAAACCGTCGTCGTCCTGCTCGTCCTGTTGTCCGCCATGCTTCATGCAGGCTGGAACGCCTTCCTGCGCCTCGCGGGAGACCGCATCTGGCTGCTTGGCATCATGTCGATCCCCTACCTCGTCGTCAGCGCGATCGGCGTCGTCGTCCTGCCGCTTCCGGCGCCCGGCGCGTGGCCCTATATCGCGGCCTCCGTCGTGCTCGAATTCGGCTACTGCCTCGCGCTGGTCCGCGCGTATCGCAGTGGCGATTTCGGCCAGATCTATCCGATCGCGCGCGGACTCTCGCCGCTGCTCGTCTTCGCCGGCGCGCTCGTGTTCGCCCATGAATCGCTGAAACCGCTCGCTGCAACGGGCGTCGCGCTGGTATCGCTCGGCATCGTCTCGCTCGCGTTTCGCCGCGACCTGCGCTTCTCGGGCGAAAGCGTCCCCTATGCGCTGCTCACGGGATTGTTCATCTCGGCGTACTCGGTGGTCGACGGCATTGGCGCGCGCGTCGCCGGCAACGGACTCAGCTACATCATGTGGGTCTATCTGCTATGGAACGTGCCGCAGTTTCTGCTCGTATGGCACTGGCGCGGCGGCGCAAAGGGACTCTTCACGTCGCGCGAAATGATGGTCAAAGGCATGCTCTCGGGCGTAATCGCGCTGTGCGCGTACTGCCTCATCATCGAGGCCTATCGGTATCTGCCTATCGCGATGGTCTCGGCGCTGCGCGAACTCAGTTCGATTTTCGCCGTGCTGATCGGCTTCTCGGTCATGAAGGAAAAACTCACGGCGCGCCGTATCTTCGCGTGCACGCTCGTCACGCTCGGCGCGGTTCTCATCCGGCTCTAGGCGCGCCAGCGCGCGACTTGCTCATGCAAACAGTGGCAACGTCGCGTCGATCGCGTCGGCGAGCGTGTCGAAAGCAGGCGCGATCTCTTCGTCGGGCACGCACGCATAACCGATCAGCAGCCCCGCCTGCGCGCGCGAGCGCTGCGCGTAATACCCGGACAACGGACGCACGACGATATTGCGCTCGAGCGCAGCCGCGGCGACGGCCCGGTCGTCGGTGCCTTCGGGCAGTTGCATCACGAGATGCAGGCCCGCATCGCCGCCGACGGCAGGTAACGCCTCGCCGTACCGGTGCGCGGCGGCATCGAGCAGCGTCGCGCGACGCTGGCCGTACAGCGTGCGCATCTTGCGGATGTGCGACGTGAAATGCCCTTCGGCGATGAACTCCGCGAGCATCGCCTGCTGCAGCAACTGCCCCTCGCGATAGAGCTCGGCGCTCGCGGTCGCGAAACTTTCGGCAAGCGCCTCGGGCGCGACGAGATAGCCGATCCGCAGACCAGGAAACAGCGTCTTGCCGAAGCTGCCGACATAGATCACCTGCCCCGCCGTATCGAGCCCTTGCAGCGATGCGAGCGGCCGGCTGCCGTAACGGTATTCGCTGTCGTAGTCGTCCTCGATGATCCAGCACTGGTTTTGCCGCGCGTACTCAAGCAGCATCCGGCGCCGCGCGAGACTCATCACCATGCCGAGCGGATACTGATGCGACGGCGTGACGAGCATCAGCTTCGGCGGATGCGCGAGATCGTCGGCTGACGGATTGATGCCCTCTTCGTCGACGGCGATCGGGCGCGACTTCAGGCCGGACACGTGCATCACGCTGCGCACGCCCCAATAGCACGGATCTTCCGTCCAGATCACGTCGCTGGGATCGGACAGGAGGCGCACGGCGAGATCGACAGACTGATGAATGCCTGTTGTGATGATGATCTGCTCGGGCGTGCAACGCACCGAGCGCGACGTGCGCAGATAGTCGGCCAACGCGTGGCGCAGCAGCGACAGGCCGCCGCCCGGCGCGTATGTCAGCAAGTCGGGCCGCAGCCGACGCCAGTACTTGTTGTGCAGGCGGCTCCAGACACGTGCCGGAAAGCGCGTGACGTCGGGCACGCCGGGCATAAACGCGCCCCATTGCCGCTTCGACACGCCCGCACCCGCGATCAGCCGCGCGCCGCGCTGCGACAGCGCGCGCGCCGCTGGCTGTTGCGCCTGCACAAGCGCCCTGGCTTGCGGCACGGGCGAAGTCTGCTGCAGATGCTGCGCGGACGCCGATGCGGGCGAGAACGCCGTCTGTGCATCGGACGAATCGACGATTTCATCCGGCGACGTATCGGCGACGAAGGTCCCGCGCCCCGTCGCGGACGACACGTAGCCCTCCAGCGCCAACTGCTCGTACACCTGGGTGACGGTATTGCGCGCGATGCCCAGCTCGCTCGCCAGCAGCCGCGACGACGGCACCTTGCTGCCCGCCGGCAATTCGCGCGTGAGTATGGCCTGCTGCAGCAGCCGATGCAGCTGCCGGTAGATCGGCTGACCGCTGCCGCGATCCAGACGCTGGGCCAGCCAGTCGGACAACACACTCGCGCGCATGGAATTGGCTCCTAATTTTTTACTGAAATGGCTCTGAAGTTTGGAGCCAAATCTGATTATAGTCGCTGCATGTGCCGCGAAGAGCGCGAGCGCCTGAACGAACCCATGAGAGGAGATCTCCGTGAAGAATGCTGAACTGAAGAGCCGCAAGGACGCCGCCACCCCGCGCGGCGTGGGCGTGATGTGCGATTTCTACGCCGCGCGCGCCGAGAATGCGGAGCTTTGGGACGTCGAGGGCCGCCGTTACATCGATTTCGCAGCGGGCATTGCGGTGTGCAACACGGGGCATCGTCATCCGAAGATTGTCGAGGCGATCCGCGCGCAACTGGACAACTTCACGCACACGGCTTATCAGATCGTGCCGTACGCGTCGTATGTCGAGCTGGCCGAGAAGATCAACCAGCGCGCGCCGGGCGACTATCCGAAGAAGACGGCCTTCTTCACGACGGGTGCCGAAGCCGTCGAAAACGCGATCAAGATCGCGCGCGCCGCGACGGGCCGGCCGGGCGTAATCGCGTTCACGGGCGGCTTCCACGGCCGCACGATGATGGGCATGGCGCTGACGGGCAAGGTCGCGCCGTACAAGCTGAACTTCGGCCCGTTCCCGGCTGACGTTTTCCACGCACCGTTCCCGAATCCGCTGCACGGCGTGACGACGGCGGACTCGCTGAAGGCGATCGATTTCCTGTTCAAGGCCGACATCGATCCGAAGCGTGTCGCGGCGATCATTTTCGAGCCGGTGCAAGGCGAAGGCGGTTTCTATCCGGCGCCTGCCGAGTTCGTGCGCGCGCTGCGCAAGCTGTGCAACGAGCACGGCATCCTGCTGATCGCCGATGAAGTGCAAACGGGTTTTGCGCGCACGGGCAAGCTGTTCGCGATGCATCACTACGATGTCGTGCCGGATCTGATGACGATGGCGAAGAGCCTGGCGGGCGGCATGCCGCTGTCGGGCGTGGTGGGCCGCGCCGATGTGATGGATGCAGCGGCGCCCGGCGGACTTGGCGGCACGTATGCGGGCAATCCGCTGGCCGTTGCGTCGGCGCACGCGGTGCTCGACATCATCGACGAGGAGAAGCTGTGCGAGCGTGCAGTCACGCTGGGCGACAAGCTGAAGGCGAAGCTGACGGCGCTGCAATCGGAAGTGCCGCAGATCGCTGACGTGCGCGGCCCGGGCGGCATGGTCGCCGTCGAGTTCTGCAAGCCGGGCACATCGGACGCAGATGCCGATTTCACGAAGCGCGTGCAGGCGCGCGCGCTCGAGCGCGGGCTGTTGTTGCTGGTGTGCGGTGTGTATTCGAATGTGGTTCGTTTCCTGTTCCCGCTGACGATTCAGGATGCCGTTTTCGATGAGGCTCTCGTGATTCTCGAAGACGTGCTGAAAGAGACTGTTGGCGTGGCGGCCTGATCGTAATGTTTTGCCTGCGGCGGCTTTTTTTAAGTCGCCGTTGATTTTTTGTTCTTTTGTCTGCGACGGCTGTTTTGGGTTTTTGGTTTTTGCTGTTATCTGCGTTAGCGCCTGCGCGGCGCGGGCGTCGCCGTGGTGTGCTTGCCCTTTGCGCGAGCATCCGCGATGGCGCCTCGCGGCGCTAGCGTTGCCCC
>BBSL01000135.1 GCA_001319865.1 Burkholderia sp. E7m39 | reverse complement strand
GGCAACGCCCGCGCCGCATAGGCGCTAACGCGGATGCCCGCGCAAAGGGCAAGCACACCACGGCAACGCCCGCGCCGCGCCGCCGCTAACGCAGATAACAGCAAAAACCAAAAGCCCAAAAACAGGCGTCGCAGACAAAAACCAAAGAAGGACACCCACCACCATGACAGACCTGCGTAGCAAACTAAACGACCCGACGCTGCTGCAAGCGAAGGCGTACATCAATGGCGAATGGCAAGACGCCGACAACAAGGAAACCTTCGAGGTGCTGAACCCGGCAACGGGCGCGACGATCGCACACGTGCCCCGCATGGGCGCACAGGAAACGCGCCGCGCCATCGAAGCGGCAAACAAGGCATGGCCCGCCTGGAAGGCGAAGACGGGCAAGCAGCGCGCGGAAATCCTGCGCAAGTGGAACGACCTGATGCTCGCGAACGCCGACGACCTCGCGTTGATTCTCACCACCGAACAGGGCAAGCCGCTCGCCGAAGCAAAGGGCGAAATCGGCTATGCGGCCTCGTTCCTCGAATGGTTCGGTGAAGAAGCCAAACGCGTCTACGGCGATACGATCCCCACGGTCGCCAACGATAAGCGCATCGTCGTCACGAAAGAGCCCGTCGGCGTCTGCGCCGCGATCACGCCGTGGAATTTCCCGGCCGCGATGATCACCCGCAAGGTCGGGCCCGCGCTCGCCGCCGGCTGCCCGATCGTTGTCAAGCCCGCCGAAGCCACGCCCCTCTCGGCGCTCGCGCTCGCCGTGCTGGCCGAACGCGCAGGCGTGCCCGCGGGCGTGTTCAGCATCGTCACGGGCGACCCGAAGCCGATCGGCGGCGAAATGACGGGCAACACCACCGTGCGCAAGCTGTCGTTCACGGGATCGACGCCCGTTGGCCGCCTGCTGATGGCGCAGTGCGCGCCGTCGGTCAAGAAGGTCTCGCTGGAACTGGGCGGCAACGCGCCCTTCATCGTGTTCGACGATGCCGATCTCGACGCGGCCGTCGAAGGGGCGATTGCATCGAAGTATCGCAACAGCGGTCAGACCTGCGTGTGCACGAACCGCTTCTATGTGCACGACCGCGTGTATGACGCGTTCGCCGAAAAGCTCAGCGCCGCCGTCGCAAAGCTCAAGGTCGGCTTCGGCACCGAGCAAGGCGTCCAGCAAGGCCCGCTGATCAACGAAGCGGCCGTGCTCAAGGTCGAATCGCATATCGAAGATGCGCTCGGCAAAGGCGCGCGCATCGTGACGGGCGGCAAGCGTCACGCCCTCGGCCACGGCTTCTTCGAGCCGACCGTGCTCGCCGACGTCACGCCCGACATGAAAGTCGCCCGCGACGAAACGTTCGGCCCGCTCGCGCCGCTGTTCCGCTTCTCGTCCGACGACGAAGTGGTCGCAATGGCCAACAGCACCGAGTTCGGCCTCGCATCCTACTTCTACAGCCGCGACATCGGCCGCATCTGGCGCGTCGCGGAAGCGCTCGAGTTCGGCATGGTCGGCATCAACACGGGCGCGATCTCGAACGAAGTGGCGCCGTTCGGCGGCGTCAAGCAGTCGGGCCTGGGACGCGAAGGCTCGCACTACGGCATCGACGAGTATGTCGTGATCAAGTACATGTGCATCGGCGGCGTGTAAGTCGCTGCATGCTCGATCAATGAAAACAGCCGGATGCCAAGGCGTCCGGCTGTTTTGCATCGCGCTGTGCGAATCAGAACCCCGCTGTCTCGCCCGCGTGATACGACGACCTCACGAGCGGTCCCGACACGACCTCCCTGAAGCCGAGCTTAAGTCCCACCTCTCTCAACGCATCGAAGGTCTGCGGCGTGACATACCGCTTCACGGGCATATGAAACTTCGACGGCGCGAGATATTGCCCAATGGTCAGCACATCGACGTCATGCTCGCGGATGTCGCGCATCGTTGCCAGCAGTTCGTCGTCGCGCTCGCCGAGCCCGACCATCAAGCCCGACTTCGTAATCACGCGATCATTTTCCCGCTTCACGCGCGCAAGCAGCGCCAGCGACCCGCGATAATCCGCGCCCGCCCGCGCCGCCCGATACAGCGACGGCACCGTCTCGACGTTGTGATTGAACACATCCGGCCACGCGCTCGACAACGCATCGAGCGCGCGCTCGACACGCCCGCGAAAATCCGGCGTCAGCACTTCGACGCGAATCCCCGGCACGCGCTCTCGCAGCCGCGCGACGCAGCGCGCAAAATGCGCGGCACCGCCATCGCGGAGATCGTCGCGATCCACGGACGTGATCACCACATAACGCAGCCCCAACGCCGCGACGGCATCGGCGAGCCGCTCGGGTTCGGCTTCATCGAGTGGCAATGGACGCCCGTGCGCGACGTCGCAGAATGCGCAACGACGCGTGCAGATGCCGCCCATGATCATGAACGTCGCTGTGCGCTGTGCGAAGCACTCGCCGATGTTCGGGCACATCGCCTCCTCGCACACCGAATGCAGCCGATGCTCGCGCAATATCGACGCCATGCCCGCCACCGTCTCGCTCATCATCGGCCTTGCGCGTAGCCACGGCGGTTTCGGCAGCACGCCGCCGCGCTCGGGCGGCACGATCTTCACGGGTATGCGCGCGAGCTTGTCGCGCGCGCGCAACCCATGTTGACCGAGCGCCGTCACGCTGTCGTGCATCGACGCATGTGACGCGGCGTCCATCGTCAGGCTCCGAAGAAATCGTTGAGCAGGCGGTTCACCTCGGACGCCGACTCCATCTGCACCATGTGCCCCTTGCCCGGCAGCACATGCACGCGGATATCGCCGGGCAGCCCTTGCGCGTGGCTCGCGGGAATGATCTGGTCGAGTTCGCCCCAGATCACGAGCGCGCGCGGCGCAAGCTGGTCGATACGATCGCGATAGCTGCGCTGCTGCGCGCCATCCTTGAACGAGGACGCTGCAATCTTCTGCAACGCCTCGTTCACGCCTTCGAGCCGCTTGTACTTGACGATATCCTCGACCAGTTGCCGCGTGACGAGCGAACCGTCGGCGAACAGCTTCGTCAGATGCGGCTTGAGCGTATTGCGGCTCGTGCCCGCGACGAACCCGTCGATGTACTCGCGGTTGATCTCGTCGCCAAGCCCGGCGCCCGCGATCAACGCAAGCGACGCCACGCGCTGCGGCGCTTTCGCGGCCACCGTCATCGCGACGAGACTGCCCATCGAATGCCCGACGAGATGCGAGCGCTCGATGCCGCGATCGTCGAGAAACGCGATCACACAATCGGCGAGTTCGTCGGCGCTGCCCGAATCGACCGCCTTCGACGACTCGCCGTGCCCCGGCAGATCGAGCGCATACACCGTGCGATGCGCGGCGAGATCGGCGTGATTGAACAGCCAGTTGTTCAGATCGCCGCCGAAACCGTGGATCAGCACAGCTGGCGTGCCGCCTTCGCCGATCTTCAGGTAACGCACGGTGCGCCCGCCGATCTGCGCTTTCTCCGGCTGCGGGCCGGCATCGGCGGAATCGGCGGCGAGCGGCACGAAGTCGCGTTGAAACGCTTCGACGGCGGCGTCGATGTCGGCATCGGCATCTTCCGTATCGGCGACCACGCCGAGCAGCGCGCCCACGGGCAGCGTGTCGCCCTCTTGCGCAACCTGCCGCCGCAGCGTGCCGTCGAACGCGCATTCGACGCCCGAAGCGATCTTGTCGCTCTCCACGTCAAGCACTTCATCGCCCTTCGCCACCTTGTCGCCAATCGACTTCAACCAGCCATTGACCTGCCCCTGCTCCATCGACAGGCCCCACTTGGGCATCGTGATCATGTGAATCGACATTGCTCAGTTCCTCGCTCAGTGCTATCTGGTGCGGGCGTTAGTGCCGCGTCTGTTTGACGGCCGCGGCGATCTTGTCCGCCGACGGGATATAGAGGTCTTCGAGCACCCCGGCGAACGGCGCCGGCGTATGCGGCGCCGTGACGAGTTCGACGGGCGCCTTCAGCGAATGGAATGCCTTCTGCGCGACGAGCGCGGCGATATCCGTCGCCACCGAGCAGCGCGGATTCGCTTCGTCCACCACGATCAGACGGCCGGTGCGCTCGACGCTTTCCAGAATCGTCTCTTCATCGAGGGGCGACGTGGTGCGCAGATCGATCACGTCGGCCTTGACGCCGTCTTTCGCGAGTTTGTCGGCGGCATCGAGCGCGTAATGCACCATGCGGCCATAGGTGACGATCGTCGCATCGTCGCCTTCGCGCACCACGTTCGCTTCGCCGAACGGAATCGCGTACAGCTCTTCGGGCACATCGCCTTCGCGCGAGTACAGCAGCTTGTGCTCGCAGAAGATGACGGGATCGTTCTCGCGGATCGCCTGGATCATCAGCCCTTTCGCGTCATAAGGCGTCGATGGACACACCACTTTCAAACCAGGCACATGCGTGAACAGCGACGTCAGCATCTGCGAGTGCTGCGCGGCCGCGCGCAGGCCCGCGCCCTGCATCGTGCGGATCACGACAGGCGTCACGGCATTGCCGCCGAACATATAGCGGAATTTCGCGGCCTGATTGAAGATCTGATCGAAGCACACGCCCATGAAGTCGATGAACATCAACTCCGCGACGGGACGCATGCCCGCCGCCGCCGCGCCCACCGCCGCGCCGATGAAGCCGCCTTCCGAAATCGGCGTATCGAGCACGCGGCCCGGATACTTGTGAAAAAGCCCTTTCGTGACGCCGAGCACGCCGCCCCATGCGTCCTGTTCGCCGGGCGAACCTGCGCCGCCCGCGTTGTCTTCGCCCATCACGATGACGCTTTCGTCGCGCGCCATCTCCTGGCTCAGTGCTTCGTTGATTGCCTGTGAGTATGTGATCTTGCGTGCCATGTCTGTTCTCCTGAATCGTCTGAGAGTGATCGGTTGGTTACGGATACGACACGTACACGTCAGTCAGCAGATCGGCTTCCGTCGGCAGCGGCGCGGCCTTCGCCTTCACGACGGAATCGTCGATCAGCGCCTTCACGTCCGCGTCGATCCTGCGCAAGTCGTCGGTGTTCAGCATTTCGGCGCGCACCACGCGCTCTTCGAAACGCTTCAGGCAATCCTTTTCGTCGCGCAGTTTCTGCACTTCGCCCGGCGCGCGATACGTCTGCGCATCGCCTTCGAAGTGGCCGAAGTAGCGCGACAGCTTCACTTCGACGAGCGTCGGTCCGCCGCCGTTGCGCGCGCGTTCGATCGCTTCGCCCAGCGCCTCGTGCACCGCGAAGAAATCGAAGCCGTCGACGATCACGCCCGGCATGCCAAAGCCGCTCGCGCGGTCCGCGATGTTGTCCGACGCCACCGACCACGTCGACGATGTCGCTTCGGCATAGCCGTTGTTCTCCGCCACGAAAATGGCGGGCAGCCGCCACACGCTCGCCAGGTTCATCGATTCGAAAATCGTCCCCTGATTCGACGCGCCGTCGCCGAAGAAACACACGCCCACGCCGCCCGTTTTCTTCAGCTTCGCCGCGAGCGCCGCGCCGCATACGAGCGGGCCTCCCGCGCCGACGATGCCGTTCGCGCCCAGCATGCCCTTCGATAAATCGGCAATGTGCATCGAGCCGCCCTTGCCTTTGCATACGCCCGTCTGCCGGCCGTAGATCTCGGCCATCATGCCGTGCACGTCGACGCCCTTCGCGATGCAATGACCGTGGCCGCGGTGCGTGGTCGCCACATAGTCCCTGTCGTTCAGATGCAGCATCGTGCCGACAGCCGATGCTTCTTCGCCTGCGTACAGGTGCACGAAGCCCGGAATCTCGCCCGTCGCGAACTCGACGTGCAGGCGCTCCTCGAACTCGCGAATCGTACGCATCAGCCGGTACGCTTCCAGCAGCTTCTCCTTGCCCAACTGACTCGAAACAGCCATGGTGTGTCTCCTTGATATGTCGATCGTGACTGCAACGGTGGCGCAGTGGCCTCCGACGGGTTGAACTCCCTTTACTTCGCTTGCGCGTGCGTTTTTGTTTTTGTTTGTGTCGATGTTCGTGTCTACGTGAAGGCCTGCCGCGACGCGCCCGCCATCTCGCGCATCAACTGGCGCGATGCCGAAAAGCGCAGCGTGCGGCTCACGTCGACCGTCAACGGGCCGCTCCAGTCGAGCGCGATTTCATAGCGGTCGTCACGGCCGATTTCGATTTCCCGCTCGCCGTCGAACGCGAGCGTGCCGTGACGCGCGTCGATGGGCAGCCAGTCGCCCGCCTCGAAGCGCTCGCAGGTGCGCATCGTCACGCAGTCGATGCGGCCGGGCGCGATGGGCGCGAAGATCGGCACACCGTCGCCGTTCATGAAGCCGTGTTCGTCGGGCTGCGCGAACGTCAGATGCAAACCGTGCGGCGCCGTCCGCTCGACGGGCGCCCA